>NZ_CP024314.1:1500000-1800000 GCF_002944315.1 Rhizobium sp. NXC24
CCGCGTGAGCGAACCAAGGCGCTGGTTCGTTGGGCTGACCTGATGGAAGAAGAGGCCGTGACGCTCGCCCGTCTAGAAGCCGTATCCTCGACCCGCCCGATCGGCCAGCTCATCGCCGGCGATATAGCCATTACTGCCGAGCAGATCCGCTTCTTCGCGGAGTTCGCTGACAAGGAAGGTGGCGATCTGGTCCCGACTGACGACCACAGCCTCGGTATGATCATGACCGAACCCTACGGGGTCGTCGGCGCGATCACCCCCTGGAACTTCCCGATTTCCATGGCCGGCTGGAAGCTCGGCCCCGCATTGGCAGCGGGCAACGCCGTGGTGCTGAAGCCCTCCGAGATGACGCCGTTTTCGACGCTCTACATGGCGGAACTCTCGGTACGTGCCGGCATTCCCGCCGGCCTGATCAACATCGTTCTCGGCGATGGCCCGACGACCGGCGCGGCGATCACCAGCCATCCCGGTATCGGCAAGATCAGCTTCACCGGTTCGACAGCAGCCGGTGCGGCGATCATGGAGAATATCGCCCGCAGCGGCGTCAAGCCGATGACGCTGGAACTCGGCGGCAAAAGCCCGCAACTCGTCTTTGCCGATGCCGATTTCGATCTGGCCGCCGAGGCGATCGCCCGCAACGTCCTCGCCAATGCCGGCCAGGCCTGCGTGGCGGGTTCGCGGCTGATTGCCGAGCGCTCGATTGCCGAACCTCTCGCCGAGGCGATCCTCGGGCACATGCATCAAATCAAACCAGGCCCCACCTGGGACGAGAAAAGCCTCTATTCGCCTGTTATCTCGGAGCGCCAGATCGGGCGTATAGACAGCATCGTTCAGGCCGCGATCGGCGCCGGCGCGGAATGCCTGACCGGCGGTTCGCGGCTGGAGCGATCGGGCTACTTTTATGCCCCGACGCTGCTTGCCGGGGTCGACCAGGCCTCGCCGGCGGTCACTGAAGAAATCTTCGGGCCGGTGCTGACGCTGCAGACCTTCGAGACGGAGGAGGAAGCGCTCTTGCTTGCCGATCATCCGACCTACGGGCTTGCGGCGGGCCTATTCACGCGCGATCTTTCCAGAGCCGTCCGCGTGACGCGCCGCCTTCAGGCCGGAACCGTCTGGGTCAATCGCTACGGGCGTTCCCGCGACCATATTCTGCCGACTGGTGGATACAAGAACTCTGGTATCGGCAAGGACCTTGGCCGCGATGCCTATCTCGCCAATCGTCGCAGCAAATCCGTGCTGATCAACATCTGAGGAGCTGACATGAAGACCTATAGGATCGCTCTCATCCCCGGCGACGGCATCGGCAAGGACGTTACCGCCGCAGCGTGGCAGGTATTGGAAAAAGTGGCTGGGAAGACGGGCTTCGGCCTGGAGCCGACCAGCTTTCCCTGGTCCTGCACCTACTACAAGGAAACGGGCACGATGATGCCGGCCGACGCCATTGCGACCCTGCGCCGTTTCGACGCCATCCTGCTCGGCGCGGTCGGCTGGCCGGCCGAGGTGCCCGATTCCGTTTCGCTGCACGGCCTGCTTCTGCCGATCCGCAAGGCCTTCGAGCAATATGCCAATATCCGGCCGCATCGGCTGCTGCCGGGTGTCGAAGGGCCGCTGAAGACACGCAACTTCGATATTCTCTGCATTCGCGAGAACACCGAGGGCGAATATTCCGGGGCCGGCGGACGCGTGCACCAGGGCACGGCAAACGAGGTCGCCGTCGAGACTTCGATTTTCACCAGAGCCGGCGTGGAGCGCATCCTGCGCTTCGGCTTCGAACAGGCCCGCGCACGCCGCGGAAAGCTCGCCTCCGTCACCAAATCGAATGCGCAGAAATATTCCATGGTGTTCTGGGATGAGGTCACGGCGCGGCTCGCCGCCGACTATCCGGATGTCACCGTAACGAACTACCACATAGACGCCATGGCGGCACGCATGGTTATGGCGCCGGAAAGCCTCGATGTCGTCGTCGCCTCCAATCTGTTTGGCGACATCCTGACCGACCTCGGCGCCGCCATCCAGGGCGGGCTTGGCTTTGCCGCCTCCGCCAATCTCAACCCGAACCGCACGGCACCGTCGATGTTCGAACCGGTGCACGGCTCCGCGCCCGATATCGCCCATCTCGGCATCGCCAATCCGATTGCCGCCATCTGGTCGGCCGCCATGATGCTGGATCATCTCGGCGAAAAGCCAGCCGCAGCCGAAATCATGCGCGCGATTGCCGCGACAACCGAAGCCGGCATCGGCACCTTCCCCGGCAAGGACAAGACCGATGCCATCACCCATGCCGTGCTGACCGCACTCGCCTGAACGACAAGGAAACAACAACAATGATCGACCTCAAGGACCGGAGCCTATTGCGCCAACAGGGCCTGATCGATGGACTCTGGCGCAATGCCGCCTCCGGCAAGACCCTCGACGTCATCGATCCGGCCACGCAGACAGTAATGGGCACGGTTCCCGACATGGATGGGACGGAGACGCGCGCCGCGATCGAAGCCGCCAGCGCCGCCTTCCCGGCCTGGCGGGCGAAGACCCATGCCGAGCGGGCACAACTGCTGGAAGCTTGGCATGATCTGATGATCGAACATTGCGACGATCTCGGCTTGATCCTGACGACAGAGCAAGGAAAACCGCTGGCCGAGGCGCGTGGGGAAATCCGCTACGGCGCCTCCTTCGTCAAATGGTTCGCCGAGGAAGCGCGCCGGATCGGTGGCACGACCATACCCTCGCCGACCCGCGACCGACGCATCGTGGTCCTCAAGGAACCGGTCGGTGTCTGCGGCATCATCACGCCCTGGAACTTCCCCAATGCAATGATCACCCGCAAGGTGGCCCCGGCGCTCGCCGCCGGCTGCACGGTCGTCATCAAGCCATCCGACCTCACGCCCTATTCGGCGTTGGCGCTCGGCGTTCTGGCCGAACGCGCCGGCATCCCTTCGGGCGTCATCAACATCGTCACCGGCCTGCCGACCGCGATCGGCAACGAGCTGATGCGCAATGAATCAGTCCGAAAGATCTCGTTCACCGGCTCGACCCGCGTCGGCGCACTGCTGATGCGCGGCGCCGCCGACAGCATCAAGCGGCTCAGCCTCGAACTCGGCGGCAACGCGCCCTTCATTGTCTTCGACGATGCCGACCTCGACCTTGCCGTCGAAGGCGCTATCGCCTCCAAATTCCGCAATGGCGGCCAGACCTGCGTCTGCTCCAACCGCATTCTGGTGCAGGACAAGGTCTACGACGCCTTTGCCGAAAAACTGGCCGCCCGCGTTTCCGCCATGAAGGTCGGCCCTGGCACGCAAGCGGGCATCGACATCGGTCCGATGATCAATTCCGCCGCCATCGAGAAGATCGAGCGCCACGTTGCCGATGCCGTCGAGAAAGGCGCGACGATCGTTGCAAAGGCTTCGAACCTGCCAGAAGGCCGGCAATATGCAGCCCCCATCGTCCTGTCGGGTGCTACCACCGACATGCTGCTTGCCAGTGAGGAGACCTTCGGACCGGTCGCCCCGCTCTTCCGTTTCAAGACCGACGAGGAGGCGATCGCCATCGCCAACGGCACGCCCTTCGGGCTTGCGGCTTATTTCTATACCGGAAGCCTCAAGCGCTCCTGGGCCGTCGGCGAAGCGCTGGAATTCGGCATGGTCGGGCTGAACACCGGCGCGATCTCAACCGAAGTCGCCCCCTTCGGCGGCGTCAAGCAATCCGGCCTCGGCCGCGAGGGCTCGCAAGTCGGCATCGAGGAATATCTCGAACTGAAGACCTTCCACATCGGCGGGCTTGGCTGAGCCTGTCAAAAACAACAAAAAGGGCGCGCCAAAAGGGGCGCCCTACCGACATGCTGCAGAGACATTCTGACAGCTTTCCTGCCCGGCAGGAATTCACTCGGGCTTCACGAGAAGGCCAGCAGCCAAAGCACGGAAGGTCTCGATAGCCTTTGGTAGCACATGCTTCGGATCGTCGCTGGCTGCGACCCAAAGAGCAGCATTGAGCGCGGCGCCGCTAAGAAGCCGAGCGGCCGCCTCGGCGTCGAGCGGCTTGAAAATCTCTTTGGCGATAAGACGCTCTACCGTCCGCTTGGTTTCCTGAAAGCAACTGCTCTGGCTGGGCCATTTTGATGGATCACCCAACACGGCAGGTCCGTCGAGCAGAACGATGCGTTGAACTTCCGGAACCAGTGCCATCTCGATATAGGCAGCGCCTTCGGCAAGCAGGCCTTTCCAATCGTCTCCCGCCCGTGCGCCGATCTCTTGGGCCTGCGACGCCATTTCCGAGTCGATCTGATCGACAACGGCCGCAAGAAGCCCGCGCTTGTCTCCGAAATTGTGATAGAGCGCCCCACGCGTCAGGCCGACCTCGGCCGTCAGCTCGTCCATTGATGCAGCCGAATACCCTTTTTCAGCAAAGGCTTTTCGCGCCGCCGCGATCAGTTTGGCACGGTTCTCCTCCATCGTATCGATACGTCGTTTCGCCATCCTGCCCTCAAATTTCATATACGATGCGTATGTGGACTTGACATACGGCGCGTATGCCAGTTATTTCACATACGCATCGTATATGAGATGAGGCGGCGTGTGAAGCAGAATGCATCCTGCTCATCCGCTGTCGCCAACGATAATGAAGAAAGGATCGAGAATGACCAAACGTGAGGCAATTTTTCCCGCCAACAGACATGCCCTTTACGAGGAACATGGCTATTCGGCCGCCATTCGCTCCGGTGACCTTCTGTTCGTGTCCGGGCAAGTCGGCAGCCGTGCCGACGGGACGCCGGAACCTGATTTCGGGCATCAGGTCCGTTTGGCTTTCGAAAACCTCAAGGCAACGCTGGACGCCGCGGGGTGCACGTTCGATGATATAGTGGACATAACAGCGTTCCACACAGACCCGGAAAACCAGTTCGCAACAATCATGGCCGTCAAGCAGGAGATCTTCAGCGGTCCGCCCTATCCGAACTGGACGGCCGTCGGCGTGAACTGGCTTGCCGGCTTCGACTTCGAGATCAAGGTCATTGCCCGCATCCCTTCGAAGGCGTGATACTTGATCCGACTATTGGAACCGATCGAGCGTCTTGTAATACATGCCGACCAGCGGCAGGAACCAGGGCTTGCCGAAATGCCCCGGCACCGCCGGCCACTCGAGGCCTTTGACCGGATTGCGATCGGCCTTTCCCAGTATGGCGTCGGCTATCATCATGCCCATATGCGTTGCCATCTGTGCGCCATGGCCGGAATAGCCCATCGCGTACCAAAGCCCGTCCACATGGCCCGCGCGCGGGAAGCGATCCTTGGTCATGTCGACCAGGCCACCCCAGCAATAATCGATCTCGATCTTTGCGAGATGCGGGAAGATTTCCGCGAGGCTGGCCCGCAGAATCTCGCCGCTCTTGGCGTCGGATTGCTGATCAGACGTTGCGGAAAACCGGGCCCGGCCACCGAATATGAGGCGATTGTCCGGCGACAGCCGGAAATAATTGCCGATGTTGAGCGAAGTCACGCAGGTGCGGTTGCCGGGCATGGTCGCGGCGACCTCCGCCTTGGTCAGCGGACGCGTCGCGATGATGAAGCTACCGACAGCAACGATGCGACGGCGGAAATAGCTGAAGATGCCCGGCGTATAAGCGCCGGTTGCCAGGAAAACATTGTCAGCCGAAAGCTTGCCGCGCGTGGTCGTCAATTCATGGCGGCTACCGTTGACCTTCCTGTCGGTCACGGCGGCATTCTCGAAGATTACCGCGCCGCTACGCACTGCGGCTTCTGCAAGACCGACCGCATAGCGCCCCATATGCATCATCGCGCTCTTCTTGGAGAGCATGGCGCCATGGAACGACGTCGATCCGATCTCCGCCTTGAGGTCATCTGCCGTCAGCAGCGCCGTATCCGGATCGATCTCGCGATGAACCGCCTCGAAATTCTTGGCGATGCTGTCGAAATGCGCTGGCTTGGAGGCAAGCTTCAGCTTGCCCGCACGACGGAAATTGCAGTCGATGCCCTCCTCGGCAACGATCCGCTCGACAGTGTCGACGGCATCGTCGAAGGCGCGATAAAGCGCCTTCGCCCGCTCGACGCCGAGTTCCTCCTTCGCCGCGATGAAACTATGGGCGATGCCGTTATTGAGATGACCGCCATTGCGGCCGGACGCGCCGGAGCCGACTGTGCCCGCCTCCAGCACGACCACTTTGGCGCCGGCCTTGGCGAGCTGAAGCGCCGCCCCTAGTCCGGTAAAGCCGCCGCCGATCACCGCGACGTCATAATGACCTTCGAGCGGAGCCGTGCTCTGCTTTGCGAAACGCGGGGCTGTGTCGTGCCAATAGGACTTAAATTGCATGGCGGCCTCCCGTCAGAGCCCGACGACGCCGGGCAGACCGGAAATATCCTTGATCTCGGTATATTCATAATAGGGATTGGCGGGTTCGTGACCCCGGTTAACCCAAACCTTGTGCTTGATACCGAGATCATAGGCCGACATCAGATCGTAGCGGAAGGATGAGGAGCAGTGCAGGATGTCTTCCGGATTGCAGCCGAGCATATCGAACATATATTCGAACGCCTTGAAGCGCGGCTTGTAAGCATTGGCCTGCTGCGCCGTGAAGACCGCATGGAACGGCGCACCGAGCTTTTCGACATTGTACATGATCTGCTCGTTCATCGCGTTCGACAGGATGACCAGCGGGATTTCCTTGGCGACCTTGGCAAGCCCCGCCGGCACATCCGGATGCGGCCCCCAGCTCGGCACGGTTTCGTAGATCGAACGGGCGTCTTCGGCGCGGAAGGTGACGCCGTTCCTGCGGCAGGTCCGCTCGATGGCATTGTGGAGCACTTCATTATAGGGTTTCCAGTCTCCCAGAATCTCGTCCAGCCGGTAGGCTGCGAAATTCTTGATGAACTGCGCCATGCGCGGCTGGTCGAGCTCGCCGCCGTAGATCTTCTGAGCAGCCTCGGCCATCTGGAAATTCGTCAGAGTGCCGTAGCAGTCGAAGGTGATGTATTTCGGCCGGAACTTCGTCATGTCTTGGATCCTTGCAGAATGCCGCGCAGGCGCTAATGAATGAGAACATCATAGGCAGCCTTCTTCCATCGGTTCACCGCATTTAGGCCGTCGCGAAGCAGAAAGTTTTGTATCGCCGCTCCGCTTTGGCAGAGAGTTGCGCGTCGCCACAAGCGCGTTGCCACCGAAATCCGCAATCGCAGCCCGCAACACCAACCGCCCCGGCATAAGATGCGGCGCGCATGCCGGCGGACGGTGGAAGATACCGCTGCTGCCCTTTCGTCGGGACGATCTTCTTTCGCTACGGGTCTATCAAAAAGAAAAGCAACGACGGGAGAAAAAGCCTGTGCAGGCAACCGGGATCGATCTTCGCCCCCTCGACCACTCTCACCTTCAATCGGCCCTGGCGCTGTCCCGTCAGGCAGGCTGGCCGCACCGGCTGGAAGAGTGGCAGATGCTGCTGGAGCTTAGCCGCGGCCTCGTGGCTATCGAGGACGACCAGGTCGTCGCCACGATCTTCGTCACTCCCTATGGCGATGACGTCGCAACGATCAACATGGTGATCGTTGATGAATCGATGCGCGGGCGCGGTATCGGCCGCCGGATCATGCAGGCGGCCCTTGATATCGTTGGTGATCGTGAGTGCCGGCTCGTGGCGACTGCCGACGGTCTGCCTCTTTATGAAAGTCTCGGATTCAAGAAGACCGGCGAGATCGTTCAACACCAAGGCCCGCTGCTTGCATGCATTGCGCCGCCGACGGTGGATTGGGCGACAGCCGCCGATATCGAGCAGATCGTCACCCTCGACCGCATCGCTTTCGGAGCGGATCGCAGGCCACTCATCCAAGCCCTGGCCCAAGCCGGCCGTCTGGCGATTCTGCGCGAAGCCGACGCGCTTCGCGGTTACGCGGCCTTGCGGTCCTTTGGCCGTGGCGAACTCTGCGGCCCGGTCGTTGCAGAAACCACTGACGAGGCCCAGGACCTTTTGAGCTTTCTGTTCGCGGCCCGGTCGGGCGCATTTATGCGTGTCGATACCGGGGCCGAAACTGGCCTTGCTCCCTTCCTCCTCGAACATGGCCTGGCCCATGTCGGCGGCGGCATCACCATGCATCATGCACCTTCCTCTACCCCGTCATCCGTTCCCAGCGTTCACACATTTGCCCTGGCCAGCCAGGCTCTGGGCTGAAGAGAGACATCATGCTGAGCAATTCCCTTATCGAACTCGATCGCGCCCACCTCGTTCACCCCGTCGCCTCCTATCGCGGTCACGAACAGGCCGGCGTCCGGGTGTTGAAATCCGCCAAGGGCGCGACGGTCACCGATGCATCGGGCCATCAGATGATCGACGGCTTTGCCGGTCTCTGGTGCGTCAATGCCGGCTATGGCCATGACAGCATCGTGGAGGCAGCCGCCCGTCAGATGCGGGAGCTGCCCTATGCCACCGGCTATTTCAGCCTCGGCTCCGAACCGGCCATCCGGCTCGCCGCCGAATTGGCTGACCGCGCTCCCGGCGACCTCAACCATGTCTACTTTACGCTCGGCGGTTCCGACGCCGTCGACAGCACGGTCCGCTTCATCCGCTATTATTATCACGCGCTCGGCAAGCCCACGAAGGATCAGTTCATCTCGCTCGAACAGGGTTATCACGGCTCGTCCACCGTCGGCGCCGGCCTGACGGCGCTTCCGGTCTTCCATGCCGGCTTCGGCATGCCGCTCGACTGGCAGCACAAGATTCCCACCCATTATGCCTATCGCAATCCCGTCGGCACCGATCCGCAGGCGATCATCGCCGCTTCGGTCGCCGCACTGCGTGCCAAGGTCGAGGAGCTGGGCGCCGAGCGTGTGGCGGCTTTCTACGCCGAGCCAATTCAGGGTTCCGGCGGCGTGCTGGTTCCGCCGACCGGCTGGATGAAGGCAATGCGCGACCTCTGCAGCGAACTCGACATTCTGTTCGTTGCCGACGAGGTGATCACCGGCTTTGGCCGTACCGGCCCACTGTTTGCCTGTTCTGAAGACGGCATCGTCCCTGATTTGATGACGACCGCGAAGGGGCTGACGTCCGGCTATGTGCCGATGGGGGCCGTCTTCATGTCGGAGAAGGTCTATGGCACGATTGCCGACGGCGCCGGCGCCTCCGCGATTGGCCATGGTTATACCTATTCCGCGCACCCCGTCAGCGCCGCCGTTGGCCTCGAAGTGTTGCGCCTTTACGAAAACGGCCTGTTGGAAAATGGCGTCAAGGCTGGCGCGCGTCTGATGGCCGGCCTTCGCAATCTCCGTTCCCATCCGCTGGTCGGCGACGTGCGCGGGCGCGGCATGCTCGCTGCCGTCGAACTGGTGGTCGACAAGGAGCGCAAGACGCCCTTGCCTGCGGCTGCCGAGCCCGCGCGGCGGATCTTCGATCGCGCCTGGAACAATGGGCTTGTCATCCGCGCCTTCGGCAACGGTGTTCTCGGCTATGCGCCGCCGCTCTGCTGCACCGATGGGGAGATCGATGCGATCATCGAACGTACGCGCAGGACTCTGGACCAGACACTTGAAGACCCCGATGTACGGGCAGTGCTTGCCTGAGCGCAAAACGGGGCCTTGGCGGCATCGGCGAAATACCGCTTTGCCCTCATATTCGCAATTTTGTGCCGCCACAGCTCTCCCATTCAGAGAATCCGGCGAGCCTTTACTGCGAAACTGAACTGACTAAAGGCGCTCAATGCCCGAAAAACCGGGATTTTCGGCAGATACGAGAAAATCTTCGGTGGGAACAGGACAGCATTTTCTTCTGCATTCAGCCGGCGATCGGAATTGGGTGCACTCAATCAAGAACTGACATTTGGCGAGGGCAGACACTTGGCAAAGAGCCTAGCGGATTTCAAATACCTCACCTTTGACGTCGTCGGAACCCTGATCGACTTCGAAGGCGGTATCAAGGATTGCCTGGCGGCAATCGCGGACGAAGCCGGTGTTTCCGTCGATGGCGAGGAAGCGCTCGCCCTCTATCGCGCCGCGCGCTATTCCGGAGATGCCGGGCTGTTTCCCGACGATCTGGTTCGCGTCTATCTGGTCATCGCCCCGACATTGGGATTGCCGTCCGAACAAAGATACGGCGAACGCCTGCGTGATTCCGCCAAGAGCTGGAAAGGCTTTCCGGACAGTGCCCAGGCTCTGCAACGCCTTTCGCAGCGCTATCGGCTGATCGCCATGACGAATGCCCGCCGCTGGGCGTTCGAGCATTTTTCCAGGGAACTCGGCAATCCGTTTTATGCCGCATTCACCGCCGACGATACGGGCACGGAAAAGCCCGATCCGGCTTTCTTCGAGCAGGTCTTCGCCTTCGTCGCCAAGGAAGGCGGCTCAAAGGACGACATTCTGCACGTCGCGCAAAGCCAGTATCATGACATCGGCATTTCGCGGCGGCTCGGCATGACCAATTGCTGGATCGAGCGACGCCATGCCCAGAAAGGCTATGGCGGCACGATCGAACCCAAGGAATTCACCAGGCCCGATTTCCATTTCACCTCCATGGCAGGACTTGCCGACGCAGTGGAGGCAATCAAGGCCGCTTGACCGACTATCCGGTATCGACCTCGCGGAAAAAGACGAGGCGTGCCAATCAAACCTTAACAACAAGGGGAACGCAGATGAACGACAAGATCACGAATTGGACCAGCGCAGACGATGCCATGGTCGAAAATGCCATTCGCCGCGGAGCCACCCGCCGCGATCTCCTGCAGATGCTGCTTGCCGGCGGCATCGCTGCCGCAGCCGGCGGCGCAATCTTCGGGCGCGCCTCGGCGGCTTTCGCCGCAACCCCCGTCTCGGGCGGCTCGCTCAAGGCAGCCGGCTGGTCGTCATCGACGGCCGACACGCTCGATCCGGCCAAGGCGTCGCTCTCGACGGACTATGTCCGCTGTTGCGCCTTCTACAACCGTCTGTCCTTCCTCGACAAGGACGGCGTCACGCAGATGGAACTCGCCGAAAGCATCGAAAGCTCCGACGCCAAAGTGTGGACCGTCAAGCTTCGCAAGGGCGTAACCTTCCACGACGGCAAGACCCTTTCGTCCGCCGACGTCGTCTATTCGCTGAAACGCCATCTCGATCCGGCTGTCGGCTCGAAGGTCAATGCGATCGCCAAGCAGATGACCGGCATCAAGGCTGTCGACCCGCAGACCGTTGAGATTACCCTCGCCAATCCGAACGCCGATCTTCCGACCATCCTTGCCATGCATCACTTCATGATCATTGCCGATGGCACGACGGATTTCAGTAAAGCTAACGGAACCGGCGCATTCGTCTGCGAAAGATTCGAACCCGGCGTACGGTCCGTCGCCGTCAAGAACAAGAACTATTGGAAGTCAGGTGGCGCGCACCTCGACTCCTTCGAGTTCTTCGCCATCGAGGACGATTCCGCGCGCGTTAATGCGCTGCTTTCGGGCGATATCCAGCTCGCCGCATCCATCAACCCGCGCTCCATGCGGCTTCTGGACAGCCAGAAGGGCGTGACGCTCTCGAAAACCACATCCGGCAACTATACGGACCTCAACATGCGCCTGGATATGAACCCAGGCAGCAGCAAGGACTTCGTGACCGGCGTCAAATATCTCCTGAACCGGGAAGTCATTCAGAAGTCGGCGCTGCGCGGACTTGCCGAGATCGGCAACGACCAGCCGGTGCCGCCTTCCAACATCTACCACAATGCCGATCTGAAGCCGAAGGCCTACGATCCGGAGAAGGCCAAGTTCCACTTCCAGAAGTCGGGTCTGCTCGGCCAGTCCATTCCCGTCGTCGCCTCCGACGCTGCAACCTCCTCCGTCGACATGGCGATGGTGCTGCAGCAGGCCGGCGCCGAGATCGGCATGAAGTTCGACGTCCAGCGCGTACCCTCTGACGGATACTGGTCGAACTACTGGCTGAAGGCGCCGATGCATTTCGGCAATATCAACCCACGTCCGACGCCGGACATCCTCTTTTCGCTGCTCTATTCCTCCCAGGCTCCATGGAACGAAAGCCAGTACAAGTCGGAGAAATTCGACAGCATGCTGGTGGAAGCGCGCGGCCTGCTCGATCAGGCCAAGCGCAAGGCGATCTACGGTGACATGCAGGCAATGATCGCGGAAGAGGCCGGCACCGCCATCCCGGCCTATATTTCCAACGTCGACGCGATCTCCTCGAAGCTGCATGGCTTGGAGGCCAATCCGCTCGGAGGCATGATGGGTTATGCCTTCGCGGAATATGTCTGGCTCGACGCCTGATCCTCGCCTTTGTACCCGACCAGTGGTGCCACGGCACCGCTTGTCGGGTACAGTGCCGTATAATCGGCACATCCGTTCTCGCGATGGGGATCTGTCATGAACCGCCACGTTCTTTCTCTCGTGCTCGGCCGTGTGATCGTAGCCGTGATCACACTGCTCATCGTGTCGTTCACGGTGTTTGCGGCAACGGAAATGCTGCCCGGCGACGTGGCGCAGATCCTCCTTGGTCAAGCCGCAACACCGGAAGCGGTCGCGGGCCTGCGTGCCGCGATGCATCTCAACGATCCGGCGATCCTGCGTTTCATTCGCTGGCTTGCCGGCCTTGCCACCGGCAATCTCGGCATTTCCTACGCCAACAACATGCCGATCGCCGATCTGATCGGCGCCCGACTCGGAAACTCGCTGAAACTTGCCGCAGCCACCACTCTGTTTTCCGTGCCGATCGCGCTGACCCTTGGCATTACCGCAGCCATGCTGCGCGGCTCCCTCTATGACCGCATCGTGACGGTGGTCTCGATCGGCGTGATTTCCGTGCCCGAATTCATGGTCGCGACATCCGCTGTGCTGATCTTTGCCGTCTATCTCAAATGGCTGCCGGCGCTCGCCTTCGCCAATGAGATCCACTCCTTTTCCCAAATGCTGCGTGTCTTCGCGATGCCGGTCATCACGCTGAGCTTCGTGATATCGGCGCAGATGATCCGCATGACCCGGGCAGCCGTCATTGAGACACTGAATACGCCCTACGTGGAAATGGCGCTCCTGAAGGGCGCCTCGCGCCCGCGCATGGTCCTGAAACACGCATTGCCGAACGCGCTCGGCCCGATCGTCAATGCAGTGGCACTTTCGCTGTCCTACCTGCTTGGCGGCGTCATCATCGTCGAAACGATCTTCAACTATCCCGGCATAGCCAAGCTGATGGTGGATGCCGTCGCCACCCGGGATCTGCCGCTCATTCAGACCTGTGCCATGATTTTCTGCCTCGTCTATCTGCTTTTGATCACCATCGCCGACATCATCGCCATCATGTCCAATCCGAGGCTGCGCTGACCATGGCTCTTACCGCACTCACCCCTCGCCGGTTCGGCTTCCGATTTAACATCGTCGGCATGCTCGGCCTTGCCGTCATCCTGGCCTGGGCGCTGGTCGCCATCTTCGCGCCGCTGCTGATCCCCTACCCGATCGGCGACATCGTTGATTTCGATTATTTCGGGCCGATGTCTGCCAAGTTCTGGCTCGGCACCGATTATCTCGGCCGGGACATCTTCTCCCGCATTCTCATGGGTGCGCGCTACACTGTCGGCATCTCGCTTGCCGCTGTCTGCATTGCCTGCTTCGCCGGCGTCGCGCTCGGCATGATCGCAGCGGTGATCGGCGGCTGGTTCGACAGCGTGCTCAGCCGCTTTCTCGATGCGCTGAACTCCATCCCGAGCAAGCTCTTCGGCCTTGTGGTCGTCGCCGGAGTGGGCTCGTCGATCCCGGTGCTGATCATGACGCTTGCCGTCATCTACACACCGGGCGCCTATCGCTTCTCGCGGGCGCTTTCGGTCAACATCAACACCATGGATTTCATCACGGTCGCCCGCGCCCGCGGCGAAGGGGCGCTCTATCTCATCCGCTCCGAAATCCTGCCCAATATCCTTGGGCCGGTCATGGCCGATCTCGGCCTGCGCTTCGTCTTCATCGTGCTGCTTCTATCTGGGCTCTCCTTCCTCGGCCTCGGCGTGCAGCCGCCGAATGCGGATTGGGGGGCTCTAGTGCGCGAAAACATCGGCGGCCTGCCCTTTGGCGCACCCGCGGTGATGTTTCCGAGCATCGCGATTGCCAGCCTAACCATCAGCGTTAACTTGCTGATTGACAACCTTCCCCAGAAGATCCGAGACCGGAGCAATTAATGGCCAAACTCGTCGACATTCGCGACCTGAAGGTCGAGGCCAAGACGGATGCCGGCCGCCAGGTCGATATCATCCGCGGCGTCAGCTTCGACATCCAGGAAGGGGAAATCGTTGCCCTCATCGGCGAAAGCGGCTCTGGCAAGACGACGATCGCGCTGACCCTGATGGGCTACACGCGGCAGGGCTGCCGGATCAGCGGCGGCCAGGTCCTGCTCGCCGGCAAGGACATGGCAAGCCTGCCCGAGAAAGCCAGGGCTCGCATCCGCGGAACCGAAGTCGCCTATATCCCGCAAAGTGCCGCGGCAGCTTTCAATCCGGCGCAGACGATCATGGAGCAGGTGATCGAAATCACCCGTATCCACAACCTGATGCCGGCCGAAGAGGCAAGGACACGCGCCGTCGAGCTCTTCAAGGCGCTGAGCCTGCCGAACCCCGACACGATCGGTGCTCGCTATCCGCATCAGGTTTCCGGAGGTCAGTTGCAGCGCCTTTCAGCCGCGATGGCGCTGATCGGCAATCCGAAACTCATGATTTTCGACGAACCGACGACGGCACTTGACGTAACGACGCAGATCGAGGTTCTCCGAGCTTTCAAGTCGGTGATGAAAAAGGGCGGCATCGCCGGAGTCTACGTGTCTCACGACCTCGCTGTCGTGGCGCAGGTCGCCGACCGGATCGTCGTTCTGAAGGGTGGAGAGGTCCAGGAAATCGGCGAGACTAAACAGATCCTCTCCGCACCCGCTCATCCCTATACGCGCCAGTTGCTGGGTGCCTTCGAACCGAAGCTCTACGCCTCCCCGGCTTCAGCCGAGCCCGAAAAGATACCCGCCCTGCTGGAAGTTACGAATGTGGTGGCGGGCTATGGCGCCATCCAGCCGGACGGTCTGCCGGCAGCGACGGCTCTCAAATCCGTGAGCCTCAGACTCGAAGCCGGCCGCAATCTTGGCGTCATCGGCGAATCCGGCTGCGGAAAATCAACGCTTGCCCGCACCATAGCCGGCATCCTGCCACCGGTTTCCGGGAACATCATCTTCAACGGAAAACAGCTTGCCGCCGATGCCCGGAACCGCCAGCGGGAAGAACTGCAAAAGCTGCAGATCGTCTTTCAATTTGCCGATACGGCGCTCAATCCTGCCAAATCGATCGGGGAAATACTCGGGCGTCCGCTTGCCTTCTATCATAATCTCGGCCGCAGCGAGCGCGAGGCCCGCATCGACCAGCTCCTCGACATGGTCCACCTGCCAACAGCCCTCAAGCATCGGCGCCCGCCGGAACTGTCCGGCGGCCAAAAGCAGCGCATTAACCTCGCGCGGGCACTTGCAGCCGAGCCGAAGCTCATCCTATGCGACGAGATCACATCAGCCCTCGACACGGTCGTTGCCGCTGCAATCCTCGACCTCCTCAAGGAACTGCAACGCGAACTCGGGCTCTCCTACATCTTCATCAGTCACGATCTGTCGACGGTGCAAGCGATCTGCGACGAGATTGCGGTGATGTATGCAGGCGAGAAGATCGAGCAGCTCGCATCTGCCGATCTTGCCGGCGGTACAAAGCACCCCTATTCCAAGCTGCTCTTCTCCTCCGTGCCGAAACTTGACACTGGCTGGCTGGATAGCCTGGAAGAAAATCCCGAGCTGGTTCGCGCCCTTGCGAAACGCTGAGATGCGCTTCGGTAAATCGACGGGCGGCGAATAGGCTCAGACCGGAAACAGGCTGGTGAGCGGCATATGCGCTTTGACAATCGGTGATTTCAGCACGACGAAGCTGAAATATTTGTCGATGCCGATTTCCATGTCGATCAGCCGTTCCATGGTCGTCTGGTATTCGGCAATCCCGGCGGTCACGAACTTCACCAGATAGTCGTAGCCTCCGGAAACGAGATGGCATTCCACCACCGAGTCGACCTTCTCGACCGCCGCAAGAAAGCGCGCGAAATCGATCTGGCGATGATTCTTGAGGGTGACCTCAGTGAACACCGTGAGCGTCTGCCCGAGCTTGGCGATGTTGATCTGCGCCGAATAGCCAACAATGTAGCCTTCCGCCTGCAGTTTCTTGACCCGCATCAGGCAGGGACTCGGCGAGAGGTTGACGAGTTCGGCAAGTTCCACATTGGTGATGCGGCCGTTTTTCTGCAATTCGTAGAGGATCTTGATGTCGATCCGGTCGAGTTTCATCGGCACGCTCCAATTTCGCGGCGACAGGTACCACCTGGCGGAATAATCTTTTGTCATCTTATGCGGAAAGCCTTACTTAGCAAGCGGAATTGAACCTTTCCGCGCTGATTTAACCTCGTAAAATCCGGATCTTAGCACAAGAATTCGCCTTAACCGCGTGCGACAGAAGGAAATGCTGTCCGCTGGCAATCTGCAGCATTTGCGCGGGGAAAGCTCGACTAGAATGCTCGCTTGTAACCTGGAGAGTGCCATGCCCGCCCCGCTTCTGCACATCGAAACCACCCCCGCACTGCCCGAAAAGGCCGATGTCGTGGTGATCGGCGGCGGAATCGTCGGGACCTTCGCCGCCTACTATCTCGCGCGGCGGGGCTTGAAGGTCGCGCTTCTCGAAAAGGGGCGGATCGGGGCCGAACAATCCAGCCGAAACTGGGGATGGTGCCGTCAGCAGAACCGGGATGCCCGCGAACTGCCGATGGCGACGAAGAGCCTCGCTCTCTGGGAAGATTTCGGCAAGGAAAGTGGCGAGGATACCGGCTTCAGCCGCTGCGGCCTGCTCTATCTGAGCAACGACGACACGGAGCTTGCCGGCTGGGCGAGCTGGGGTGAATTTGCCCGCGGCGTCGGCGTTACCACCCATATGCTTGATCAAAAGCAAGCAAGCGAATTCGGATCGGCGACCGGCCGGCGCTGGAAGGGCGGCGTCTTTTCCCCGACCGACGGCACCGCCGATCCGTCGCGCGCTGCCCCGGTGGTCGCCCGCGCCATCATGGCGCTCGGCAGCAGCGTTCATCAGATGTGCGCTGCCCGCGGTCTTGAGACCGAAAGCGGCCATGTCAGTGCCGTCGTCACCGAGAAAGGCACGATCCGAACCCGGATGGTGGTGATGGCCGGCGGCGCCTGGGCATCGTCCTTTTGCCGGCAGCTCGGCATCCGCTTTCCGCAAGCCTCGATCCGTTCCTCGATCCTGTCGGTCGCACCTGGCGCCCAAGGTCTGCCGGCGGCGCTGCATACGGCCGCGGTTTCGGCCACGCGCAGAGGCGACGGCGGTTACACGCTTGCGATCAGCGGCCGCGCCCGCGTCGATCCGACATTGCAACAGTTTCGTTTCGCCCGCCATTTTGTGCCGATGTTCGCCAAGCGCTGGCGCAGCCTCGCTGCCGGCGGCTTTGAGGGTCTAAAGGGTGGGCACGAAACTTTGTCGCGCTGGCGGCTCGATCGACCGACCCCGATGGAGCGGAACCGCATTCTCGATCCTAGTCCGGATCGGAAGCAGATCGAATTGACCCTTGAGCGAGCACGAGCGTTGCTTCCAGCGCTTGCCAACACCCCCGTCTCGGCCGCATGGGCCGGCTATATCGACAGTACGCCCGACGGAGTTCCCGCGATCGGCGAAATCCGGGCACTGCCCGGACTGGTCCTGGCAGCAGGCTTCAGCGGCCACGGCTTCGGCATCGGCCCAGGCGCCGGCCATCTCGTCGCGGACCTTGTCACGGCCGCAAAACCGATCGTCGATCCAAAGCCATATCATCCGGATCGGCTGAATGGCTCGTCCTGGGGCGAGGTCGCGGAATTTTGACAGCTTCACAGATGGGCCGGCGGCGCGTAATATGACCCGCCGCCGGCACCGGAATTGTGCCCGCAAGCATCAGCGCAGAAAATGTGAACGCCAGTAGCCGTAAGTCCCGCAGCCTGACGATGGTTGCTCTTTGACGTGGCGTCGTCGCAAGCAGCTCGATCTATAATCCTTGCTGACTTGCCTAGCTTTTTCGTGCGGAGATGGAATTTTTTGGTCTCACTCTTGGAACCGAGCGGCACGACCATCGTTTGCCTAACTTCACCTGAAGGACAAAGGAGGATCAGAATGAGCGCTCTCGCATGGGAGGCACCCGTCTCCGTCATTGTCAGCAGTGGGAAACAAAAGGCCGTCAAAGGCCCGGCCGAAGCTGTGGGGTGCCTGGAAAGGGAATGGCCCATAGCCGACGGCGTGTTTCTAAGGGAAGCCAAAAAGGTCTGCAGCGCCGCGCTCGAGCACGAATGTACGGCGAGCGAAGCGCGTGACGCCTTTGAAATGGCCTCAATCGAGGCACTTCTGGTTCGCCGCTGAGGCTATTTGCCGATCGCTCTCGCGCCGCCAACGACGCGGGACACGGCAACCTGTTCAAGCCTCATCGACATCTCTCCCTCATAGCGTGAGCTTTGGCCGCACTAGGCCGAGCCGCGCCATGTCGCTGCCGCTGTCATCGGGCGTCGGCGTAGTCGATTCTCCGGCATCACGCTCCGGCTATTTTGGCCACTATCGGGAGGCGACTAGATCGCGCCGCCTTCCGCGGAACGTTTTTTGCAAGGTTACCGAAGTCTTTATGTTTCGGAGGTAATGCGTTTTGAAACGAAACACCTTGCGGCCCTTCCCCGCCGTGACGCTCGTGATGGGAGGCGCGGAGGGCTATCGGCGCGTCAATTCGGTACAGGATGCGACCGAGACGTTGCTGGAACACTGGCCGATTGAAGATGGCGAAGAGTATGTGACCGCCGTACGAATATGCCTCGATGCGATGATGGGTGTGGTCTGTGTAGAAGCAGCGCGAGAAGCATTCATCAAGGCGGCGAAAGAAGCCGGAGTAGCTCTATTGCAGTGAGATCAGGGGCAGCTCCTCATTTTGTGGGGCGGCCTGCTCTGTCGCATGCAGCCATCAGTCCGGCTGTACGAATTGTCGCACGACATGAAATCGCGGGAACCTAAGCGCTCGATATTGGTTTCATGCCTGCGGGCCGCTTGCCCGTAGCTCACGGTGCACCACGCCGGCCACTGGAGCGTGAGCCCGCCGCGACTACCGACTCCCGGTCTGCGGCGGGCTTTTGTTCGCGGCTATCGGCTCTTACAAAAGCCGCAGCCGGATTTCACGGGGCGGCCCCTCATTCGCCAACCTTTATCCGCGTCAAGGCTGTCACCGGTATCGTTAGGCCCCATCTCTGCTGGGCCGCGAAGGGGTGGCGGTAATACCCTTCTGATTATTTTCGCTGCGACCTGCGGGTGCGGGCTGCATCTACTCTGCTTCGTCGGCACGTTCATAGCGATCCTCCCGCTTCCCTTTCATATGCGGAATTCGGTAGCAGATGCCACCAGCCGAAGGGAGTGCGTGGCAGCTTCGCGCCACCGGCGTCGACTTCCGGTTTCACCCGTCAGCGTGAATCGCGCCGCCGCTCAACAGCAGCCGTGGTGTCACAGCCCCAGTGCCGACAATCAATATTATCTGACCGATACTGAGGCATCATCGCAAAACCCAGAACCGACCTTCTCGACACTGCCCCCTGATTTCCCGCTACGATTGTGTGAGAATCACCAAGGTCTCCGGCAATACTCCGTCATACTCCATCGCATCCGCCGCTTGCTTGGACTTCATAAATTCCGCCAGGCGGCCCATGTCGGGAACGTCCATGACCAGGCCAACTCGGTTGGACGCTTGTGGATCAACAAACGTACGAATGTTTGTGCAGCCGAGGGGTTCGAAAACCTCTTTGCGGCGCGGTGAAGTGAGCCAATGTTTGACGTCTTTGACATCGTGATAGGCCAATATGGTAGGCATAGCATCCTCCTCTCAAAGCCGAATAGAACACTACGCCGCGATTGATCACATTGATATTACCCGGATGGGCGGGGATCGTCGTCCGCAAATGGCAAAGATTTCGATGTTCTCGTCTGCTTGCGGCCATAGCGGCCGTAGACAGTCCAGTCACCAAGGAGGGCTTCGCGCCTAAAAGCAGTCGTGGTCGCATTTGCTACCGAACTCCGTTCATATGATGCCCCCGGGGAACGAACAGCTTGTGATTGAGCAAGGCGATCATTAGCCGGACAAACTTTATAAAAAGCTGAAGTTAACGTCATAAGGGGCTGTGCTGCGCTGCGGAAAATGTTATCCATCTAACGTAAGCACGGAGGAATATTGGCTCTGTTGGAGGAGACAGCCGAGCACAACGGAAGAGGTTTCCGATGCCCAATTCAGTTCTCAATGCACTAGGTCAACCGCTCTATTACAGCGGAACTTCGACAAGTTGGTTTTCCGCCACGGGCTCCGGTCCGACGCTTTACGGCACGGCTGGAAATGATTCGATCTGGGGCGACGCCTCCGTCAACGTCACGATGGTGGGCGGCACTGGAGACGATATCTATTATCTCTATTCCAGCATCAACCACGCCTCCGAGGCGCCCGGCGGGGGCGTAGATACCATCAATACGTGGATGGACTACACTCTGCCTGACAATTTCGAGAACCTTACGGTGACCGGCAACGGCCGCCATGCCTTCGGCAACAGCGCCGACAACATCATCACCGGCGGCACAGGCAGCCAGACCATCGATGGCGGTGCAGGCAATGACGTCCTGACCGGCGGAGGCGGCGCCGACACCTTTATCCTCACCAAGGGCAATGGCAGCGACCTCATCACTGACTTCAGCAGCGACGACAAGGTGCGCCTGAACCAATACGGGCTGACGTCCTTCGATCAAGTCGTCAGTCACCTCAGCCAGCACGGCGCCAATCTGCAACTCGATCTTGGCAACGGCGAGAGCCTGGTTTTTGCCAACAAGACTGCTGCCGACCTGAGCGCGGACCAGTTCCAGCTCGGACTCGACCGCTCCGCGCTCACACAGACCTTCTCGGACGATTTCAACACGCTTTCTCTCCATCAGGGCACACAAGGCACCTGGGATGCGAAATACTGGTGGGCGCCGGACAAGGGCAGCAGCATGACGGGCGAGTTGCAGTGGTATATCAATCCGTCTTATGGCCCGACCGCATCGGTCAACCCATTTTCCGTTTCCAACGGTGTATTGACGATTTCAGCCCAACCGACGCCTGATGCGCTGAAATCACTTCTGGACGGGCATAACTATACGTCCGGCATCCTGACCACCCACTCTACCTTCGCCCAAACCTATGGATATTTCGAGATGCGGGCAGAGATGCCGCATGATCAGGGCACATGGCCGGCTTTCTGGCTTCTGCCGGAAGATGGTTCTTGGCCGCCGGAACTCGATGTCGTGGAAATGCGCGGGCAGGACCCGAACACGGTCAACGCCACGGTTCACTCGAATGCAACGGGCCAGCACACGATACAATCCATTCCGGTGCAAGTTCCCAGCACCGATGGTTTCCACAATTACGGTGTGCTGTGGGATCAGGATCAAATCGTCTGGTATTTCGACGATGTGGCCATCGCGCATACCGCAACACCGGCCGATATGCACAGCCCGATGTATATGCTGGTGGACCAGGCCGTCGGCGGTACAGCAGGCACTCCGACGGACAGCCTGAAAGACTCTGAGATGAAAATCGACTACATCAAGGCCTATCAGTTGAACGACCATCTTAGCCAGACGGCTGCGGCCGCGGCTGCCCATACTCCGGACTGGCATATCTGATAAAGCGCAAAGCGCTCTGCGCAGCCGTTGATAGCGGCTGCGCTTCTACTTTAATCGGCACGTCGGCTTATACATCGCGCTTAGAGGATCATTCTAGTCCTCTCTGAAGGCGCGCTTTATCTGATCAGTCATTGGCTTGGTCAGATAGGCCAGAACGCTTCTTCGGCCGGTCTGCATGAATGCTTCCACCGGCATGCCTGGAAGAGGCGTCAGCTTTCCCAATCGATCCCATTCTTCCTTCGGCACTTTGGCGCGAACGATGTAATAGCTGAGCCCCGAGTGCTGGTCGGTCGTCAGATCCGCCGAAATGGTTTCGACGTGCCCATTCAGTTCGGGTGTAATGCGCTGGTTGAAGGCGGAAAATCGCAATGCGACCACCTGCCCGACGGCAATCTGATCGATGTCCTGCGGCGCAAGCTTAAGTTCGGCAACCAGCGCGTCCTTGTCGGGGACAATCTGCATGATGGTTTCCTTCGGCCCGATGACGGCGCCGGCCGTATGGACACTCAACTGGTCGACAATGCCTGCCTGTGGCGCCCTTATGTCCACTCTTTTGAGATCGTCCTCGGCAGCGATCAGCCGTTCCGAAAACTGACCGGTATCGCTTTCGGCCTGCCGTAGCTGGTCGGAAACCTCTGAGCTGTGGTCATCATCGATCTGAATGATCTGAAGTTCGGTTTCGGTAATTTTGCCGTTGGTCTGGGCGATCGAGGAAACAAGGTTTCCAAGCTCTCCCGTCAGGCGAGCGCTGTCCCTTTGCAGCGAATAGACCTTGGCCGCCGGAACAATGCCTTGATCGAACAGCCGCTGAAGGCTGTTTAGCTCCTTGTTGACGAGCTCAATCTCGATCCGCTTTCCCTTCTCCTGCGCGACGAGACCATCCACTTCCTGTTTCAACTGCTGGATTCGCTCTCGGAGCTGAGACTTCTGGCCCTGTCGCGATGCCAACCGGTCGCCGAACAGTTGCCGCTCGCCGGCAAGCACGCTTGCCACGCCATCGTTGCCGGCGCTGGACAGCAGATTTGCCGGAAAGCTGATCGCACTCTTATCGTCGCGCTCCGCGGCCAGACGCGCCGTTCTGGCGGAAAGCTCATTCAAACGCTTTCTGATAATGCCGAGATTGGCTCTGGTTTGCGTGTCGTCCAGGCGGATCAATATCTGGTCGGCATCGACATGATCGCCATTCTTCACGCGGATTTCGCCAACGATCCCGCCCTTGAGGTGCTGAACGCTTTTTACATAGCTGTCGACGACCAAGGTTCCGGAGGCGATGACCGCCCCCGAAATCTTCGTTGCTGCCGCAAGACCGCCCAGAACGCCAAAAAGGAGCAGAATTGTCGCGAGCACGAACGTGGAAAGGCGGCGGATCGCGCGCTCGGTGGAAGGCAGACCTGTGTTTTTCATCCGCTCACATCCTCGCCGGCTATCATCAAACGCACCGGTCCCGGCCCCGAATGCCTCGCGGATGTGCCAAGAATCTCATCCTTGGGTCCGAATGCCTGTAACTGGCCGTTGGCAATGATCGCGACCTTATCCGCGGCGGCCAGAGCGCTCGGCCTATGAGCGACGACGATGGCTATGCCGCCCCGTGCGCGGATACCTAGCAAGGCCTTGGTCAAGGATGCCTCGCCTTCGGCATCCAGATTGGAGTTCGGCTCGTCAAGAACCACCAGGAACGGATCGTCATAAAGGGCCCGGGCCAAGGCAATGCGCTGCCTCTGACCGGCGGAAAGTCGCGAGCCGCCCTCGCCGATGACCGTGTCGAAGCCATCCGGCAGCTTGACGATCATGTCGTAGACACCCGCCGCCTTCGCCGCCGCGATAATCGGTCCAGGCTGCATGTCATTCGCGAAGCGGGAAATATTCTCGGCTATCGAACCGTCGAACAGACCGACATCCTGGGGCAGGTATCCGATATGGCGTCCCAGATCGCCTTGCTCCCATTGCGACAAGGCTGCCTGATCGAGCCTGATCGAGCCGATGATCACCGGCCACAATCCGGTGATCGCTCTGACGAGCGACGATTTTCCCGAGGCACTGGGGCCGATCACGCCCAGCACCGTGCCCGCCGATATCTGGAATGAGACATTGCGCAGGATGAAATCGCGGCTCCCGGGGGAGGTAAGGCTTATGTTTTCGACGCTGAGGTTCTTTTGCGGTGCCGGCAGGGCCATGGCCCGATGCTCGTTGGGGATCAGATCCAGCAGCTTGGCGAGGCGCGACCAGCTTTGGCGCGCGGCGACAAAACCCTTCCATTGCCCGATTGCAAGCTCCACCGGAGCGAGCGCGCGGGTGACCATGATCGAACTGGCGATGATGATGCCGCCCGTCGCCTCCTGTTTGATGACAAGGATCGCGCCGACGGCCAACACGGCGGATTGCAGCATCATCCGCCATATCTTCGCGATCGTGGTCAGCGTGCCGACGATATTACCGGCGGAGAGCTGATTTCCCAGATAATCCTCATTCATGGCCGTCCATTTCTCGATCAGGCGGCCGCTGAAACCCATTGCGACCACCGCCTCCCAGTTTCGTCGCGCCGCTTGTGCAAAGCCGAGACGAGCTGCGGAAGACTTTGCAGCCTCCAAGGCCGGCCTTTGCGAAAGGATCTCCGCCAGCGCTGTCAGGACAATAAGCAGGGTGGCGCCGCATAGGGCGGTAAAGCCGATCCAGAAATGAAACAGAAAACACAGGATGAGATAAAAGGGCATCCAAGGCAGATCGAACAACGCCGTCGAACCGCCGCCGGACAAGAACGATCGAACCTGCTCCAAATCGCGGACGGACTGCAGCCCATCATCGGGCGCCTGCATTTTTGTCGGCAGAAGAATGAGCGAGCCAAAGACCTTCCGATTCATCCGTTGGTCGAGAGAGACGCCAACGCGCGCGAGCAGCATCGAGCGCAGCAATTCCAGGGCTCCCTGGAATATGAAGAGGGTCGCGGCGATGATCGCAAGCCCGGCGAGCGTTGGAAGGCTGCGGCCCGGAATGACCCGATCGTAAACCTGCAACATGAAAAAGGAGCCGGTCAGCGCCAGCATGTTGATCGCAGCGCTCGCAATGGCAATGCTGAAAAACGCCTTTCGAAGGGAAGACAGCATCAGCAGGATGAATTTCTGTGGCGGTTCTTTCGGGACAGCAGGCACGTTGCTTAGATCCTTAACTTATCGTCGCACGCGGCAGAGATACCCCTGAAGCTTCTCAACGCTGTTCTCTTGCCGGGTGTCCGAAGCTTGGAATGCGCGCGACGAACCGGGCAGCATTCCGATGAGAATGACGGCACTTACGCCGTTGCGATTAAGCCTACAGTCTAGAAATCGACTGCTTCACACCAAAGCTTCGACCATCCTTCGTATTTTACGAAGTCCAAATTTGCCTCGCTTTCAAGCTCGGTAAATTCCATCCTAGCGTTTCGCACTATGTCTCCTTTCGGCACACATGGTTCCCTTGCGTCAGGTATGCGGTCAGACATGGCCTAGCGACGCTCGTCGTCAAGGCTGCGCAGCGCTTGAGCGGAGACCATGATGCAGACATTGCGTTGATTTGCCGCAGACAAGAGCCTCTGCGAAATGCATTGCTGTCACTCCTGCAGGTTTTCGACCTCGGTCCGCTCAAGTCTGTTAAACTGGAATAGACTGGGCGTCGGCATTCAGTTCGACCGGGCATAAAAATCAGACATCAACTGCGGGAGGGACAAGCATGAAGACCTTCGACGCGATTATCGCCGGTGCCGGGCAAGCAGGGCCATCCCTGGCCGGACGTCTTGCGGCTGCCGGCATGACGGTGGCTCTGATCGAGCGCAAATTCGTTGGCGGGACCTGCGTCAATGCCGGCTGCATGCCGACCAAAACTCTGGTTGCCAGCGCCCGGACCGCCCAAGTGATACGGCGAAGCGCGGACTACGGCATCCGCACGGATGGCGGGCTACTGACGGATATGGCGACCGTCGAGAAGCGCGCGGCTACTGTCACAAACAACGCCAGAAATTCGCTCACGAACTGGCTCACGTCGACGGACGGAATTTCCTTGATACGGGGACACGCCCGCTTCGAGAGCGCCAAGACCATCCGCGTCGGGGATGAGACGCTGACCGCGCCGCGCATCTTTCTCAACGTCGGCGCGAGGCCGGCCATCCCTCCGCTGCCGGGGCTTTCGGAGGTGGAGTACCTGACCAGTACCTCCATCATCCATCTGACGGCCCTGCCACGCCATCTCGCCATCATCGGCGGCGGCTATATCGGCCTCGAATTCGCGCAGATGTACCGGCGCTTCGGCGCGGACGTCAGTATCATCGAACGCGGCCCGCGATTAGCCCCGCGGGAGGATGACGATATCTGCCAGGCGATCGGTGACGTTCTGCGCGCCGAAGGCATATCGATCCATACGAATGCGCAGGACATGAAGGTGTCGAAGAGCGGCCAGAACATCCGCATCTCGACGGCGAACGGCAATCCGGATGTCGAAGCAAGCCACCTCCTCATCGCCACGGGCCGCCAGCCGAATACCGACGATCTTGGTCTCGCGGAGGCCGGTGTGGCGCTGGACAGCAAGGGCTATATCGTCGTCGACGATTACCTCTCCACCAATGTCGACGGCATATGGGCGCTTGGCGATTGCAACGGCCGCGGCGCCTTCACGCACACCTCGTACAATGACTTCGAAATCGTCGCGGCGAATCTCCTGGACGGTGAAGACCGGAAGGTGAGTGAACGCATCCTGGCCCATGCGCTCTATATCGATCCGCCGCTCGGACGCGTCGGCATGACGGAGCGGGAAGCGCGAGCGACCGGGCGGGCGATCACGGTATCGACCATGCCGATGAGCCGAGTGGGCCGCGCCATCGAAAAGGGGGAGACACAAGGCCTAATGAAGGTCGTCGCCGACCTGGAAACCGGACAGATCCTGGGCGCCGCAATCCTCGGCGTCGAAGGCGACGAGGCAATCCACGGCTTCATCGACGCGATGCATGCGCGCACGCCCTATCCGGTTTTGAAATGGGCCGTGCCGATCCATCCCACCGTGTCCGAACTTATTCCGACGCTTCTTGGCGGGCTGAAATCGGCTTAGTCGGTCGGAATTCAATTCGCAGCGGATGGGAAACAACCATCCGCTGCGAGACGTTTGCCAGCGAAAATCGCTCTTGCTCTCCCTCCCACAGCCAACATACCGCAGAGAGGCTGAACGTCCGCCTACTGCAGCGCTTTTTCCATGAGCCGCGCCAGCCGTTCGGCGAAGGCACGGGGATCGGCCGGTTTGTCGCCGTCCAAAACGCGTGCTTGATCGAGCAGCAGGAATGCCGCGTCGTCGCGCAGGGATGGTTGATCGCTTCTGGCGGCGATGGCCTTGACGACCGGATGATCCCCATTGATCTCCAGGATCGGCTTTGCGCCCGCCTGCAGACGGCCGGCGCCCTGCAGAATTTTTTCGAGCTGGCGATCGTAGCCCTGTTCGGGAGCGACCAGGCAGACAGCACTTTCGATCAAGCGGTCCGACGCACGCACGTCCGACACCTGGTCGGCGAGCTTCTCCTTCGCAAAATCGATGAATGCCTGAACCTCAACCGGTGCCGTCTCACTTGCCGGCGCGCCCTGCTCGACCTTGCTGAATTGCGCCAGATCGGCGGACCCCTGCGTGATCGACTTGAAGGTCTTACCCTCGAATTCCGGAGCATTGGTGACCCAGAAGCTGTCGACGGAATCCGTCAGCAGCAGAACCTCGATGCCGCGGGCGCGAAAACCCTCGAGCTGCGGCGATGCCTTCAACTGCTCCAGGCTGTCGCCGACCAGATAATAAATCGCCTGCTGGCCATCCTTCAGGTCTTTGACGTAATCGGCAAGCGAGCGATACCCCTCGCCGGACGCGGTCGTGCGAAAGCGCGACAGCGCCATCAGTTGGGTGCGCCGCTCGAAGTCTTCATAAATGCCTTCCTTGATCAGGCTTCCGAACGCTTCCCACAGCTTGAGGAACGCATCACTGTCATTTTCGGACAGCTTTTCGATGGCCGTTATGATCCTGTTGGCGACGCCCTTGCGGATCGAGGCTAGGATTGCGCTTTCCTGGATCATTTCGCGCGACACATTCAGCGGCAGATCGGCGGTATCGACAAGGCCGCGCACGAAACGGAGATAACGGGGCAGCAATTCCGCCTCGTCGGTAATGAAGACCCGCTTCACGTAAAGCTTCATGCGGCCCTTCCGATCGGGGTCGAAGAGATCGAACGGCTGCGAGTTGGGCACGAAGGCGAGTGCGGAATATTCATGGCGGCCTTCGGCACGGAAATGCACCGTGAGCGCCGGTTCGTCATATTGGCCGGAAATCCCGCGATAGAAGTCCGTGTACTCTTCGCTGGTAATGTCGTTCTTCGATTTGGTCCAGAGTGCGGTGCCGTCGGTGAGCTGCGTTGCTTCAGAACCGGGCTTCTCCGCGATCCTGATCGGAACCGGCACATGGCCCGACTGCTCCTTGACAATCCGCTCGATGGTCCAGCGGGATGTATAGCTCTTGGCGTCGTCCATCAGATGCAGGGTAATGCGCGTGCCGCGCGCCGGCGCCTCGCTAACATCGATCGGGCTGACGCTATAGCCGCCCTTGCCGTCGGAAGACCAGAGCCAGGCATGGTCCGCACCCGCACGGCGCGACACGACATCGACGCGATCGGCGACCATGAAGCAGGAATAGAAGCCGACACCGAACTGTCCGATGAGTTGCGCGCCCTCGCCCTGCTTGTTTGCCTCGATGCGCTCCATGAACGCCCGCGTTCCGGAGCGAGCGATCGTTCCGAGCGCTTCGATCATCTCGTCGCGGCTCATGCCGATGCCGTTATCCTCGACGACCACCCTGCCGCCCTCCTCATCGAGCGTCAATACGATGCGGCTGTCGGGATCGCTGGCCAGCAGTGCCGGCGTGGCGATAGCCTCATATCGAAGTTTTTCACAGGCATCGGCCGCATTCGAAATCAGTTCCCGTAAGAAAACATCCTTATCCGAATAGACGGAGTGAACCATCATGTGCAGAAGGCGGGCGACGTCAGCCTCAAAGACGTGGCTCTCAGCGGGATGTTCTTCGGTGGTCGTCGTCATGGTGCGTCTGGTCTCCTGAGAATGTTAAAAGTCGCGCCGAAGAGGTGGCGGAAGACGCGCAAAAATTCAAGAGCCGTCATCCGCGCCACCTGGCGAACCGATCGCCGATTTCGGCCTCGATTCGCCTGCTTGGCGGTTCTCTTCCTGCATCTCAGTGAAATGTTGGCTGGATGGACCCTGTGGTAGGAAATTGCCTGATAAAGGGGTCTTTTCTGCCATAAACGAAATAGGCCAGCAGCCTCTCGTAAATCTCTGCATTCTCTCGCAGATTGCAGTGCCACATCGCTTGTTCCAGCACGTCGCCGATCGCTGCCGGTCGCTGACTTCTTGCCGAAATCGAAGAGAAAAATTGTTTGGCGATCGTGTGGAACAGGTTGAGTTGCGAATTGTTTTTCAGCTTGCCGGTCTCGTCCAGATCCTCGAAATAACCCTGGACCATATCGAGACGATGCGCCTCTCCTTGAATGTAGGCTATCATCACCTGCGGGATGACGACCCGTTCATTCGCCCAGTGCGGAAATACTGCGCTTTCTTCCGGCAAGGCACCGCTGACGACATAGATGGTCCGCATATCCGGTCCGAGGACAATCGTCTTCATCTCGTAGCTGTCGACGATCTGGTGTGCCATTTTCATCGGTCTACCTAGTTATCTGCGGTAACCTATAGCCGCCGTCTGACAGCGACCTGAATCACGGGCGGGCTGGTCCGACCGGCAAACAAGAGCTCTGGTAAGCTGCTTCGGCAACATGGCGATGAAGCTGTCGTAGCGTTCGGTAAAAGGACGGCTATGACTCCAGTTGCGGGAACGATCGTCAATGAAGAGAAGCGCCGGCATCCTGATGTATAGAAGGACGCAAAGCGACCTGCTGGTGCTGCTCGTTCACCCCGGCGGTCCCTTCTGGAGCAAAAAGGACGAAGGCGCCTGGTCCATTCCAAAAGGCGAATATCCGGAGGACGAAGCAGCCGAAACGGCCGCCCGACGCGAATTCGCCGAGGAAATGGGCCGTCTCCCCGAAGGCAAGTTGCAGCCGCTGGGAGACCTGCGTCAGAAAGGCGGAAAACGCGTGACCGCTTTCGCCCTCGAAGGCGAATTCGACGTGGCCACCCTGAGCAGCAATCTGTTCGAAATCGAATGGCCACCTGGCAGCGGACGCCTTCAGTCGTTTCCCGAAGTCGATCGTGCCGAATGGTTCACTCTTTCCGATGCCCGCCGGAAGATCCTCGGCAGCCAACTACCCTTCCTGGAACGCCTGGAAGCGCTCAGCCTTCCGACGGCACAAGACTCCGCAGGCTGAAGGTTCGAGCACCTCATCGCAACCGCAACATCCGAGGCCGAACCAACATGAGCCGAAGAAGCAAAGGCAACGGCATATGCGGTTGCCTTTGCCGTCATTTGCCTGAGACAGCTCAGTCGTTGAGCGGCTTCAGCGAGTTCATGATGCCCTGCACCGCTTCGTCATGCTTGTCCTGAGTTTCCTTCGATCCCCAGTAGGTGACGACCAGAAGCTTGTGCTCAGACGGCTGAAGCAAGCCGAGTTCGACATCGACCGGGCCGTCCTTGTCTTTGCCATCCCATTCGAGATGCGCCATCTTCATGCCGTTGAGCACGGAATCCGGAAATTCATGCTTGGACTTGGCGTCGATGTCGACACCGTTTTTCGACAGGAAATCAATGACGTCGTCGAGGGTCTTATCAATCGTCTTGTCGCTGGCGATATCGATCGAGAAATAGATCGCGGAGTCCGGAGACGTTGCGTCGACGCCGGTTTCCGTCTCTTTAGGGCCCCAGGTATGCGGAATCGAAACCTCGGCGATCGGTTCGTCGCTCGGGAACTGTATGGTTTCGGCGTGAGCAAGAAGCGGAAAAGCTGCTGCGAATGCCGCGGCGATGAGAAGCGTTTTTTTCACGGAGAGGTCCTGTCAGCGTCGGTTGTATGCTGTTTTGTCAGCGGCAAGCGTGAGACTCACGTTGCTAGGGCAAAACTATCGGCGAGCCATTACGAACACGAGACAAAGTTGGATCGCCGCAAGGCTCAAAATTGGGTTGTTTTCCGATAGCGAGTGTCCTCCTTCCCGCGGACCTTCGCCAACCAGCGCGCATTGCCATAGGAATTTCGCTGATATAATAACCTGAGTTTATAACGAAGGATTTTAGAGCAAGGTGGAGCTGGCGGCTCGGATGACGTTTCAGCCAAGGATGCAAAACAAGATCGGCGGCTTCTCCGTCATTGGCGGCGTTCATCGGCGCCGGTGGAACGGTATCGTTGCCGACGTCTGGAACGTCAATTGTGCGGCCCGCGCCGGCGGCTACTACATCGCCGAAGATCCACGGCTCTTCATCCTGCTCGATCAACGCGGCTCCGGCACGAGCAGCGTCAAGCTCTCGCCGCGCGTCCAAAACCGGCGGCAGGAGTTTGAGCGTGAAAGGATTTCCTACATTCCCGCGGGGATGGAACTCTGGGCCGATCTCGACGGAATCGATTTCGTGCGCCATCTCGATATTCATTTCGATGCCGAGGTTATCGGCCAGCGGCTGATGGAGGATCTGGACCCGGCCCGTCTCGACAGTCCGCGCCTGCATTTTTCCGATCCGCAGCTAGTGGCAATCGCAGAATTGATCGCCGCCGAATGCGAGAATCCGGAGCCGCTACATGATCTTTACGGCGATGGCCTGACGCTTTCGCTGCTGATCAATGTGTTGCAGCTTCGAGGATCACAGCCGCGCAGGCGCAGCGAACTCGCCTCCTGGCAATTGCGCCGAGCAGTCGACTACATTGAGGAAAATTGCCTGCGGAATATCCGTCTGGAGGAGCTGGCATCGCTGACCGGCTTGTCTCAATCGCATTTCAGCCACGCCTTCAAGGCATCGACCGGCCTGCCGCCGCACCAATGGCAGACCAAGGCACGGCTCGAACGGGCCAAACAATTGCTGCTGAAGGGCGATACGCCGCTCACCAATGTCGCCGTCGAAACCGGCTTTGCCGATCAGGCGCATTTCACCCGCGTTTTCCGCAAGAATGTCGGCACGACCCCGGCAAGCTGGAAACGCAGCCAGATTGCCTAAAAGCCACACTCTGCGGGCAATTGCCGGCATTGTGGAGAATTGCCCAAAAACGTTCAATTTCCCGCATTCGAGACAAGCCGCCGCGATTAATATGAGTTAATTGCTCATCTTATTGTGAAGGAAGACACCTGGCTTGGATACCGGGTGCCGCGAAGTTGGGGCTGACGACGGAAATGCAGGAATTGACTGGTGTATCGATGAAACGGGTTTTGGCGACCGGTGTGTCCGTCGTGGCAATGGCGCTTGGTACGCAGGCCGCCGCGCAGGAAAACCCGACGGAGCTGAAACCGCTGGTCGTCCAATCCGGTCAGGAAAACAGCGAAGCGAGCGGCACTGCCCCTGTCAAAGGCTATGTCGCCACCAAAACGACCACCGGCTCGAAAACCGATATGCCCATCACCGAGGTGCCGCAATCGGTCTCCGTTGTCGGCCGGCAGGAAATGAACGATCGTGGCGTCACCAACAAGGTCGATGAGGCGCTGCGTTACACGCCTGGCGTGACAACGCAGCCCTTCGGCAATGATGGCGATACAGACTGGTTTTATATCCGCGGCTTCGACGCCACTCAGACGGGCGTTTTCCTGAACGGGCTGACGCTCTACAGCTATGGGTTCGGCGGCTTCCAGATCGATCCCTTCATGCTTGAACGCGTCGAGGTGTTAAAGGGGCCTGCTTCGGTGATCTATGGCGGCGCCAACCCAGGCGGCATCGTCAACATGGTGCGCAAGGAGCCGACCGACGATCCCTATTATTATACCGAGATCGGCATCAACAATATCGGCAACGCCTTCCTGGGCTTCGACTTTTCCGACAAGCTCTCGGCCGATGGCGTGTATCGCTACCGCCTGACCGGCAAGATCGCGGGTGGCGATACCTATAGCGACTACACCCACGACAAGCGTGGCTTCATCATGCCGCAGCTCACCATTTCGCCCGACGAATCCACCAAACTCACCGTCTATGGCATGGTCAGCGGCCTTGATGAGGTTCACAGCGGCAACGGCTTCTTTCCCTATGTCGGCACGGTGGTCGATGCGCCTTTCGGCAAGATCGACCGCAAGGCTTTTTATGGCGAGCCTGATATCGACAACCTGAAATATGCCCAGCAGATGCTGGGCTACGAGGTTTCGCACGAATTCGACGGCGGTTGGACCGTGTCGCAGAACGCCCGCTATGGCCATCTCTACAAGCGCGAGGAAGGCCCGTATCTGAACGGCTACGAGAACGGCAATCCGCTTGATCCGTCCTATAACGATCCGGATTTCCTGCTCGACCGCATCGGCTTCTACGAGCGGTCGAAGGTCGATACCTTCTCGGTCGATACCCGCGCACAGAACGAGTTCGATACCGGCGCGGTCAGCCATAACTTCATGATCGGCTCGGACTACTCGATCTATCGGCTGGATCAAATCCAAGCCTGCTGCGGCTCCAATCCGATCAGTGCTACCCACCCGGTCTACGGCACGCCGCAGGGCGCCAATTTCGTCTATCTCGATCAAGTGCTGACACAGCAGCAGCTCGGCATCTACACCCAGGATCAGATGCGCTTCGGCAGCGGCTGGCTTGTCACGCTCAACGGCCGCTATGATTTTGTCGACACCAATTCCGACGCCACCGTCGGCACCACTTATAGTTCCAACGACAAGGCGGCGAGCGGCCGGGCGGGTCTCGCCTACGAATTTGCCAACGGCATCACGCCCTATGTCAGCGCCGGCACCTTCTTCAATCCGAAAGTCGGCACCAGCGTCACCGGCGGCGGCCTGGTACCCGAAGAAGGCGCGCAATATGAAGCCGGCGTCAAATACGAGCCCGATTTCATCGACGGTCTGTTCACGGCGTCCATCTTCCAGATCGACCGCAAGAATATGGCGTTGACCGATCCGGTGACTTTCCTGCAGCGGCAGATCGGCGAAGTACGCTCCCGCGGCGTCGAATTCGAAGGCAAGGTCAATCTCGACGACAATTGGAAACTGCTCGGCTCCTATTCCTACACCGACCTCGAAATCACCAAGGACATCGATTCCTCCGTCATCGGCAATTCGCCCTATCTCGTGCCGAATTCCACGGCGTCCCTTTGGCTCGATTATTCTTTCACCAGCGATGCGCTTGACGGCCTCAGCATCGGAGCGGGCATGCGTTATCAAGGCAAGTCCTGGGCGGACGAGGCAAACACCCTGCGTGTGCCATCGGCGACACTTTTCGATTTAGGCATCCGCTACGAAAAGAAGGGCTGGGGCGCCTCGTTCAACGTCGCCAACCTCTTCGACAAGGAATACGTCTCGGGTTGCGCCGGCGAGAATGTCTGCGGCTATGGCGACGCGCGGACCATCACTTTCAAGCTCAGCAAGAAATGGTGACGTTGGATGTGCGACAGAGGAAAGAGGATTGTCGAATAGCAATCCTCTTTCCTAGCTTTAAAGGCAAGGTGCCTTTCCATTCGCCTACATGCGAACGATATCTCTCACTTTGAGGCAGCCTTCGCGGCCTCCTCGATCAGCCTTGCAACCTCATTCGGCTTCGACATAAACGCGACGTGGCTCGCCTTGACTTCATAGGTCTTGCTTCCGGCGCGTTTCGCCATGCTGCGTTCGAGGTCCGGATTGATCGATCGGTCTTCGGTTGCAACAAGCGCGAAGCTTGGCTTCTTTTTCCAAGCCGGCTCACCCGCCTCAGTACCGAATACCTTCTGAGAGGCAAAGACCTGCGAGCGGGCGATGAAGTCGGCTTCAGCTTGCGGCAGATCGGCGGCGAATACCTCGTGCACCGCCGCGGGATCCAAATAGAGGAAACCGTCCGCCGTTGCCCTGATGCTGTCCTTCCTCATGTTCTCGACAGGCTTGCTCTGAGCGAGCGTCGCCAGGCTTTCCCCCTTGTCGGGCTCGAATGCCGCCACGTAGACGAGAGAAGCGACATTATCGGCGTTTCCGGCATCGCTGATGACCATGCCGCCATAGCTGTGGCCGACCAAGACGCTCGGACCATCTTGCAAGTCAAGGACACGCTTGGTCGCGGCGACATCGTCAGCAAGCGACGTGAGCGGCTCCTGCACGATCGCGACCTTATATCCGTCCTTCGCCAGGATATTGGACACGCTTCGCCAGCCGGAACCATCGGCAAAGGCTCCGTGAACGATGACGATGTTCTTCACTTCGGCAGCGGTGGCAATGGACCACGGCGCTGTTGTCGTTACCGCGAGAGCCACAGCCGCCCGGAACAGAATGTGCTTGATCATAAGGAAACCCCTTTGTGAGATAGATTGCGCGATATTGATTACGACGCAATCTATCTGCCGTGCCTCGCCTTATGTCCAGGTGCGTCTGCCGGGAACAGGCAGCCAATTTGTCCGCCAATGTGTACGGCGGGCTTCCTCATACATTGACTTACAAATTTCCGGGCAATGGACCTTATGGGCCCCCTTTGCCGTTGCGATTGCGGCAAACCGATCGTAAGGAAGCACGCGCAGCTCCGGCGTTGAACGGCGCTTCAATCTGTGAGCTTGGGCCGGAGGCGATATGAGACGATGAAATCCCATACCCTTGCCGTATTGGTCATTGACGAGAACCGCATTCGCGCATCGATCATCGAAGCGGGATTGCGCGAGGCCGGGTATGAGAACGTCACGATCGTCCATGACATCAACGGGATTGCCCGCAGGATCAGCGAGATCAATCCGGATGTGATCGTCATCGATCTGGAAAATCCCAATCGAGACATGCTCGAAAACATGTTCCAGCTCTCCCGCGCCGTAAAGCGGCCGATCGCGATGTTCGTCGACAGATCGGACGAAGCCTCGATCGAAGCGGCCGTCGATGCCGGTGTTTCCGCCTATATCGTCGACGGGTTGAAGCAGGAGCGCGTGCGGCCGATCCTGAAGATGGCGATCAGCCGCTTCAACGCCTTCGCGCGCCTCAACCGCGAACTGGAAGAGACCCGGGGCGAGCTGGAAAACCGTAAGGTGATCGACCGCGCCAAGGGCCTGCTGATGAAGTCGCGCGGCATTTCGGAAGAGGAGGCCTATGCGCTGATGCGCAAGACGGCCATGAACCAGAACCGCAAGATCATCGACATCGCGCAAAGTCTGGTAACCGCGATCGGCCTGCTCGATCCAGGAGAAAACGCATGACGGAGAAACACCAGATCGTCGCCGGGTTCCTGCCTCTTCTCGACAGCGCCCTGCTCGTCATTGCCAAGGAAAAGGGTTTCGCCGAGGCCGAGGCGATCGATCTTCAGCTCGTGCGGGAAGTCTCCTGGGCCAATATTCGCGATCGGCTCGCGGTCAGCCGCTACAATGTGGCGCATATGCTTGCCCCGATGCCGATTGCCTGCAATCTCGGGCTGACGCCATTGGCTCCGCGGATGATCGTGCCGATGGCGCTCGGTCTCGGCGGAAATGCCGTGACGGTATCATCAGCGCTTTGGGACAAAATGGCTGCCGCCGGCGCCACAGATGACCTCGATGCCGGCCGCAACGGCAAGGCCCTGCAAAAGGTCGTCCTCGCCCGCGCCGAACGTCCGTTGCGTTTCGCCGTCGTCCATCCCCATTCCGGGCACAATTACGAACTGCGCTATTGGCTCGCGGCCTGCGGTATACATCCCGATCGCGACGTCGAGATCATCATCCTGCCGCCACCGGAGATGGCCGATGCGCTCGGCGCCGGGCAGATCGACGGATATTGCGTCGGCGAACCGTGGAATACGGCCGGTGTCCTTAGCGGCAAAGGCCATATGGCAACGGTCAAAGCCGCCATCTGGAAGTCCAGCCCGGAAAAGGTGCTCGGCGCCAATGCCGGCTGGGCGGACGATCACCCAGAGGCGATGGCCGCTCTCCTGCGAGCCTTGTACCGCTCGGCTGCCTGGTGCTCCGATCCGCAAAACCGGGAAAGCCTGGCGTCAGTCCTTTCGAACCCGGCCTATATCGGCCGCCCCATCGATTGGCTGCTCCCTGCCCTTTCAGGCGATCTGCAGGTCGGGGGCGGACAGATCACGAGCATCAAGGACTTCTTTGTTCCCCGTGCCAAGGCTGCCACTTTCCCGTGGAAAAGCCATGCGCTCTGGTTCTATACGCAGATGGTGCGCTGGGGACAGGTGGCTCACGACGAACACAACGAGACCATCGCACGGAATACCTACAGGCCAGACATATACCGCTCGGCGCTGCAGGCGCTTGGCGTGCCCCTGCCCGGCGCCAGCGCCAAGGTCGAAGGCGCTCTTCGCGTGGAAACGCCGGTTGGTTCCACCGACGCCAGCCTGACGCTCGGCCCCGATGGCTTCTTCGATGGCGGCCTGTTCGATCCCGACAAGATCGATGCATATATCGATGCGCAGCGGCAGCCGAAGGCGGCTGGTTAGCCCATTTCCGGCGATATGAGCGCTAAGCAGCAGCTTTCGGGCTAAGGAGGCCCGAGGCTCAAACCTTTGCCAGGTTCGAATTTAGATGATCGGCCAGCCTTATCGCAAAGGCCAGGATCATCAATGTGGGGTTTGCGTGGCCGCTGGTCGGGAACACCGATCCGCCGGCAACATAAAGGTTGGATACGCCGTGGACCATGCAATTCTCGTCGACGACGCCCGTCTTCGCGTCGGCCGACATGCGCGTCGTGCCAAGCGTATGCGCCATGTCGATGATGACGATGTCTTCAGGACGCCGCTCACGTGCCCAATCTTCCAGTACAGGGGCAGGCAGGCCGGCGCTCGTCAGGGCTTTGCGTGAGAGCTCGGCGATCCTGAGCAGCGTTTGACGTTCGGCATCGTTGATACGCCAGGCGACTTTGGCCAATGGCACACCAAAACGGTCCTTCCGCGAACTGAGACTGATCCTGCTCTCCGGGTTCGGAATCTGTTCGGAGATCGCTTCGATCCTCAGGCCGACCAGCTTATGGGGCACGCCCTGGTTCTGGAATTCATTGGCGACCAAATTCGGGGACATCCTGATTGCGCTGTTGACCACAATATCCTTGAGAGCCTTGGGCGTGCGACTGTCGGAAAGGACCCTCATTCCGAGTCCCTTGACGATAAGCCCGGAGCCTGCGGCAACCGAACGTAGATCGCGGCCGACATCTGGGCTGTGTCGGCGCAGCAGCCGCTTCAACGCATCCCATGGGTCGTCGGGCGCGCGCTCGGTGGCGAAATAGACAGCGGCGTTCAGCAGCTCCTCGCGCTCCTGTATTTCCGGCGTCAGCGCCAAGCCATGCATGAACATGTGCGCGCGGCCATGGTGATGAATACCGAAGAAGCCGAAGAGCTTGGTGAGCACGGCCATTTGATCGGTCGGGATTGCACCGATGCGAGCGCCCGGATGATCCATGAGATATCGCCCGACGACATCGTGGTGATTGCCGATTCCATTGAAATGCACGTCGTTGGATACGAGCAGCAGCCTGGCGTTTTCAATCCCGCTCGCGGCCAGCACGCACATGCTGGCCTCGATGCGCGCGCGTTTGCCGTCCATGCTGGCGACCTCGAGGTCTGAAAAGCGTGATCCGTCCGGGCTCAGGCCGACATGCGTCACGGTCGCATCCAGAAGAACATCGATATTATCCGACCGTTGCGCCATGAACTCACTGCCGAAGCGCATGACGTCGAGCCGGTCTACGCGCGAGCGGGCAAACTGCCAATAAAAGGAATGAAGTCCCTCCTGGTCAAAGCGACCCGGTGGTTCCTGGGGGCTGAGATTCAGCACCTCCATTGCACGCAGGATGTAAGGATCGATTTGCTCGCGATCGACCGGCCAGCCGGAATGGGACACCCAGGAGCGAGCCTTGAAGTCAATGCTACTAAAAGGTGCGGATTTCCCCGCCCAGGCATGCGTCGATCCACCCAGCGCGCGGCAGCGAACCCCAAAGGGCTGAACCTCCTGAGACCAGAACCTGGCCTGCGGGCTGTGAAATTCGATCCGCTTGCGGCACTGCGCTTCCGAGTGGGGCTGGCCGACGCTCTCGACTTCGTTGAGTGCGGAATGCTCCGAGTTTTCGAGTTCAAGCCCGCTTTCGACGATGAGTACTTTTCTGCCCGCCTTCGCACATTGGGCTGCGATTGTAAGCCCCGTGGGGCCGCCGCCTACAATTACGAGGTCCGCTGTAATAATCGAATTGTCGTCATGGTTGGACAGTTGCTCGATTTTCATCAGGGTCGGCTTTCTTTACTGCAAACAGGTAATCCGACATCAAAACGATCAGACCCGCCTTCTGCGAAATTTCGATCGATACGCAAGAAAGTGAAGGCCCCGATGCCTATATTATGATGCGTCGGGGCCTCGCGTGGAAGATCATCTTGCGCGCCGAGATTGAAAAACTTCACAATCAGAAGCTGGCCTCTTTGACCACCCGCCAATTAGGAAGACCATAGGGTTTTGGCCAAGGATAGAGTTCCTTGTCGTTGAAGTAGACAACGGCTGTCAGGTTCGGAAATTCCGGATATCGCTTGGCAGCGTTCGCAGCCCAGTTGCTGACATAGGTGGCGTCACCTTCATAACCGAGCTCAGCGACGGCGACAGGCTTCTTGAAGCCCTGGACCAGCCTGTATTTGGGCGTCAGCAATTGGGCAAACGTCCGGGCGGCGCCGAAATGATCCTTGTCATACTGCTGCAAGCCGAACACCGAAAGACCGATGACATCGACAACGTCATCGCCGGGATAGAACTTGACGAGGCTAGGCTCGCCTTTAGGCGACCACATGTATTTTGCCGATTTATCGTGCTTGCGGCAGACATTCACCATTCGCCGATAGGCGGCTATGTAGCTGCTGGGTTGCCAATGGGACCAGATGAACTGGTTGTCGGTTTCGTCCATCTCCTGCGCCCAGCGAATGGTCACATCGCTTTTCAGCGTAGCTGCAGTCTCGCAGACAGCGGCCATGTTGCGATCATACTTGCCGGCCAGAATGCCCTGGAGCAACTCTTCGGAAGTCGATCGCCGATCCACTGCCCAAGACCACGGTTCCACGGTAATCAACAGCTTCCGCCCCCGTTTCTGGGCGTAGTCATCGGCAAGCGAGAGCGTTGTCAGATCGACATCTTCCCAAGGAAGGAAAAGATGTTCGATCTTCGAGTTCGGGTCGTCCCTGAAATCACCGTGAGGATCATAGGCACCGAAGGTCACCGAGTCCGGACCGATCTTCGGCCGCTTATCGGTAATCTGTCTTGCATGGGTCCCTTCGCCGGCCGGGATTCCGCGGGGAATGCTTGCCGCAAAGATTGTTCCAGTCGTCGCCAAAGTTGCAAATAAGGCGACCATAGCTGCTTTGGTTTTCCTGTTGCTCATTGGGTTTTCCTCCTGTCAACATCAGCAACTCTGCCTGCTATTCTTCCGTGATCTTCAAGATCTCGGATTTGATGCTTCTTCTTGCGGAAGCTCTTCATTCGACGTGTCGGCTAACCAATGTGGGTTGAATGTCAGCTTTTGGAGGTCCTGCCTTCCAAAGCCGGCGCCGGCTACCGCATATCGCGTTTCATAGAGCCTCAGGCGGCCGGTACCCCACGTCAGAGATGCCAGTCCTTCCGTTCCGCGCTCAATGGTGGCGAATCCGGGAGCTGCGATGAGGCAAAGAAGGCTCATAGCCATTGCCGGCCGATACGTTCTTGCGCGAATTCTGACGACATTCTCCCGAGCGTGCTGGATGACGATGATCAGCAGCAAAAGGGTGTAGAGCACGGAGTTGATAATCGCGAAGATGTAGAAACCCCGCGTTTCACCAGCCCGGTCGACAAGCAGAACCGGCAGCACGGAAGCAAGCGACAGAAAAGCGTAGGGCAATAGAACGCGCCAGGGCAGCGGATCCACCTCAGATGCGCCTTTGGGCGTGATACGGAAGTCGACATAGGAGTCGGTCATCCAGTCCCGAACGGCAGCGATCGTACCAGCCACCGCCCAGGGCCAACGGGCGAAGAGGAAAAATACCCCCTCCCAGCTCAAGATCTTGGCATCGAACGGCCGGAATGAGCCGCTGGCTCGCCACCGATAGGCCAGCAGCATCAACGTGATGGAGAGCGGCGCGCAGTGGGCGAAAAATTCGGGATAGGTGACTGCAACAAAGTTCTGATGGAAGGCAAGCGCCAGAATTGGCATGACGAACATCAGGCACATGAACAGTGCAAAGAGCGGATACCACAACTGCGAAAACAGAAACTGGCATTTCAATCTCAGCGGCAAGCGCGCAACATAGGTCGGCGAATACCGCAGCAACAACATGACAAGGCTGCGTGACCACTGGAATTCCTGGGTGACGAGATCGGCAAACGTGCGGGGGCCGTCGCCATGCGCAATCGCATCAAGCGCATGCACACCACGCCAGCCATAAGCGTTCATCATCAGCGTCGTCGAATGATCTTCCGCAAGTTCCGGCCCCAGCCCTCCAATTTCCTTGAGGGCGACGGTGCGCACGGCATAGTGCGATCCGATGCAAAGCGGAGCGAGCCCGTCATTATAGCCGGCCTGGAGGGAGCCATGCATGCTCGCCTCTGCATAAAGCCGCCCGCGTGCAGCCCAGCTTTCCGATGCGTTGCGATCGCAAATACTGGGCGCCGAGACGTAACCGACCTCCTGATTGGCAAACGGACGCAGCATCTCGACGAGATAACCAGGTTCCGGAACATGATCGGCGTCGAGCTGCACGACGAAATCATAGCGATCGTAGCCGAAGTGATCATAGAAGAAGGCGAGATTGCCCTCCTTGCATCGCGTGCGCCGCGGCCAACTGGTCCGGTGATAGTCGGGCCTGTTCTTTCGTGTTGAAACGAGGACGCCATGCTGCCGGCACCAGTTCAGTGTCTCCGGAGTCGGATCTTCGTCGGCGAGCCATGTATCATGCGCAAAGGATTGGTCGAGCATCGCCTGCAAGGTCGTCGCCACGACAGAGAAAGGCTCGGACGGAGCTTTGGTCACGACCATGGCGACGCGGCTGCCGATGGGAAGCCGCAACGGTCCGTTCGGTTTCTGCGCGCGATAGAATATTGCAATGAAATAGGCCGGCAGAAGGGTCACCCAGGCCAGTATGGCAGTCACCATAGTGAAGCGCCAAAAGCCGATATAATGCTCCGGCTTCAGCCACCAGGCCCAGAAATAGATGAGCAAGCCTACCCAGATTGCAGCACCGGCCAGATATTCCAGCCGATCGCGACCTTGAAGAACCCGGATTTGCAGCGGTTCGGCCGTTTCTTTAGCCTTCGTGTCGGTCGTGTTCCTCATGTCCGCAACTCCAGGCCAAAGAAGGGAGCGGCGGTCTTGATGATGGTGTCGATGTCGGAATATTCGGGCGAGAAGCCAAGCGCCTCGCGCGCGAAGGTCGGGTCGGTATAGAGAGCCGGCGGATCGCCAGCGCGTCTTGCATGCATCTCGACCGGGACTTCACGTTTGGTGATGCGGCCGATGGCTCTCACAATCTCGTTGATGGACGAGCCGCAGCCGGTTCCGAGATTGACCGAAAGGTTGCCGCCGCCGTTGACGAGGTGCTCGAGTGCCAGCACATGGGCACGCGCCAAATCCGTCACATGAATGTAGTCACGAACGCAGGTTCCATCCTCGGTGTCATAGTCGTCGCCGAAGACGGCAAGATGCGGGATTGCTCCGCCGGCCGCGAGCAATGCTCTCGGAATGAGATGCGTCTCCGGCTCATGCCATTCGCCGAGTTCTCCGTCCAGATCGGCGCCGCAGGCATTGAAGTATCGCAGCGCGACATATTTCAGATTATAAGCTGCCGCGTAATCACTCAGAATCTGCTCAGCAATGAGTTTCGTCCGGCCATATGGATTGATCGGCAGTTGCGGCGTCGTCTCTGTTATAGGGAGCGACTCCGGAACGCCATAGGTTGCGCAGCTCGACGAGAAAATGACCTTGTCGATTCCGGCATGACGGCAGGCGTCCAGAAGGGATAGCGACCCGCCGACATTGTTCCGATAGTATTTCGCGGGGTCTTCAACGGACTCTCCGACATAGGCGGATGCGGCAAAATGCACGACCGCATCCGGTTTGTATTGCAGGAGGGTCCGTGTCAGGCTGCTGGTATCAAGGATATCGCCATGCACGAACGGTCCCCAACGGACGGAGGAACGATGCCCCGTAACCAGATTGTCGAAGACGATCGGCTCGATATCTTTGGAACGGAGCAGCTTGGCCGTGTGGCTGCCGATATATCCGGCGCCGCCGGCTACCAGAACTTTTCGCTGTGCCATCACGCAGTCCCCACCCATTCATGTGCTTCTTCGGTCAGGAGACGGTCGAAATAGCAGATCGTCTTTTCCAAGCCGGTTGATAGGGGCACCAGCGGCTGCCAACCCAGCTTCTGCTGGGCAAAGCTTATGTCGGGACGACGCTGGCGCGGGTCGTCTTTGGGCAATGGCTTGCAAATCATCTTCGACCGGGAGCCGGTGAGCCTGATCACCTGTTCGGCGAGTTCCAGAATGGTGAATTCACCCGGATTTCCGAGGTTGACAGGCCCGGTGAATGACGGGTCGGTCGCCATCAATTGCTGAAAGCCCTCGATGAGATCATCGACGAAACAAAATGACCGCGTCTGCGAGCCATCGCCATAGATGGTGATGTCCTGGCCCTTCAGCGCCTGCACGATGAAGTTCGAAACGACACGGCCGTCGTCGGGGCGCATGTGGGGGCCGTAAGTATTAAAGATCCGCGCAATCTTGATTTCCACATCGTATCTTTGATGAAAATCGAAGAACAACGTCTCGGCGCTGCGCTTACCCTCGTCGTAGCAGGACCGAGGGCCAAACGGGTTCACATTGCCCCAATAATTCTCGACCTGCGGGTGCACGAGCGGGTCGCCATAGACTTCGGAGGTGGATGCCTGGAAAATGCGGGCGCCGGTACGTCCGGCCAATTCCAGCAAGTTGAGTGCACCGAAGACAGACGTCTTCATCGTGTGGATCGGATCGGCCTGGTAGTGAGGCGGCGATGCCGGGCAGGCAAGGTTGTAGATTTCATCGACCTCGATGTCGATCGGATCGATGACGTCATGCCTGATGACGCTGAAGCGGTCGAAGTTGCGGAGATGGCGGATATTGCGCTCAAGTCCGGTTGAAAAATTATCAACGCAAATGATGCTGTGCCCCAATTTAAGGAGACGCTCACAAAGATGCGACCCAAGAAAGCCCGCACCACCGGCTACAAGAATGTGCCGAGGTTGCTGTTTTGAATGGAGAACACGTATGTCACCGAGAATGGTATTAATGTCGGAGCGATCAGTTGTTGGACGCATTACTTTCATCTTCCTGACCCCACAATTTGCCTATTCTTTGCCTAAGTAAAAGCACAGGAAATGTGCTTTCAAGTTAGATCAAAGTGTTGTACAGCGGCGTTGTTGTTGCTGTTTTTATACTTAAGGAGTCATTAACTGTCGTTAGCTGCGCATCCTGAAATTTGCCGCAGCGTCCATATTTACAAACGCTCATACAACCGGCCGTAATTTTTGGGACAGACACCGGATCGCGGTGACCTGTTTGGGGGAAGGTCTGGTCAGATCGAAGATGGATGGGCTCGGTTAAGCCGCCGTCGCGGCATTGGGGCGTAACCCCAGCCAGATGCCGGCCGTAACTGCGCTTCTATTAATGTCCGAGGGAATTCAGCCAGTCGCCGAATGGGTTTGCGCCATCCTTCGTGTCCGCGGGTGAAACCGCGCGTGCAAGAAAGGGCGGAGCGGCGACATTTCGGGCCTCGCGCGGCGTGTAACCAAATTCCTTGCTGAACGCCCGGCTGAAGTGGGCCGCAGAGGTAAACCCGGTTTCTGTGGCGATCTCCACGATCTGCTGCCGATTGACGGTGTTGCTGAGCGCGACATGCGCCGCAAAAAGGCGACGCTTTTGTATATAATGGAGCACGCCGCCACTCGACTCGAACAATTGGTAGAGTCGGGTGCGCGAAATGCCAAGCTCCCGGCATAGCGCATCCGGCGTGAGATCTTGCGAACTCAGATTGCGCTGAACGAAACGGCGTACGCGCTCCATCAGAGCCAAATTACTCTGCTGCTTCTCGGGCCCGGAATGGTCCGCCGATGACGAAATGCATGTCACCAGCATATCGTGCATTGTTTGGACGACGCGGGGCAGGTCCGCCGCAGTCATGCTGGATAGCTTCGCCTCGACGCTGTCGAGATAATCGATCAGCAGCTTCGCGTAGGTGTCGGAGAATATCGTATTGCTCTTGATCTCGTTGAACGCGGGCATGTCCAGAAACAATTCCCGCGGCAGGTAGACGGAGAGACTTTGCGCGTCAGTAGCCCTTCCCCGGAACGGATGGCCCAACGATCGCAGCTCCACTCGTCCGGGCGCGCCCTTCGACACGTTTCCATCAACCTCTGTCCAGCTTTGGCCGGCGCGCAACAAGACGATATGCCAATGGTCGATTGAATTCGATCGCAGCTTTGTCACCGAACGCGAATAGGAATGTGCCGGTACCGATTGCTGGACGACCAGCATGCCGCCAAGATTCCAGGCTGTGTGATCGGCAGGAAAGCCAGCTTCCTCCGACACACCTTCCGGTAGCCTGATATCGATCAGAGACGCCAAATACGTCTGCCAGGCCGCGAATTGATCGCCCTGGGGCAAATCGTGCGTGGAGAACCGCAGAGGTTCCAGGGCCGGCGGCAAAGGCGGATTTGTTTCTTGAATAGTATCCGACGCCCGAGGCCAACGCCGGCGCTCGACTTGGAATGTAGGGTGCGTGCCCGCCTGCCCGTCTTTTTGTCCTTCGACGGGAGCCTGCGACGAATGCCCTTTCTGAGGTGAGTCAGGCAATATTTCCTCACAACTTTCGGGAGGCCATTTGTACCACTCTAAGTGTCTATCAGCAAATGATTTAAAACCAAATCGTTAATGATGGATGACGCATATATCTATTCAATCTGACGGGGAAACTAAAATGCCCTTTTGAGCGCGAAATTTTCGCGCCAATGCCGTTTCGTCTTCTTCAGAATCATCAACCACATCAGAATAGCCAGATCGTTGACCTGCGGCCATCGCCTTCCGTCGCAAACCCCAAGCTCAATTCAAGAACCTCGCTTTCTCTGAAGATCTCGGCATGCAGATCATCGCGATCGGCCGAGAGATAGCCATCCGCAACGCGGCCCTCGTTTGGAGAACTGCTCTCCCTTCCCATCCATGCTTGGATGCGGCGTGGCCGCGATATCCGCCGCCGCGAAGGATTCGGCAGCTTGCAAGATCAACCGCAAGCTGCTCAAATCGACGAACAGACGGCCGGAATCTCCATTTTTACAAAGCCGCTCTGCCGTAGTTCATTCGCCGACAGACAATCAACAGACAGGAGGAAACCAATGACTGTATTCCGAACGCTGTTACTATTGGGCGTTTTTGCCGTGACCAGCACCGGTGCCTTTGCCGCCAATACCGCGCAAGATAAGATGAAAAAACCTCCAGCCATGTCAGTGCCGCTGACTGCTGAGAACGTGTTTCAACTTTATTACAATCGTACCTGGATCTGGAAAGACGGCGCAGGCTATTTTGCGGCGAAAGCGCGCGAATTCAAGGCTTGGTCTGGGGAGGGAACGGGGTCCTATGGGATTGGCCGTTGGTTTGCGACGGACGCCGGCAAACTATGCTTCAGGGCCACTTGGTACGCCAAGACAGGGAAAGCCTTGGCGTTGACATGTTTCAGTCATCGCAAGAAAGGCAATACCATATTCCAGAAGCGCGAACCGGATGGAGATTGGTACGCATTCAAAACTCCGGCCAATGTCGACGATGAATACCAAAAGGTGCGGCCCGGAGATTACGCGACGGCGGGATTCAACCGCATGCGGATCAAATTGTCGCAAAACAAATAGACCGAGCATTCTTGCAGGACATTGATCCTGTTTGGCGAGGCCGTCTGCATTTGTGCTCCTTCAGGAGCGGAGCGGAGGGCTTCTCTGACTTTATCGCAGAGCGAACTTGATGCTGAGGCGTGTGAGGAAGCCATTCACCTCAGGAAGCATCTCGACGTATGTCCGAATCCGCTTGGTGTACAAATGTACGGCGCCCCGCCGAGATAAATCGGCTTTGCGGTTTTTGCCGAAACGTTTTTGCTCTTGATTGTTTTCTTTTTTGAATCGGCCGGCTTCATAACGTTTTGATCACCCCGCTCAGCCGAGATTGATTGCGCGGCCGCCATGTTCATTGGCATGGCTGCACAAACGGCAACAATCAAAGCGGGCGTTACTATCTTCAGCAATAACTTCATTCTACTGTTAGTAAACATCCCAAATCTCCCCCATAATTTGGAAGTGTTTTATCCAAGATGTATTGCAGGACGTTTAACGAATATCCTGACGAAGCTTACGACTTATAGGGCAATGCTCATGTTTGGCGTCACCATGCCAAGACTGACTAAACCTGCCAAACCGAAGCAATCCCTGAAGGGGACGGTAGGTTGGCGGTGACGCCTATCCAAATCACATAGATATGCTGCTGTTGTTTTCGTGTCGGCTATTGCGGAGGCGGCGCCACGCGGCTCAACTGAGGGGCTGTCTCACGCGCATTGGAATCCAGTTTGGGCTGATTGCCCACGGCCTCCACGGCTGCATCGAGGAGCTGAAAAGCGTACTCCAAGGCCGCATCAGTGTCTTCGCCGCAAAGCCCTGATTTCTTGCATCGATTTTGAAGCGCTTGCTTGATTCCCCGCCTTATCGAGGACAACGGTTCAGTTTCTGGTCCGGCGAGAAGTTGACGCAAGCAATTTGCGGCGACGATTTCCGAAACGATGAGTTTCCCCTCGATTTCACCGAGCGTCGGCATTGCAAATCGCTCTCCACCTCTTCGGCATTCCCGATCTGTTGTCAGCATCGTTTTTCCTCCCGTGGATTCGTTTTGACCTGCGTCCTCATCGAAGGCTCTTCCAATCCGCATAAAACGATGCAGCATGCCTTCTAATGGGCAGTCTTTCGTAGGCGTTTCCTAAATCAAGAACGATAGGCTGGTAATCGTAGTGCCGATCCGCATGCCCGGCATCGTGGCGCGGAACGGTACTGGTGTGGAGCGTGCAATTGAAGCCGCCGCCATTCTTGTCAGGCGGTAACCATCATCCAGCATCGGCACTATGATCCTTACATCGAATTTTTCCAAGGCCAGATTTTAGCTCGACCAAGAATTCGCATCCCATGCCTTCAATCTTCATTGTTTCGCTTCAATCCGATCGACGTGCACGCAACATTTCGCATGGTGCGTGATCTGGTCGACGGTAGATCCGAAGACGCGATCGAGGACATCGGGCCTATGGCCCGCGACGACGATCAAATCCGCTTTGACTTCGGCCGCAATCGCCAAGATCGTATCGCCGGCACGACCGGGGCGAACATGGATAAGTGCGGGAACCGACAGTTGCTTGCAGAGCTGTGACAGCTTCTTCTCAGCCTCGTCGATAACCGAGACGGCCCAGCCGTCCGGTTCTTGACTGGTGATGGAAGGAAAACGTTCCACGACATGAACGACATGCAAGCTGCCATCGGTCTCGAGAAGCGATTGAGCCGTGCGCACCAGATGCTCCGCTCTCTCCCGTGATCCAAGGCCTACGGCGCAGACGATCGTCTTATACATATTTCACCTCAGAAGAGATCTCTGCCGCTTCCGCCGACAAATTCGGTTCGAATCCCAGAGCATGTGCTTGTTTCCAAAATCGGTCCGCGCTCAGTATATCCACTTTGAAGCCGTTGCCTAACCGTAGGCTCAGAGGAACGCACAATTCATCCGGATCATCGATGAACTCCGGAGGGCAGCGAACTAAATATGCTCTCGCGGTTGATGATGACGCTCAAGCAAGAGGGGCGGCACGCCGCCTCCGAAGGGTATCATCGCGTCATCATCAACGGGACGGGCGCAGCCTCCAGCATCGAGCGCGTGGTGCCTCCGAAAATCCGCTCCCGCATGCGCGAATGTCCATAAGCACCCATGACGATCAGTTCGGCGCTGATATCCACGGCATGTTGCCGCAGGACTTCGGCGACGGTCCTGCCTCCGCCTGACAGAATATCGACTGAGACATTGACGCCGTGTCGTGCAAGGAAGGCGGCGATATCCGCGCCCGGCTCTTCGCCGTTGCCGCGGGTCGATGCGCGTGGGTCAACAATGACGACGTGCACGTTTTCGGCTGCCGTCAGTTGCTCCATTGCAGCGCGAACGGCCTGACTTGCCTCGTTGCGGGAATCCCAGGCAACGAGCACCACGCGCGGCTGAAGCGTGGCAACGCGCCCTCTCGGTGTAATGAGAATCGGCGCCGACGAATGAAACAGCGCACCATCCAATACGCGCCACCGCATATCATTTTGGGCCAGGAGACCGCCGCCGACGAGCGTCAGGTCGGCGTAGCGAGCGCGTTCGCCAATTTCATTGTCGACCCATCCGTACTCCGTTAGCAGACTGTCCACATCAAACGAAATATTGCTCGATTGCAGCAGAGTTTTTGCGGTTGCCACCTGCTGGCTGAGGCTCTGCACCTCACGCTCGCGCTCTTCGGCCCATGCGGAGGAAGAGACTTCGCCGTATCCGCCGACAGGCGCTATCGCAAGCGCTGTCACCAGCACGGAAAGATGCGCCCCCGCCGCACGGCACAGCTCGATCGCCGAACGCAGATCCCCGTTGTCTTGATTGATGCCTATGATGCTCAAAACGGTTTTGGCTCGCATGGTCATACCTCATGTTTGAAGTTGTTCGATCAGCGCCATTCTAGGCCGATCTTGGCGCTCCGCCTTGATCCTGGTCAAGACCGTGGATAGCGCAGGACGCGGCGCCTCTCGCATGCCGGCTGCAATCAGCGGGCGCCGTTTGAAATACCGCCACACTTGTTACTCCCACTGGTCGCTCTCCGGTGCCAGACTATCTCACGACGAACAACGAGCGTTAACCAGCGAATGAAATCGTGCCTCAACCACGAGCGCGGCAATTCGCCCAAGCCAGGAGATTCAAAGCCATGACTACATCAGCCGAGAATGGTCGGAATGGTGGGCGGCCTGCGATTCATGCACCACCGGTCGTGTCGTTGCAGGAATGGGAGGCGGCCCGCCAAAAATTGCTCGTGAAGGAAAAGGAGCAGACCCGCGCCCGTGACACCCTGGCCGCCGAGCGCCGGCGAATGCCGTGGATGGAAGCGAAGACGGACTACGCATTCGAGGGGCCTTCGGGCAAGGTAAGCCTGCTCGATCTCTTCGAAGGTCGGCGGCAACTGATCGTCTATCGCGCCTTCTTTGAGCCGGGCGTATTCGGCTGGCCCGACCATGCCTGCCGGGGCTGTTCCATGGTGGCCGACCAGGTCGCCCATGTTGCCCACCTGAATGCCCGCGACACCACCCTCGTCTTCGTCTCGCGTGCGCCTCAGGCGGATATCTCGCGGCTGAAGGCGCGGATGGGCTGGGAGGAGATTCCCTGGTTCACCATCACCGACAATTTCGACACGGACTTCGGCGTCGACGAGTGGCACGGCACGAACGTATTCTACCGCGACGGCAACCGCGTGTTCCGCACCTATTTCATCAACAATCGCGGCGATGAGCAGATGGGCGGCACCTGGAACTACCTCGATATCACGCCTCTCGGTCGGCAGGAGGTTTGGGAGGATTCGCCCGAGGGCTATCCCCAGACGCCGACCTATAAATGGTGGAACTGGCACGACAGCTATGTCGCGGACGCGGCTCCCGACAAGAAGTGGGTCGAGGTCTCGGACGCCGGCGAGGCGGCGTTCCGAAACCAAGACACAAACACCAGGCCATGAGCCAAGCTTGTTCCAGAGGATCGGAAGTGCCAATCTCTGCCGCGAATAGCTGGAACCAGCAGAAGAGAGCCGTCACGGCAATCCTGGCTGGTTCCCGCCAGCGGCCTGAACGGCTGTCCGATACAAGAGGACCAATTAGTGGCATCACTGGAAGTCGAAGACACTGAGCCCGGCCGCCATTTCGTCGAGCCCGAGAGGCCGCGTCACCGGCGGCTCGGCCCTTGCAAGACAACCCTGACGCTCGCAGAGACGGCAGGCAGTGCCGATTGCGATCGGAGCCGCGGCAAGAGCCTTGCCATAGACAATTTCCTCCCGAAATCCGAGATCGCAGCCAACGAGAAGCGCGGTGCGGCGGACCCTTTCGCCGAAATTGGCCTGCGGACCCTCGATCGTGCGCGATATCGTCAGAAAGCCGGTACCGTCTGGCATTTCGACCGCTTCGACCAGAATCTGCCCAGGCTGCGCAAAGGCAGCATGGACATTGAGCTTGGGACAGCCGCCGCCGAAGCGCGCCTGCGGAAAGCCTTGAGCCCCCACCTTGCGCAGGCGATGCCCTGCCCCGTCGATCTCCATCAGAAAAAAGGGAATGCCGGCCACACCCGGCCGCTGCAAGGTCGTCAGGCGGCTGGCCACCTGCTCATAGGATGTGCCGAAACGGGCGCGCAGCGCGTCAATATCGTAATGCAAACGCTGCGCCGCGTTGTGGAAGGCACCGTAGGGCATCATCAGCGCATGCGCGGCGTAGCGCCCCAATTCGAAGCGGGCAATGCGGTTTGCTTCCGGCGTCGATAGCGATAGCGCCTCGAGTTCGGCATGGATTTCCTCGCGCAACGCCGGCAGCGAGACTTCGGTCGCAACCTCCTGCAACTGATCGAAAGGGGACAGACGCTCCGACAGAAAGAGCCGCATCGAGTGGCGGTCATAGCGCCGGCGCAGGTTCGGCATGGCGTGGACGGGCAGCGTGCGCACGGCAATGCCATGCTCGCTGCGAAGCCATGTCTTCAGCGCCGCCGCCAGGTCGTCTCCCGGCGCCAGCTTCGCATGAAAGGCCTCAGCGGCATCCTCGATGCCGGCGAAGAAATTCGCGCGATGCTCCAGCCTGTCATGCACTTCATCGAGCGGCAGGCGCGGGCCGGCAAGCGCCGGAACACGGCCCTCACGCGCGAGAAGCTCGGCCAGGTCGGATAGCCGCGCCGCCTGCTCACGATAGGCGCGGTAAAGCCTGATCATGCCATTCGCAGCATTCGGCGCCGCTTCGGCAACTTCGATCAGTTCCTGTTCTCCCGGGATTTCTCCCGCCAATAGCGGATCTGCAAAGACCTCACGCAACTGTCCGGCGCCGCCCCCGGCCTCGCCCCGGAGCGCGTCGAGATCGACCCGGTAAACCGAAGAGAGCTTCAAGAGAAGCTGTACGGTCAGCGGCCGCTGATTGCGCTCGATGAGATTGAGATAAGAAGGGGAAATCTCCAGCGCCTGCGCCATGGCCGTCTGCGTCAAACCGAGGCCATTGCGAATGCGCCGCATCCGGGGGCCGGCAAAGATCTTGCGCTCAGCCATCTGTCATTCCTTTTACAAATTGTCCGGCCGCAAAGATTTACAGATTTGACAAATTTACTGCACCACTCTGTCAAGCGCAAGACATCCTAACTCTTTTCAATTCGGGATTCGGCCGTTTTCATTGGCTTCACGCCGCACTGCAATGTAAATTTAGTCACATCACGAAACGCAAAGGGTTGGGAGAAGGAAAACTGCTATGACTGATTTTTACAAACTCATTTCGGCGGCGCCTGCTGGCCGCTTCGACGGCATAGAGCGGCCCTATACGGCTGACGATGTCAGGCGGCTGCGTGGATCGATCTCTATTCGCCATAGCCTAGCCGAGATGGGAGCGAACCGTCTTTGGCAGCTCATCCACGAAGAGGATTTCGTCAATGCGCTCGGCGCGCTGTCAGGAAACCAGGCGATGCAGATGGTTCGCGCCGGTCTGAAGGCAATTTATCTTTCCGGCTGGCAGGTTGCGGCCGATGCCAATACGGCGTCCGCCATGTATCCCGACCAATCGCTCTATCCGGCCAATGCCGGGCCGGAGCTCGCAAAGCGGATCAACCGCACGCTGCAACGCGCCGATCAGATCGAGATTGCCGAAGGCAAGGGCCTTTCGGTCGAAACCTGGTTCGCGCCGATCGTCGCCGATGCGGAGGCTGGTTTCGGCGGGCCGCTCAACGCTTTCGAGATCATGAAGGCCTATATCGAGGCTGGCGCTGCCGGCGTGCATTTCGAAGACCAACTCGCTTCGGAAAAGAAGTGCGGTCATCTCGGCGGCAAGGTTTTGATCCCGACTGCGGCCCATATCCGCAATCTCGATGCCGCTCGTCTAGCGGCCGATGTCATGGGTGTTTCGACACTGGTCATCGCCCGCACCGATGCCGAAGCAGCCAAGCTTCTGACATCCGATATCGATGAACGCGATCGTCCTTTCGTCGATTACGAAGCCGGCCGCACTGTGGAGGGTTTCTATCGGGTCAGGAATGGCATCGAGCCCTGTATCGCCCGCGCCGTCGCCTATGCACCGCATTGCGACCTGATCTGGTGCGAGACATCGAAGCCGGATCTGGAGCAGGCGCGAAAATTTGCCGAAGGCGTGCACCGGGTTCATCCGGGCAAACTGCTCGCTTACAATTGCTCGCCGTCCTTCAACTGGAGCAAAAACCTCGATGACGCGACAATCGCCAAGTTCCAGCGCGAACTCGGAGCGATGGGCTACAAGTTCCAGTTCATCACGCTCGCGGGCTTCCATCAACTGAACTACGGCATGTTCGAGCTTGCCCGCGGCTACAAGGCTCGCCAGATGGCGGCCTATTCGGAACTGCAGGAAGCGGAGTTCGCGGCCGAAGCCAATGGCTACACCGCCACCAAGCATCAGCGCGAGGTCGGCACCGGCTATTTCGACGCCGTCTCACTGGCAATCACCGGCGGCCAGTCTTCGACCACCGCCATGCATGAATCGACCGAGCACGCGCAATTCAAGCCGGCTGCAGAATAAATAACCATCAATCGGAGGAGAACGACAATGCCATCCATCGCACGCATCAGCGAAAGAACCGAAGAACAGTCTTCGAGCATGAATGCCGACCAACAGGCTGTTATCCGCATGCTGGCTAATGAGCTGCATCGCCTCAACCAGGTCGTTATGGATGCGGTCGAGGCTGGAGTCTCCGTCGAACTGGTACGTTCCGCTCGCCATCACAGCGGCAACGGCAACTGGGGCGACCTGTTGACCCCCGTCATCGTCGCCAATGGCTCTCACACCGCCTAAGGCGTCATCGTTTGAATGAGCACAGACCGTTTTTCAAACTAGAGCACCCCGCTTTCGGTGGTCCACCAGAAAGCGGGGTGCTCTGAATTGATGCTTATGATGGCATCCGATATTTTACCGGCCATAGCAGGCCTTGGGACCGAGAGCCGATCTGCCCTTAGAGCGAAAGGAAGGCTCTTAATCGCAGACGCGCACGCGCTCGTAATGATATCCGTCGTCATATTCGTTCTGAACAGGACGGCTCTCATGCCAGCATCTCGGCGGCGGCGGTGCAGGCTCATATACTCCACCACCATTGGCGATTGCGCCGCCGATTATGCCGCCGATAAGCCCGGCTGCAACGCCGCCAGCGATTACATTTCCATCATGGTGATGATGATGACGCCGTTCCGGAGGCGGGCCGTCCCGCCAGTCATATTGCTGCGCTTGGGCAAAACCACCAATCAATGTGCTGCTTGCAAACACTGCAGTAAAGAAAACCGAAAGAACTGTCTTTTTCATCATGACCACCTCCGACGCCGCACGCCATACGATTCAAGTCTTCGACTCAGTTAAGGAACGCTTTCAAACATGATAATATTTGCCTGAATATGGCGTGAACGCGTCGTTTTGATTTAATTCATCAAAATCTCGAAGGGGTCATGATGGTATTCCGGTCATAAACCTCGCAGGCTGCTCCTGGCTCAGAACCGCTGCGGAGCCGCCGGCTTGTTTCCGGCGATGGCGTCGATACGAGCCAACACCTCGGGTGTCAGCTTATCTCTGTGTGCCAGCGCTGCCAGGTTGTCCTCCAGTTGGCTCATGCGCGAGGCGCCGAGGATCACCGTGGACACATGGGGGTTCGAAAGGCACCAGAGCAGAGCCATATGGGTGATCGAAATGCCGATCTCTTCCGCGAGATCAGCCAGTTCCACCACCTGGGCAAGCCGAGCGCGGCCGGCGTCGCTCGCCCATCTCTCCTTCAGCCATTCATAACCCGGCAGGTTCATGCGGCTGTCGTTCGGCACCCCCTTATTGTACTTGCCGGTCAGAACGCCCGATGCGAGCGGCGACCAGATCGTGGTACCCAAGCCCATCAGGTCATAAAGCGGCAGGTAGTCACCCTCGACCTTCTGGCGTTCGAAAATATTGTATTGCGGCTGTTCCATCGTCGGCGGCGTGATGCGCAGATCGCGGGCCACAGCATAGGCTTCGGTCAATTGCTGGGCTGACCATTCCGACGTACCCCAATAGAGGATTTTGCCCTGGGTAACGAGATCGTGCATGGCGCGAACCGTTTCCTCGATCGGGGTATCGATGTCGGGCCGGTGGCAAAAATAGAGATCGAGATAATCCACCTGCAGGCGCTTCAGCGCAGCGTGAGCGGCGTCCGTAACATGCTTGCGCGACAGGCCCCGTTGAGTCGGCTTCTGGCCACCCCAAAACACCTTGCTCGAAACGATGAAGCTATCTCTGCTCCAGCCCAGCGATTTCAGGGCTTCACCCATGACAACTTCGGACTTTCCGCTCTCATAGCCCTCGGCATTGTCAAAGAAATTGATGCCGCTGTCATAAGCACGCGCCATCAGACTTACGGCATCGCTGCCTTCGACCTGCCGGCCGAAGGTAACCCACGATCCGAACGAGAATTCGCTGACCTGCAGACCCGACTTTCCAAGACGACGATATTCCATGGTGCAACTCCTCCGGGGGCAATCGATGCGGCAACATAGGCGCATAGCAGCAACAAAGACAATCACCTTCCCGTCAGCTTTCGTTGAATACAAACGCCGGATTTGCGCGTCGTCCTCCCCATTCAGCGGCGGTCGGCGCAAAGGATGATCGGAACGACAAATTGCCGAAAAACTATCTGACAAGCAGAATGACGAGCACATGAGACCCCGCCGCGTGTTGCATGCCATATGGGCTTTGCGACAGCATCGCATGGCTCATTTTCGCACAACCTCTTATACTATCAATAGTTGTTATACTTTTGTTAGCCAGATTCTAACGCACTGTTTTAGATAGATTCTTAGTTTAATTCTAAAGTTGATTATTTCCATCATCTTTTATTGACTGCATCTTAAAAGGGTGTAAGTTCCCGCTCATAAACGATCCGGCTTGCGCTCTCGCAAATCATGACGTCGGGGAGGCGTGAATGAAAACGAGCATTGTTCAGTACCAGCTTCTCGACCCCAGGAGGCTCATTCCAACCGAAGAAATCGACAGTGACAGGGTCACTGAACTCGAACGGGAGATCGTCCAATCCGGCCGATGGACGCGGCCGATCACCGTCCATCGCGGCGATTGGTTCGTCATGGACGGGCACCACAGGCTCACCATTGCGCAACGCCTTGGCTTCAAAGTCCTGCCAGTCGTTCTTTTGGACTACGACACCGTCCGGGTGGAGGCATGGCGGCTGGGTGAGACAATCACTCCCGACATGATTTTCGAGATGGCGCGCAGCGGCCGAAAATTCCCCTGCAAAACGACGCGCCACATTTTCGAAGGCCCGCCGCCGGCTTGCGATATTCCTTTGAGGGATCTCCGGCATCCCGACCCCAGCCCAAGCGCCAAACATTCAATGGCTCCCTCCTAAGGCGAGAGGCCAAACGGCCCAGCGCAGATCCTCCCATCCCGATGGTCGGATGAGCGAAACGCTCGCTCAGCGCGCGTCCCTTTTCACCTCACATCACATCGGCAACATCGAAAGGCATCGACGATGACCAAGACGTTCATGCACACGCCTGCCATCCATATCCTCACACGTTCCGACCTATCGGATATCGAACTGCCACCGGCGGAGGTCATTCGGCTCGTCGAAGACGCCTACTTGTCCTATGCCAACGGACAGTCGCGTTGCCCGACCAAGCTTATGATGCCGCTCCCGAACGAGCAGCGGGATGCGGTATCCTATTCGATGCTCGGATATGATGGCGCGCTCGAACAGGTCGGGTTCAAGACCTCCTATCGCCAAGGCAGCGAAAGCGCCGAAAAATACTACACCACGATCAGCCTCTATGACGACACGACCGGGCTTCCCTTCGCGTTCATGGATTGCCATCGCGTTGGCGGTTCGCGCACTCCGGCGACGACCACGATCATTGCCAAGCATTGCGCCAAGGAGGACGCTCGATCGGTGCTGATGATCGGGACAGGTGCGCAGGGCATCAATACGCTGCCATATCTTCTGACCGCCCTGCCCCGCCTGCAAACCCTGCGCCTCTTTGGCACGCATCCCGACGGGATTGCCGCGAGCCTCTCCACATTTGCCAAGTATTTTCCTGATCGTGAGATCGAGTTGGTGAAGGATGTCCCGGAAGCTGTCGCAGCGTCCGATATCGTCGTGGCCGCCTCCGGCCGGGCCGCCCACCCCAAAGTCCAGACCAAGTGGCTCAAGCCCGGTGGTCTATTGATCTCGGTTGCCAGCAAGGGGATTGAATCGGGCGCATTGCACGATGCGGATTATGCGATCGCGACGAACGAGGGTCAGTTGGGCGTCACCGGAAAGAGGCTCGCCGGCGCGGACGGCGTTGCCAAGATCGATGCAGAACTGCCTGAAATCGTCGGCGGCCGCAAACCCGGACGCAACACCCAAGAGGACCGCGTGTTCGCCTTCAGCAGCGGCATGATCATCACGGATATCCCTGTCGCCCATGCATTGGCCACCAGAGGGATTGCCGCCGGCCGCGGCAAGCGGGTTGAACTATGGAGCTAATGATCAATTCGATGCGCGCTCGTGAACAGGCATGGGCGACCGCCGTCAGGCAAGACATTGAGCTACTGAGCCAGATTCACGGCGCCACGGATGGCCCGTTTCACATCATCCATCCCGAGAGCTTTGCCGACAATCTTATAGCCTTCCAGCGCATTTTGCAGGAAAGGAACGTGGCAGGACACGTTTATTTCGGCAAGAAAGCCAATAAGGCGGGCGCATGGCTGCGTGAGGTTGCAAGGCTGCACGGATCTGTGGACGTCGCCAGCATACCCGAATTTGTTCATGCGCTGGCCAACGGCGTTCGGGGTGAGAATATTGGCGTGACGGGCGCCGCCAAGAGCAACGATCTCTTGTGGCTGGCTTGCCGCCACGGCGCAACCGTTGCCATCGACGCCCTGGACGAACTGGAGCGGGCGATCGGCATCGCGGCGGACACCGCTCCCTTGCGAATCCTGCTGCGTATGCTGCCGCCCTCAGGGCAGAACAGCCGCTTCGGACTCAACTCAAATGACCTTCGCGTGGCGCTCGAGCGCTGCGCGAAGGCCGGAGACCACCTGATCATGGATGGCTTTTCGTTCCATCTCGACGGCTATGCGGTGCAGCCGCGCGCCGAATTGGCATCGATGTTGATCGACCAATGCCTGGAAGCACGCCGACAGGGCTTTCCGGCATCCGCCATTTCCATAGGCGGAGGCTTTGCCTGCGCCTATGTCGAAGAGCCCGATTGGAAAGCCTTTAAGGAGCTGGTGGATCCGGCTGATTTTCATGCGGAAAAGAGCTTCAGCCACTTCTATCCCTACCACCAGGCCCCCACGGGCGCCGCCATGCTCGACGCGATCCTGCAAAGCCGAGATGCAGAGGGAACGCTCGCATCGAAGCTGATCGCAGCGGACGTGCAATTATACCTCGAGCCAGGTCGAGCCCTTCTCGACGGTGCGGGAATCACGGTCTTTCCGGTGCAGGGTTTCAAGAAAAATGCAGAGCACGGCATCGTTACCGTGGCCGGCCTCAGCATGAGCTTGTCGGAACAATGGAAAAACAGCGAGTTTCTGCCGACCCCTGTTCTGGTGCAAAGGGGAGAAGCCCGCCCGCAGGAGCCCGTTCGGGCAGCGATCGGCGGCTCCAGTTGCATGGAATACGACGTTCTGACCTGGCGCAAGATCGCATTTCCCGCGGCACCTCGGTATGGCGATCTGATCATCTATCCCAATACCGCCGGCTATCAGATGGACAAGAACGAGAGCGAGTTTCACCAGCTCGCCTTGCCGCCCAAGATTGTTGTGGCCCGGCAAGGCGAACGTTTCACCTGGAGAATGGATCAATGACCAGACACATTAGCCGGCCTGCTGAACGAGTGGTAACCACATGCTCCGAGCTGATTGGCGACACGCCGTTGCTGGAACTTGCCCGGACGGGATCCGGCAGTCGATTGCTGCTCAAACTGGAACAGTTCAACCCGACCGGCTCCTGCAAGGTTCGAATGGCGCGGGAAATGATCTTGGCGGCCGAGCGGGACGGAAAACTGAAGCCAGGCGGCTGCATCGTCGAGCCGACCTCGGGCAATACCGGAACGGGCCTGGCGCTTGCGGCGATCGAACGGGGCTATAAGTTTACCGCAGTCGTAGACAGCCACGCATCGCGCGACAAGCTTCGGGCCATGAAGGCCATGGGCGTCGATCTCGTTTTTATCGAGGGCAAGGGAGAAGGCCCAAGCACTGTCGAGCGGCGTCGCGTCGCGGGGGAAATTGCCAAGGAAACAGGTGCATTCTGGCCGGATCAGCACCATAACCCCAACAACAACAATGGCTATGTTGGCCTCGCGGCCGAACTGCTGCGTGACCTTGGCACGGATGTCGACTATCTCGTCGGCGGGGTCGGCACCGGCGGCACTCTATGCGGAACGGTAAGGGAGTTGCGCCGCCTCGGCTCGCAGGTAACGAGCATCGGCATCGAACCGACAGGATCGATTATCTTCGGAGGACGACCCGGCAAGTATTGGCAGACCGGCGCCGGCGCGCCGGGCGGATTTACCGTCGGCCCCAATGTCGATCACGCTCTGATCGATGAGGGACTGACGGTCGGCGACATCGATGCATTCACTGCTGCCCGTGTTGTCGCTCGCCGAACGGGAATGCTTGTCGGCGGCACCGCCGGCGCCGGGATCCATGTGGCGCTCAAGCGTTTGGCCCTTATCGAACCGAACAGCACGATGGTGGTCCTGGTCTGTGACGCGGGCGAAAAATATCTCGATACCATCTACGACGATGAGTGGCTTCGGGAGCGTCATCTGTTCGACGAGACAGCACATCGGCGACTGCATCGGCTCTTCGATGCATACCGGGAATCGATATATCTGGCATCTCGAACCGCCGCAGCGGTGGGAGCATAACGACGTGGCCACAATGCAATTTCGGAATTATCGGGAAATCATCGCGCTCGCCGCCCCCATTGCCGGCATTCAGTTTGCTCAGGTCGCTCTTACCAGTACCGATCTCCTGGTGATGGGCTTCATCAGTGTTCAGGCGGTTGCTGCCGGCGGTCTCGCGATCCTGCTGTATAACCAACTGCGTACGATGTGCGTCGGCATGGTGACAGGCGTCGGCAACATGATTGCCGCCTCGGTCGGCCGAGGAGAAAAAAGAACCGGCACCTCATCCATTGACACCACTGCGCATGACGAAATTCGTGATTTGCTACGGGCGTCCATGCTGCTTGCGACGATCGTCGCGATCGCCGCGGGCATCATCCTCGTCGCGCTCAGCTATTGCCTGGTCTTTCTCGGGCAGAGCAGCGAGGTCGTCGAGCTTGCGAAACCGATCATGCTGACGCTCGCGCCGGGCTTGCTGCCAATGCTGTGGCTCAATGTCCTGCGTCAGTTTGCGGTCGGAATGCGTCGCGCCGGCTCGCTCTTGCGGGTTACGATCATCTCGATCGGCGTCAACGCCCTGCTCGACGGGGCTTTCATTTATGGATGGCTCGGCTTGCCGAAACTGGGCCTTGCAGGCATCGGTCTTGCAACCACGCTTGTCCAGATATGGACCTTTTTCGTTTATTTGCGCACAGTCCGGCGGGACGAAAAACTGAACGCCCTCCTCGCGCTGGATGGATGGCGGGCGCAGCCTGCGACGATAAGAAAAATCGCCAGGATGGGAACGCCGATCGCATTGACCTACGGTTCCGAAGCGGCAATCACCTCGATCGCGACCGTCTTCATGGGGACGTTCGGTCCGGTCGCTCTCGCCGCTTCCAACATTGTCAATCAGCTCGCCTATATCGTCTACCAAGCCAATATCGGGCTGTCTCAAGGCTCGTCGATCCTGGTGAGCCGCACGGCCGGAAAAGGGCAGACTGGTGAAATCGGCGCGGTCGCGAGGCGCACCTTCACGATCAGCTTTTCCATCATGACGGCTGTTGGGCTCCTCTACGTCTTGCTTCCGCAGGCGGTGCTGCGCCCCTTCCTGGGTGATGAGGCCGATCCGGCCGTGCTCGCCGCCGCAACGACGCTCCTCTGGTTCGCCATAGCCCATCAGTTCTTCAAAGGTTCTCAAAATATCTGCATCGGGCTGCTGCGGGGGCTCGGAAACACGAAGGCTGGGCTGACAAACACGCTCATCGGCTACTGGTTGATCGGCATCCCGGCCATGGCGGTCTGCGGATATTGGATCGGCTGGGGCAGTTACGGCATCTGGTTCGGCCTTTGCGTCGGATTTGGAGCGACCAGCTTTCTGCTGTGGTGGCGTTTCATTGCGGACCTGAGAATGGCATCGGCTACGTCGCAAGACCCTGAATATCGGGCACCCGCCAGGCTTGGCGGAAAGGCATGACGATATTCCGCACACCATACTAAAAGATGATTGTATTCATCATGTTTTGTCGTTAAAGCAGACAATCACGATCAAGTTTTTCAGGCAAAAGCGCTGAGATGTCGTTTCTCCTTGAGCGGTGGAAGCGACGGATAGGCTGTGCCTGTTGAATGAACACTATGTTGTAACAAATATTGACCTGGAGGATTCGCCATGAGGCGGCGCGTGTTGAGCGTGTGTAATATTGCAAGCATTATTGTCATGTTGATCTCGGGAAGCGCTTTCGCAGAGGAAAAACAGACGCTTTCGATCGTCGATGATCGTGGTGTGACCGTGCAAGCGCCAATCAATCCGAAGCGGATCGCCTCCGTTTCCTACCTTGCGGTCGATGTCGCGCTTGCCCTCGGCATCAAGCCTGTCGCGACCACCTACATGACGGCCGGACGCCAACCGGACTACCTTCTTGGCCTGACAAAGGACATGAAGCAGATCGGGCAACGGGCAAAGCCCAATCTCGAACTGCTGTCGGAAGTCCGGCCCGACGTCATCATTGCCATGAAACGCTATACCGTCGGCAACGCCGCACAGTTCGAGAAGATCGCGCCCTATGTCGCCTATAACATGGAGCTTCTGAGCCAAAGCTATCAGGAGGTCAGTGACCTTTCGAAGCTATTCGGAAATCCGCAGCGCGGCGAAGAACTGAATGCAGCTTTCAAGAAGGATCTCAAAGATTTCGCCGCGAAGGCGCCGAAGGATGTGCACCCGCGTTTCCAGATCATGTGGGCGGGCGATACCCCCTTCTCCTTCCATACGGAAAACACCGCGGCGTCGATCGTTGCAGCGCTCGGAGGCGACAATATTGCCGGCCCGATGACGCAAAACGGCAAGTTCGGCCAAGAACTGAGCCTCGAATCAATGCTGGAAAAAGATCCGCAAGTGATCTTCGTCTACGACAGTGGACCGGATCGTCCGCATGAAAATAACCCCATCTGGCAGCAGCTCTCGGCAGTCAAGAACGGTCGCGTGTTCTATGTCGGTGACGAGTGGGTGGAAACCAATGGTCCGATCGCCCGTGAGCTGGTGCTGCGTGAGGCCGCCCATTACCTCTACCCTGACACCTTCCCTGCCGTCGAAATCAAGGCGGAGGCGGCCAAGCTGATTCCGACCGAGCTGCAGAATTGATGAGGCTTACGGCCGATGCGCGGCCACGGAATGATCTTCGATCGCTGGTGATGACAATGATGATCGTGGTCGCTGCCGCGATTGTCGTCATCGGCGGGCTTCTGATCGGCGCAAAGCCGCTTCAGCCGCGTGCTCTTTGGATGGTCCTGTTAGCTCCCGACGGGAAAATCGATTCCATTCTCGTATGGACATTGCGGCTGCCGCGCAGCCTTGCGGCTTTCATCGGGGGCGCCGGTCTCGGCGTCTCCGGTTATCTTCTGCAGACCCTGACGCGCAACCCGCTTGCCGGGCCGGGCCTGACCGGCGTGACATCCGGAGCGGTAACAGCAATCGTTTTCTGTTTCGTCTTCGTACCGTGGCTCTCGTCCGTATATTATCCATTGGTTGGACTGGCGGGCGGTTTGGCGGCTGCGCTGTTGACCTTCTGGGTCTCACGCGGGGGCAGAGGACGACCCTTGCATCTGGCGCTTGGCGGCATCAGCATCTCTTTGTTCCTCAGCGCGGTCACGACATACGTCCTCTTGTTGAGCGGACCGCAGGTGCCATCATTGCTTTTCTGGCTGTCCGGCGGCTTTCAGGGACGTTCGTGGACGCAGCTCACATACATGACCCCATGGGTGCTCATCGGCACCGCCGGCGCATTGGCATGCCAGCGAGTGATCGGCCTTCTCGCCCTCAGCGAACAGGCGGCGGCCGGGATGGGATTGCAGCTCTCGTTTTGGAAGCCGTTGCTGCTGCTTCTGGCGGTTTTCCCCGTAGCGGGTGTTACGCCGGTGGCCGGTCCTATCGCGTTCGTCGGTTTGGCCGCGCCGCATATCGCCCGGCTTTTGAGGCCGAACGGTCCGGGATGGACCATTGCCCTGACCGCAGCGCTCGGCGGCCTGATGGTCGTTGCCGCCGATGTGATCGCGCGCAGCATTGCCGCTCCCCAAGAACTTCCGGTCGGGATCGTCACGGCGCTGATAGGAGGGCCGTTGTTCATCTACCTCGTGCAAAGCCGCAGCTTCTCGCTCAAGGGAGAAGCGTGATCATGGCCACTTCCTTGCCGCTCCGAAACACCGGCAGCACCGGGTTCCTGCTCGCCTTTGTCATCATCGCGCTCCTCTCCTTCGTGCTGGCGGTGTTCGTTGGGGTGGCCGATATTCCGGCATCGGATGTCCTCGCAGTGTTCACGGGAGGCGGCTCGCAGCAGGCGCACTCGATCATCATGGACATCCGCCTGCCTCGTATCATCACGGGAATACTGGCTGGCATTCACCTCGCTGTTTCCGGCCTCATTCTTCAAAGCGTTACCCGCAACCCCCTCGCCGATCCATCGATCATGGGTGTCTCTCAGGGGGCAACGCTTGCAGTCACCATCTTCCTGCTGTTCACAGTCTATATTCACTATACCGGATCGACGACTGTCGCCGAGCTCCCCCTTGAATGGCTGCCCGCCGTTGGCACGGTGGGTGGTCTTCTGGCCGGCGGCATCATCTATCTGCTGGCGTTTCGCCTCGATTTGGGGCCGCTTCGCATCACGCTTTGCGGCATTGCCGTGGGAGCCGTCCTGCAAGCTCTCGCCATCGGATTGATCGCAGGCTGGGGCTCTGCGCGGATCGAAGTGCTGCTGGAATGGCTTTCGGGCAGTCTCTACGCGCGGAGTTGGGAACATGCCGCATTTCTGTTTCCATATACGATTGCCGGTCTCGCCGTCTTGCCCATGATCCGACGGCCACTGGAACTCCTGCGTTTCGAAGCCCCGATGGCCCAATCCTTCGGGCTTTCCTACAAGCGGCAGTTTTCGCTTGCTCTGCTCCTGTCTTGCGTCCTCGCAGCAAGCGCGGTTGGCACAGTCGGCCCGATCGTCTTCATCGGCCTCATCGTCCCCCACCTTGCCCGCTTTCTTGCCGGCAGACGCAATGCCCTCGTCCTGCCGCTGACGATCGCCCTCGGCGCGGTGACCGTGACTCTTGGAGATCTTGTCGGCCGGCTCATCGGGCAGGCCGACGAAATCCCGATCGGCATCGTCACGGCGATCTGCGGCGTTCCTATGCTCATCGCACTTCTTCGCAAAACCCCATGAGGATGCCATGCTGCTGTCCTGCTCCCGCCTATCCGTCGCCTATGGTCCCCGAAGAGCGCTGAACGCCCTCGATCTCTCCTTCAGGCCGGGCGAAATCCGCGCGCTGATCGGACCCAACGGCTCCGGAAAGAGCACGGCCTTGCAAGCCCTTTCCGGTCTGATCAAACCAGCCGGTGGGAACGCGGAGATCGATGGCAGGCCGATCACATCCATGTCGCGGCGGCAATTGGCCAAACAGCTTGCCTTCCTGCCGCAGCAACCGGCCGCGCCTGACGAGATGACCGTGGCGCAACTGGTGCGGCAAGGTCGCTTCGCGCATGTCGGCCTGTTCAAAAGCTATGGGCCGCGGGATGAGGATGCCATTCGCTGGGCGCTGGAAAGCACAGGGCTCCACGGCTTTGCCGACAGGAGCCTGCGGGAACTGTCCGGCGGCGAGCGCCAGCGGGCTTGGATTTCGGCGGCGATTGCCCAGGAAGCACGGATTTTGCTGCTCGATGAGCCGACCTCGTTCCTCGACGTAGGCTACCAAGTGGAAGTTCTCGATCTCGTCCACCGGCTCAGCCGGGAAAAGGGTGTCACCATCATCATGGCGATCCACGATCTCAATCAGGCGATGTCGGTTTGCGATCAGATCTCATTGCTCGACAGAGGCAATCTGGTCTTCGACGGTGATCCCAAGGTCCTAGCTGGCACTGGGCTCATCGAAAAAGTGTTCCGGGTAAAAGGTCGTTTTGTGCCGATCACCTCCGATGCGCCCCCGCATTTCGATGTCGAGCTTGCGCACCGGTATCACTAGGACGAGCGGAGTTGCAGTGGCTTCGGGAACCGATGGCAGACATCCAATACGGAGCCGCGAAAATGTATCCGGAAGACCATGATCCGAACGCATCCTCCCAGGATTGGCAGGCGGCCGCAAACAAGAAAGCCCGCTTCCATATCTTGTCCGGGCTTCTGTATCGCATGCATGTGATGCAGTGGCTTTTGGGCAATCTGCCCGCTCGCACCGGAGGGGATCGGCGATCCAGTCCCGACTATGCCCCCGGTGAACTTCAAAACAATGAGTTGGCAGACACTGAGCTAAGCGATCTGCGCCAGAAGGCTTTCATCTCCTCGATGCTCCATGCCGCCTCTTCCCGTTGGAAACGCTGCTGACGGAGGGCAACGATCTTGCCGACACACGGAACAGGCAGGCGCAAAGGCGAACTTCCCGCCAACTTTTAATCGCAAGCCGCGTTCCTATATATACCGAACAAGTCATCTTTCTGCCTAAGGACAGGAGAAACAATGCCCGGTGCAGTTCCGCGTTTCACTCAGCTTGCAGTCATCGTCGCCCTTGCCGTTGCTACGTCCCTTGCGAGCTTCAGCGATGCCGATGCGCGTCGTGCCGGCGGTTTTAGTGGATTCGGCAGCCGCGGGACGCGAACCTTTGACTCTCCGGCGATAACCCGCACAGCTCCAACGCAAGCCGCTCCCATCGACCGGACCATGACGCCCCGGCCGCAGACCCAAACCCAAACGCAGTCGCCGATCAATACGCAGCCGCGTCCCAGCCTCTTCAACGGTTTCGGCCGGTCGATGATCGGCGGATTGATAGCGGGCGGTCTTCTCGGCATGCTGCTCGGACACGGGTTCGGCGGCGGCTTCGGCTTCCTTGGCATGCTGCTGCAGATCGGCCTGATCATCGCGGCCATCAGCTTCGCCATGCGGTTTTTCGCCAACCGGCAGCGAACCTCTTATTCGGCATCGGGATCGAACGCGTCATACAATATGAGCGCGCCGCGGCCTTCTTCCTTCTCCATTCCGACGATAGGCGGTGGCGCTGCGAGCCAGGCGCCGCAAAGACATGCCAATGACGAGATCGGGCTGTCGCAAGCCGATCTCGACCGTTTCGAACAGCTTCTGACGGAAGTCCAATCGGCTTATGGCGCCGAGGACTACAACACCCTACGCCGTCTAACCACGCCGGAGGCAATGTCCTATCTTGCCGAGGAGCTCGGAGAGAATGCAACCAAAGGCGTCCGCAACAGCGTTTCCAACGTTCGTCTGCTGCAGGGCGATATTTCAGAAGCCTGGCGCGAAGGCAATGCCGAATATGCCACTCTTGCCATGCGCTATTCGAGCGTCGACGCGCTGCTCGACCGCACGACGGGCAGGCTCGTCGACGGCGACGATCGCAATGCGTCTGAGACCACCGAAGTCTGGACCTTCGTGCGCCAGCCCGGTTCCGACTGGAAGCTTTCGGCTATCCAGGGAACGGAACTCCATCACGCTTGAGCCTGCCTCGGCAGGCTCAATGCCTTGTTCCGCGCAGCAATGATGACCAGCCGATCATAATGGTTGTCCATTTGCCATCTGGTCACCACCGAACGTCAGACCGTCAGGTAGGACAAAGCGTCTGACGCGGAGCTGCTCGTCGTCAACGCCGCGAGCTGTGCCGAAGTCATGGAAGCGAGCTGACCTGACGTAAAGGCTTCAGCCTGGGACGTTGACAAGGCGGCCAGCGCACTGGTGCTCAGTCCCGAAATCGCGCTCGTGCTCAGGGAGATGATCTGCTCGGTTGAAAACGCGGCGAGGTCGGTAGCATCCAGTGCTGCGGCCTGCATGACGTCGAAGGAGCCGACCTGCGATGTCGACAGCGCTTCGATTTGCGCAGTGCTCATTGCCGCCACCTGGGCGTAGCTCAGCGAAGAAATCTGGCCTGTCGTCAAAGCCGCAATCTCGTCGGAGGATAGGGACGCGATGGCGGTCGTGGACAATCCTCTGATCGCTGTCGAACTAATCGCCGTAAGTTCCTCCGTCGAGAAGGTTTCCAAATCCGTGGTGGTCAACCCGGCAAGCCCGGTGGAACTCAATGCGGAGATCTGACTGGTGGAAAGCGCTTCGACCTGCTCCTCGCTAAGAACTGCGACTTGGTCGCTGCTCAATCCCGCAACGCCTGCCGTGCTCAAGGCCGCAATTTCGGTGGCGGAAAGCGTCACGATAAAGTCCGTGGATAGCCCCTTCATCGCGCTTGAGCTAATCGCACCGAGTTCTTCCGGTGAGAAAGTGTCCAGCATATCAAGGGTCAGGCCCTTCAGCGCCTCCGAACTCAATCCAGCGATCTGACTGGTCGAGAGCGTTTCGACCTGCTCAACCGTCAAGGCGCCGGCCTGCGCGCTGCCGAGGCCTGCAACAGCCGTCGGACTTAAGGCGGCGATTTGCGCATCCGAAAGCGAGGCGATGTCGACGGTGCTCATGGCCGCAATCTGCTTGGAGGTGAGAGCGCCGACCTGGGCCGTCGTCAGGGCATCCACCTGATCGGTGCTGAGGACTGCAATCTGGTTGGTGGTCAGACCCGATATGGCGGCTGTCCCCAGGGCTGCGACTTGGGACGCCGTCAGCGAGGCAACCATTGCCGTTGACAAGCCCGAGACCGCGCTTGAACCGATCGCCGCGATCTCGGTCGTAGTGAAGGTATCCAGATCGTCCGCGCTGAGAGCCGCAATCTGTTTCGAGCTGAGCGCGCTGACCTGTACACTGGTCAGTGCCTCGACCTGATCGGTGCTGAGGACTGCGATCTGATCGGTGGTCAAGCCTGCTATGCCCGACGTGCCAAGTGCTGCAACCTGCTCCTCCGAAAGCGAGGCGATGTCGCCGGTGCTCATGGCCGCAATCTGCTTCGAGGTCAGAGCGCCGACCTGCGCGGTCGTCAAAGCGTCCAACTGATCGGTGCTCAGCACTGCGATCTGATCGGTGGTGAGACCCGAAATGGCGGCCGTACCCAGCGCCGCAATTTGGGCGGCCGACATTGAGGCGATCGTTGCCGTCGACAGGCCCGAAGCCGCACTCGAACCGATTGCCGCAAGCTCGGCTGAGGTGAAGGTATCCAGATCCTGCGCGCTAAGGGCGGCAATCTGTTTCGAGCTGAGGGCGCCGATCTGCACACTGGTCAGCGCCTCGACCTGATTAGTGTTCAGGGCAGCGATCTGGCCGGTGGTCAGACCCTCTATCCCCGCTGTACCAAGTGCCGTGACCTGTTCCAGCGAAAGCGAGGCGATGTCGGCGGTGCTCAAGGCCGCAATCTGTTTCGAGCTGAGTGCGTGCATTTGTGCCGTCGTCAGGCCGTCCACCTGATCGGTGCTCAGCACTGCGATCTGATCGGTGGTCAACCCCACTATGGCCGCCGTACCCAGGGCTGCCATCTGGGTCGCCGATAGCGAGGCGATCGTTGCCGTCGACAGGCCCGAGATCGCGCTAGAATCGATCGCGGCCATTTCGGCAGTGGTGAAAGTATCCAGATCGTCCGCACTGAGCGCCGCGATCTGCTTCGCGCTGAGCGCGCCCACTTGGGTACTGCTCAAGGCTTCAACCTGATCGGTGCTGAGCACCGCGATCTGATCCGTGGTCAGACCCTCTATCCCCGCAATGCCAAGTGCCGCGACCTGTTCCAACGAGAGCGAAGCGATATCGTCGGTGCTCAGGACTGCAATCTGCTTCGAGGTGAGAGCGCCAACCTGCGCGGTCGTCAAAGCGTCCAATTGAATGGTGCTGAGTGCCGCGATCTGATCGGTGGTTAGACCCGATATGCCCGCCGTGCCGAGCGCCGCGACCTGCGTCGCCGACAGCGAGGCGATCGTTGCCGTCGACAGGCCCGAGACCGCAATCGAAGTGATTACGGCTATCTCCGCGGCAGTGAAGGTGTCGAGATCCTCGGCGCTGAGGGAGGCAATCTGTTTCGAGCTAAGTGCGCCGACCTGGGTGCTGGTCAGGGCCTCGACCTGATCGGTGCTGAGCGCCGCGATCTGATCGGTAGTCAGACCTGCGATGCCCGCCGTGCTCAAAGAGGTGATCTGGCTTGCCGAAAGGGTAGCGATGTCGCCGGTGCCCAACGCCGCAACCTGTCGCGAGCCGAGCGCACCGATCTGAGCGTTGGTCAGAGCGTCCACCTGATCGGTACTAAGGGCCGCGATCTGCTTGGTGCTCAGTCCACTGACGCCGATCGTGCTCAGGGCCGCGATTTGAGCCGTTGTCAAGGAGGCGATCGCGTCCGTCGACAGGCCCGGGATCGCATTCGAACCGATCGCCGCTATCTCTTTCGTCGAGAACGTCGCTATATCGTCAGACCCCAATACCATAAGCTGTGTGGAACTGAGGGCACCGATCTGGGTGCTGGTCAAAGCCTCCATCTGCGCCGTGTTCAGGGCCGCGATCTGCTTGGTGCTGAGCACATTGATATCTGCCGTACTCAACGATGCGATCTGGGTCGTCGTCAGGGAGGCGACGGTGTCTGTCGACAAGCCCGCGATGGTATCCGAACTGATCGCTGCAATGTCCTTGGTCGAGAAGGTTGCTATGTCGTCCGTGCTGAGGGCTCCGATCTGCCGTGAGCTCAGCGCGCCGACCTGGGTGCTCGTCAAGGCCTCCACCTGAGCGGTGCTCAGCGCTGCAATCTGCGCCGTGCTCAGGGCGGCAATACCCTGCGTACTCAGGGCGGCGATCTGGGCTGTCGTCAGGGAGGCGATCGTCGCCGTCGACAATCCCGGGATCGCACTCGAGCTGATTGCCGCAATGTCCTTGGTCGAGAAGGTTGCTATGTCGTCTGAAGTAAGCGCCGCAATTTGTGTGGAATGGAGAGCGCCGACCTCGGCGCTGGTCAAGGCTTCAGCCTGACTGGTGCTGAGCACGGCTAGTTGCTTGGTGCTCAACCCCGCAACGCCTGCCGTGCTGAGGGAAGCAATCTGGGCTGTCGAAAGAGCCGCTATGTCGTCTGTGCTCAAGGCAGCAACCTGCGCCGAGCTCAGCGCCGCGATCTGCTTGGTCGACAGAAGCGCAATCTGATCGGTGCTCAGGACGGCGAGCTGTTTGGTCGAAAGTCCGGCGACGCCAGCGGTGCTCAGCGCCGCGATTTGGGTCGTTGAAAGCGATGCTATGTCGCCGGTGCTCAGCGCCGCGATCTGTGTCGAGGTGAGTGCGCCGATCTGGGTACTGGTCAGGGCGTCGAGCTGAGCCGAGCTCAGGGCGGTAATCTGATCGGCAGTCAAGCCCGTAATGCCCGACGAACTCAACACTGCGATCTTGTCGGTGGACAAGACCGTAACATCGTCACCCAAGGCAGCGACTTGCGACGAAGTCAGCGCCTTGACCTGCGCAGCGGAGAGGAGGCCGACCTGAGTGCTGCTCAAGGCTTCGACCTGATCGGCCGTCAAGCTCACAACTGCGCTGGTACTCAGGGCGGCAATCTGATCTTCGCTGAGAGATGCGACAACATCCGTACTCAAGCCCGGCATGGCTTTGCTCGTGATCGACGCGATATCGGCGGTCGAGAAGGTCGCGATGTCCTCTGCGCTCAGGGCCGCAAGTTGCGTTGAACTCAGCACCTTCACCTGGGCCGTGGATAGTGCTTGGACCTGAGCGGTGCTCAAGGCGTCGATCTGGTCGGCCGTCAGGCCTACAACCGCGCTGGTGCTCAGGGCAGCAATCTGAACAGTCGACAGGGCTCCGATAATATCTTCGCTCAGGCCCGATATGGCCTTGTTCGTGATCACCGCGATATCGGCGGTCGAGAATACGGCTATGTCCTCCGCGCTCAGGGCCGCAAGTTGCGTTGAAGTCAGCGACCTCACCTGCGTCGTGGACAGGGCTTCGACCTGATCGGTGCTCAAAGCCTCGACCTGGTCGGCCGTCAGGTTTGCAACCGCGCTGGTGCTCAAGGCAGCAATCTGAACGGTCGACATGGCTTCGATCTGGTCGGCGCTCAGGGCCTGAAGCTGAACTGTCTTGAGGGCATTGATCTGGAGCGTGGTCAACACGGCGATCTGATCGTCGGAAAGCGCCGCGACGGTATCTGTGCTCAAGCCTGTCAGGGCTTTGCTGGTGATCGCCACGATATCCGCGGTGGAAAAGGTCGCTATGTCCTCCTCGCTCAGAACCGCAAGCTGCGTCGAGCTCAGCGCCTTGACCTGCGTCGGCGACAGAGCCTCGACCTGATCGGTGCTCAAGGCCGTAAGCTGTGCTGTTGTGAGCGCTGCGACCTGAAGTGTCGTCAATACAGCGATCTGATTGGTGCTAAGCGCAGCGACGGTATCCGTGTTCATGCCCGGGAGGGCCTTGACCGTGATCGCCGCAATGTCCGCGGTCGAGAAGGTCGCTATATCGTCCGCGCTCAGGGCCGCAAGTTGCGTCGAGCTCAGCGACTTGACCTGCGTCGGCGTCAGAGCCTCGACCTGATCGGTGCTCAAGGCCTGGAGTTGCACTGTCGTGAGCGCACTGAGCTGGGCCGTCGTCAATGAAGCGATCTGACTCGTGGTAAAGGCGGCGACAATGTCCGTGCTCAAACCGGGCATGGCCTTGCCGGCGATCGCCGTGATATCGGCGGCCGAGAACGACGCTATATCCTCTGCGCTCAAGGCGGAAAGCTGTGTCGAGGTCAGCGCCTTCACCTGGGTCGACGACAAGGCCTCGACCTGATCGGAGGTCAAAGCCGCGATCTGCGCTGTCTTGAGGGCAGCGATCTGGACCGTCGTCAATACGGAGATCTGCTTCGTGGAGAGCTCTGCGATGACGTCCGCGCTCAGGCCCGGTATGGCTTTGGCCGTGATGACAGCGATATCAGCGGTCGAGAAGGTCGCTATATCATCCGTGCTGAGAGCCCCAAGTTGCGTCGAAGTCAGAGCCTTGACCTGCGCCGAGGTCAGAGCCTTGACCTGATCGGTGCTCAAGGCTGCGATCTGATCGGTCGTCAGCTTTGGAACCGCGACAGTGCTCAATGCGGCGATCTGAGTGGTGGTGAGGGCTTCAAGAATGCCCGTACCCAGGCCCAAGATGCCTTTGCTCGTGATCGCCGCGACATCGGCGGTCGAGAATGTCGCTATGTCATCCGTGCTTAGGACCGCCAGCTGCGTCGAGGATAGGGCCTTGACCTGCGCCGGCGACAAGGCTTCGACCTGGGCGGTGCTCAAACCGGCGATCTGATCGGTCGTCAGGCTTGCAATTGCGGTGGTGCTGAGGGCAGCAATCTGGGCGGTCGACAGGCCATCGAACTGATCAGCGTCCAAGGCCTCGACCTGCGTTGTTTTAAGCGAGGCGATCTGGGCTGTCGTCAACACGGCAATCTTGTCGGAGGAAAGCGCTGCGATAACTTCCGTGCTCAAGCCTTTCACGGCCTTGCTGGCAATTGCCGCTATATCGGCGGTGGAGAACGTCGCGATGTCCGCCGTGCCCAGGGCCGCGAGTTGCGTCGAGCTCAGCGACGCCACCTGCGCCGACGACAGGGTTTCGACCTGCTCCGTGCTCAACGCATCAAGTTGCTTCGTCGTGAGGCCCGTGATCTGAAGCGTCGTCAATGCGGCGATCTGATCGGTGGAGAGCTCCGCGATGACTTCCGCGCTCAAGCCTGGGATCGCTTTGTTCGTGATTGCCCCGATATCGGCGGAGGAAAAGGTCGCCATGTCCTCCGCACTCAAGGCCGCAAGCTGCGTCGAACTCAATACCTTGACCTGCGCCGATGACAGGGCCTCGACCTGAGCAGTACTCATGGCCGCAATCTGTTCGGTCGTAAGACTTGCTACCGCATTGGTGTTCAAGGCAGCAATCTGATCGGTCGACAGCGCTGCGATCATATCCGTATCCAAGCCGAGAACGGCCCTGTTCGTGATCGCTGCGACATCATCGGTCGAGAATGTCGCTATGTTATCTGCGCCAAGGACCGCAAGCTGCGTCGAGCTCAACACCTTGACCTGCGTCGACGACAGGGCTTCAACCTGATCAGCACTCAAAGCCGCGACCTGATCGGTCGTCAGGCCAGCGACCGCGCTGGTTCCGAGGGCGGCGATCTGGTCGGTGCTCAGACCTCCCACAATGTTGGCAGCCAAGCCCAGGATGCCCTTATTCGTGATCGCCGCCATATCGGCGGTCGAGAATGTGGCTATGTCATCCGCACCAAGGACCGCGAGCTGCGTCGAGCTCAGCGACTTCACCTGCGCCGGCGTCAGAGCCTCGACCTGGGCGGCACTCAAGGCCGCGATCTGATCGGTGCTCAGACCTGCAATCGCGCCGCTGTTCAAGGCAGCAATCTGATCCGTCGACAGGGTCTCGAGCTGATCGGTATCCAAGGCCTGGAGTTGCGTCGTCTTGAGGGCGCTGACCTGGCTCGTCGTCAGTGCCGCAACCTGATCGGTAGAAAGCGCCGCGACAGCGTCCGTGCCCAGACCCGAGACGGCTTTGCTGGCAATCGCCGCAATATCGGCGGTCGAGAACGTCGCTATATCGTCCGCACTCAGGGCTGCGAGTTGCGCCATCTTCAGGGCGCCGACCTGATCCGTCGTCAGAGCCTCAGCCTGATCTGTCGTCAGAGCATGAAGCTGCGTCGTGGTGAGCGCGGAAACCTGGCCTGAACTCAGACTTTCAATAGAAACCTTATCGAGAACGCTCAGTTGATCCAGCGTCAAACCAATTATGGCGCCTTGCGAAATGGCGCTCAATTGCTCGGTGTCGAGGACGTCAACATCTTCGGTATCCAAAGCTGCGATCTGAGCCGAAGAAAGCGCTTGGATCTGCGCCGTGGAAAGCGATGCCACATCTTCGGTGGACCACGCCGCGACCGACGCTGTCGAAAGAAGTCTGATTTGATTGACAGTCAGGGAAGAAGCGATCGTAGTCATGCCCGCAAATCCTAAACGTTAAGTCCAGCGTCTCAACAACCAACAGGCGGCATGTTTGCCCAAGCTCTGAATGAGCATCGGCCACTCGATTCCGCCAATCTTTAAATGCTGGGTACGAAAAGGGGCTTGCCTGAACCTGAAGTTGGCTGGCTTCGCAGCCTCTCCTTTAGACGTCTTCTGGAGGATTCTTCATCGCGAAATCAAACGGATGGTGGCATTTCTCGATGCCAGCCCAGCCTTGAACCCTCAAGGCGCGCCAAGAGGCCCTTTAGTCTAGTGATTCTTCAGACTTCGTCATGGGATTTGCCGTTATGGTCTCACGCGGTCAGGATGCGCCGCCTGAAAGGCGGGCAGCTTGGTGCACTTGCCATCGATATCGACGATGCGCTTGAAATCGGTCATATCCACCCCCCAGCGGCGGGCGTTGTAGACCTGCGGAACAAGACAGAGATCCGCCATCGTCGGCTGATCTCCAAAGCTGAACTCTCCCTTGCTCTCGCCCAGCATTGCTTCCAGTTTGCCAAGTCCGCTCGCGATGAAGTGCTTCATCCACTCGTCGCGGGCGTCGGCCTTGTCCGTTATGGTCATGACATGCGCCACGACATGCGTGTTGCAGATGGGATGGATGTCCATAGCGATCGCGTAAGCAAGCGCTCGCACGTGCTGCCGGTCCGCAATATCCTGTGGCATCAATCCGCACTCCGGCCGAAGTTCGGCGAGATATTCGATGATTGCGAGCGACTGCGTCAGCGTCCTCCCGTCGATCACCAGCGTCGGCACGAACCCCTGCGGATTGAGCGCCAGATAATCCGCGCTCCGCTGCTCGCCTTCCAGCAAGTTGATCGACACGGTTTTATAGTCGATCCCGAGCATATTGAGCGCAATGCGGACACGGTAGCTCGCGGATGATCTCCAGTAGTCGTAAAGAACGACCTCATTCATTGCGTCTTCGATCCTTCATATTTTCCGACCGTCTGCTCGATCGCTCCGAAGATCGAATGCCCAGTCCGATCCTTCATCTCGATGCGGACCTGGTCTCCGAACTGCATGAATGGAGTTTTCGGCGATCCGGTTTCAATGGTCTCGATCATCCGTATCTCGGCGATGCATGAATAGCCGTCTCCTCCGTCGTCGATCGGCTTGCCCGGCCCACCATCGAGCTTGTTGGAAACCGTTCCCGAGCCGATGATCGTGCCGGCCACCAGATTGCGGGTCTTGGCGGCGTGGGCGATCAGTTGGCCAAAATCAAACGTCATGTCGATACCGGCATTTGCCTTGCCGAACGCCTTGCCGTTCAAGCTCACGAGCAGCGGAAGATGCAGCCTGCCGCCATCCCACGCCTCCCCAAGTTCGTCCGGCGTCACGGCGACCGGAGAAAATGCCGATGCGGGCTTGGACTGGAAGAAACCAAATCCCTTTGCCAGTTCTTCAGGTATGAGGCCGCGCAGCGACACGTCGTTGACGAGCATGACCAGGCGGATGGCGCTGCGGGCGGCCTCCGGACTGGACCCCATGGCAACATCGCCGACGATGACGGCAACCTCGCCTTCCATGTCGATCCCATAGGCCTCATCAGCCATCATGATAGGGTCGCGTGGACCAAGGAAACCGTCCGAGCCCCCCTGATACATCAGCGGGTCAACCCAGAAGCTGTCCGGCATCACGGCGTTGCGCGCCTTGCGTACCAGCTCGACATGGTTGACATAGGCCGAACCATCAGCCCACTGATAGGCCCGCGGCAAAGGCGACGCAGCATCATGTTCGTGGAACCGGATCGTCGGCTGCGCTCCCGTCTCGATACCCTCAGCAATCAGCACAAGTCTCGGAGCCACATGCTCCCAATCGTCGAGCGCTGCCTGCAGCGTGCGGGCAATGTGACCGACCTCGGAGCATCGGGTAAGGTCGCGGGAGACGACGACAAGCCGACCGTCCCTTGTGGAATCTTTCAAAGTCGCAAGCTTCATGTTCCAATCCCAGTGTCAGAGGATGCTTGGCCGGATTTCACTTGATGCCCGGAGTGCCGTCGAAGCGGCGTTCCAGGCCGTCCCAGCACTCCAGGTAATTGTCCTGCCGCGTTTCGAGCTCGGCCGCATATTTTGTTACCTGCTGCGGAAATCTGGTCTCAAACATGAATGCCATGGTGTTCTCCAGCTTTACAGGTTTAAGCTCGGAATTGGATGCTTTTTCAAAGCCCGATGCGTCCGGCCCGTGGGGAAGCATCATGTTGTGCAGGCTCATGCCGCCCGGCACGAAACCCTGCTCCTTTGCATCATATTGGCCATGGATCAGGCCCATGAACTCGCTCATGATGTTGCGATGGTACCAAGGCGGGCGGAAGGTGTGTTCCGCCACCAGCCAGCGTGGCGGAAAGATCACGAAATCGACATTCGCCGTGCCGGCACTTTCGGTTGGGGCGGTCAGTACAGTGAAGATCGACGGATCGGGATGGTCGAACAGGATCGCGCCGACCGGGGAAAACGTCCGCAGGTCATACTTGTAGGGAATATAGTTGCCATGCCAGGCGACCACATCGAGGGGCGAGTGGCCGATTTCCGTGACATAGAACTTTCCGCACCATTTGACATGCACGCGGCAGGGCGTTTCCTTGTCCTCGAAGGCGGCAGCCGGGGTTTTGAAGTCGCGCGGGTTTGCCAGGCAGTTCGCGCCGATGGGCCCCCGATCCGGCAGCGTGAATTTCGCGCCATAATTCTCACATATATATCCGCGCCAGACTTTCTCATCGCCCTTGCGCATCACCTTGAACATCATGCCGCGAGGAATGACGCAGATTTCCAGGGGCTCGATGTCCATGATGCCCATTTCGGTGAACACCCTGATGGCACCGACCTGGGGCACGATCAGCAGCTCGCCATCGGCATTGAAGGAATAATCGTCCACCATGTCCTCGTTGAAGACATAGGCGTGTGACGCCATGCCCGTCTGGGTCATGACATCGCCAGCGGTCGTGATCGTGCGAATCCCGTCCAGGAAGGTCAACCTCTCGTTCGGCACGGGCACCGGGTCCCAGCGAAGCTGCCCCAAAGGAAGCGAATGTTCGTCAAGGCAGGGTGCGGATTTCCAGAGGGGATAGGAAGCGTTCGAAAAGCGGCGGGTATGACGCACGCTCGGGCGAATACGATAGAGCCATGATCTTTCATTCGTTCCGCGGGGAGCGGTGAACGGTGAACCCGAAAGCTGTTCGGCATAGAGACCGTAATTGCATTTCTGCGGGCTGTTCTGGCCTTGCGGCAAAGCGCCGGGCAGCGACTCGCTTTCGAAGTCGTTGCCGAAGCCGGGCATATATTGCAGCGTCTCCGCCGCCGCAGACCGGCGATCGGAACCCCGGGTTCTCGTCTGATCCATCGCTCAATTCCTCCCGAAAATTGGGGCGACCCCACCTGTGCGCAGGGTCGCCGAAAGATCACTCTGCGGCAGTGCCGATGACGCCACGCTTGATCTGATCCGCCTCGATCGACTCGAAAAGAGCACGGAAGTTGCCTTCTCCGAAGCCTTCATCGCCCTTGCGCTGGATGAACTCGAAGAAGATCGGACCAATGACGGTTTTGGAGAAGATCTGGAGCAGAATTTTCGTCATGCCGCCATTCACCACACCTTCGCCGTCGATGAGGATACCATGTTTCTTCATACGTTCGATGGGTTCGTCATGGCCATTCACGCGGTCATAGGACATGTCGTAATAGGTCTCCGGAGGACCCGGCATGAAGCGGAGACCGTTTGCGGCAAGCCTGTCGGTGCCTTCGTAGATGTCTTCCGTTCCGACCGCGATGTGCTGGATACCCTCGCCCTTGTACTTCTTCAGAAACTCCTCGATCTGGCTCGTATCGTCCTTCGATTCATTGAGCGGAATGCGGATTTTGCCGCAGGGTGACGTGATCGCCCGGCTCACCAGACCGGTGATGCGCCCGTCAATATCGAAGAAGTGGATCTGCTTGAAATTGAACAGCTCGCGATAGAAAGCCCACCACTTGTCCATGTTACCGCGGAAGACATTGTGCGTCAGGTGGTCGAGATAATAGAAACCGACTCCTTCGGGGCGCGGGTCGCGCTGGCCGAACCAATCGAACTCGGCGTCGTAAGCCGATCCTTTCTCACCGTATGTCTCGATGAAATAAAGCAGCGAGCCGCCAATGCCGACAATCGCCGGGACGTCGAGCGCCTTGTCATCCTCTTCATAGGGAACGGCACCCTTTGCCACCGCATGTTCGAATGCATGCCTGGCATCCACGACGCGCCAGGCCATCGACGGGGCGCAGGGACCATGATCGGCAACGAAACGAGCGGCATGGCTGCCGGGTTCGGCGTTCAGGAGATAGTTGATATCGCCCTGCCGCCAGACAGTGATGTCTTTCGTCTTGTGCTTTGCGACCGCAACGTAACCCATGCGCGTGAAGAGCTCGCGCAGTTTTTCGGGCTCGGGATGAGCAAATTCAACGAATTCGAAGCCATCGGTGCCGGCCGGATTGTCGGCGGTTATTTCCGAAGGCGGCGCATCGTGCGGAAAAGGACCCATTTTCTTTCTCCTTCAGAGAAGATGAATTTCATATGCAAAGTGTGGCCCAAAACGCGCGCAAAGTTCTTGCATTCTTCATGCCCCAGGAAGATATTATGCACGGATCGTGAGAGTTTTTGAGATTTTGCGCAATGGATGAACAGCTCGATAAATTGGATTTGCGCCTGCTGCAGGAACTGCAGAAAGACGGCCGGTTGACGAACAACGAATTGGGCGAGCGGATCGCGCTTTCGCCCTCGCAATGCTCGCGAAGGCGGACCAGATTGGAGTCCGAGGGATATATCCGCAGCTACCAGGCCAACTTGGACCGGCAGAAGCTGGGTTTGGATATGCTGGTGGTCATTTCCGTGACCCTCGCAACCCATAACAGAGACAATGCCCGCAGATTTTCCCAACTGATCAACGGGCTGCCGGAGGTTCTCGAAGCCTATGCGCTGACGGGTGAAATGGATTATCACCTAAAGGTGGCGACGCGCGGGCTCAACGACCTTTCAAGGTTCGTAAACGACGTCCTGCTGCCCCACGAGTCGGTGCAGCACGTGAAGACTTCGATTGTCCTCGACACGCTCAAGACGTTCGAAGGGTTTCCGGTGCTCATGCCGCATAGTTGGCATGGCGATAGTGTGCGCTGAGTTATCAGCACGCGCGAATGCGGCGCGACAAGCGCTAGATCGGCAACTCGGTCGAGAATTTCAGCTCGCGCAGCACAAAACTTGATACGACCGTGCGCACATGCGGGTTGCGCATGAGGTATCGGGTCATGAAAGCCTCATAGCTTTCCACATCCTTCGCCCGGATCTTCAGCATATAGTCGAAGGCGCCGGATAATGCGTAGCACTCCATGATCTCCGGTCGCTCCAGCACCACCGAGGCAAAAGACGCCACCGCCTCTTCGTGATGATCCTCCAGTGTAACATGCGCGATCACGCAGAGCTTGAGATCGAGTTTTCCCGGATCGAGCAGTGTCACACGCTTGCGGATAACGCCGTCAGCTTCCAGCTCCTGGATCTTCCGCCAGGCCGAACTCTGAGACATGCCGGCTTTTTCCGCCAGGTCTGCCAGCGAAAGGCTGCCATCGGCCTGGATGAGCTGCAGAAGCTTGCGATGAAAATTCCCATGTTCTTTCATTTTCAGCGCCATATTCGAGAATATTTGCCACCAATATGGCAATAGCCAGCATAAAAGAAAAGAAAATCCTCCCCGCTCGGAGCACAATTGCAGGAGAGCCGCACTGGCTGGGAGGATTAGCATGACCAAGGAAAGCAGCTACACCGCCAAACTGCCCGGCCCGGACGGTTTATACGATTACACCGCCGAAGAAGATGCGATCTGGGGCGAACTCTATGAGCGTCAAATGAAGCTGCTGGCCAATATGGCCTGCCGCGAATATCTCGAGGGCGTCAAAACCCTGGGGCTCAAGTCGGACAAGGTGCCTCAGCTTCTCGATGTCAACCGACGGCTGAACGAGACCACCGGCTTCGGCGTCGAAGGTGTACCGGCGCTCATTCCGCCCTCGCGCTTTTATGAACTCCTGTCGCAAGGCAAATTTCCGCTCGCCACCTTCCTGCGCCGTCGCGAGCATATCGACTATATCGAGGAGCCTGACCTGTTCCACGAGGTATGCGGCCATTGCCCGCTGCTGACCAACCAGAGCTATGCCAATTTCGTTCGACATTTCGGCGAAACCGCCGTGCGCCTCGGCAAAGGCTATTCCTGGCATCTGTTCCGCATTTTCTGGTTCACCGTCGAATTCGGCCTGATCAATACGCCGCAAGGCCGCCGTTGCTTCGGCGCGGGCATCGTCTCATCGCCAAGTGAAGCGAAGGCGGCAATGGAGGGCAAGGCCTGCGAATTCAGGCCGTTCGATCTGCTGACGGTCCTCAGGACCCCCTATCGGATTGATATCGTCCAGCCGATCTACTATGTCATCGACAGCTTCGCCGACCTTGAAGCGATCGTCGAGCAGGATATCGAAGGCTTGATCCTCAAGGCAAAGTCGCTCGGTGATTTTCCGCCCACTTTCGAAGCCAAGGCTTCGTGAACCGTCGAAATGCGCGTGGGACTGATCGAACGCATTTAGGCCCCAGCGGCCAAGCAACACAGCGCAACTCGCCCAAAATGCCGCCACCCGGCGGCATTGTTTTATCGGCTTTCGCCAGAGCGCCTTGCTCGATTAATGTGCACCGCAGCAAAGGCCGCCCAAGATTTGACCATGCCGTCAGCGGATCAACAATTTCCTTCCCCTTTGATAATACTAGATTTTCTTGGCGTCATGAATTTGGCACGCAACTTGCTTTCTTATTTTTGAGGCCGATAAGGCTCACAGATTGGCGTCCAACGTGGGGCGCCCCAAGCAAAGCTGCTGATCAGGATTGACGAACGCGCTCCCAGCGTGCGCGAACCCTGGCCGGCAGCTTTTTTGTTTCAACTTGAACCCAGGAAGGCGCGACGTTGTCGCGCACGGAGAAGCTATGCCTGCTTTTGACCAAACGCCGACATCGTCCTCTGACGCACCGCAACGCGCGCTGTGGATATCGACACTCGCATTCACGCTCTGTTTTGCCGTGTGGACGATCTTCGCGATCATCGGCATTCGCATCAAACAGGAGCTCGGCCTGAATGAGGCCGAGTTCGGCCTGCTGGTCGGTACTCCGGTTCTGACCGGTTCGATCGTCCGCATTGTTCTTGGCATCTGGACCACGCGTTATGGCGGCCGGCTCGTCTACACGCTCACCATGCTGGCCGCCGCAGTGGCGACCTTCCTGCTCTCCTATGCCCACACCTACACGCAGATGCTGATCGCCGGCCTCGGCGTCGGTCTTGCCGGCGGCTCCTTCGCAGTCGGCGTCGCCTATATCTCGCCCTTCTTCCCGCCCGAAAAGCAGGGAACGGCGCTTGGCATCTTCGGCGCCGGCAATGTCGGTGCCGCGGTGACCAAGTTCGCAGCCCCCTTCGTTCTCCTTGCATGGGGCTGGCAGGCTGTTGCGGAGATCTGGGCGCTGGTGCTTGCCGTCATGGCAATCGTCTTCTGGTTCACCACGACGGACGATCCGGCCTTCCGCGCCCGTCGCAATGGCGGCGGCGCATCCAAGAGCCTCCTGCAGGAATTCGCGCCGTTGAAAAACGTGCAGGTATGGCGCTTCTCGCTCTATTACTTCTTCGCGTTCGGCGGCTTCGTCGCCCTGTCGCTCTGGCTGCCCCGTTATCTGGTCGGCGTCTACGGCTTCAACCTCGAGACTGCCGGCATGGTCGCCGCAGCCTATTCCATTCCCGGCAGCATCTTCCGCGCCTTCGGCGGCATGCTTTCCGACAAGAAGGGCGCACGAAGCGTCATGTACACGATGCTGGCGGTGTCGGCAGTCACCACCTTGATCCTTTCGCTGCCGGCCGCAACGGCAGCAGGCCCGGCCTTCGGCATCACGCCGGCCATCTTCATCGTCGTCATCTTCATCCTTGGCTTCTTCATGAGCCTCGGCAAGGCGGCCGTCTATAAGCACATCCCCGCCTATTATCCCGGCGCCGTCGGCGCTGTCGGCGGTATCGTCGGCATGATGGGCGGCCTTGGCGGCTTCATCCTGCCGATCGCCTTCGGCCTGCTCAAGGATATGACCGGCCTCTGGTCGAGTTGCTTCATGCTGCTCTTCGCGATCGTCGCCATCTCGCTGGTGTGGATGCATTTCTCCATCCGGCAGTTGCAGCGGAGCAGCGCATCGGCCGCAAACACCAGCGTTTTTGCCCAGTAATTCGGATCGGAATTCCCTATGACCCAGAAACTTGTCATCATCGGCAACGGCATGGCGCCCGGCCGCATGCTGGAGCACCTCCTCGAAAAGGCGCCCGGCCAGTATGAAGTGACGATCTTCAACGCCGAGCCGCGTGTCAATTACGACCGCATCATGCTGTCGCCGGTTCTTTCCGGCGAAAAGGACTACGAGCAGATCATCATCCATGGCGATGGCTGGTACATCAAAAACAACATCACCCTCTATAAGGGTCACAGGATCATCAATATCGATAGGGCGGCCAAGACGGTCACCTCCGATCACGGCGTCACCGAGAACTACGACAAGCTGGTGATCGCAACCGGTTCAGTGCCCTTCATCATTCCGGTGCCAGGCAAGGATCTACCCGGCGTCATCACCTATCGCGACCTCGACGACGTGCAGGCGATGTTGCTTGCCGCCCAGTCGCGCGAAAAGGCGATCGTCATCGGCGGCGGTCTCCTCGGCCTCGAAGCTGCTGCCGGCCTTGCCTCCCGCGGGATGGATGTCACCGTTCTGCATGTCATGCCGACGCTGATGGAACGCCAGCTCGACCCGGCTGCGGGCTATCTGCTGCAAAAGGCGGTGGAAGAGCGCGGCATCAAAGTCATTACCAAGGCCAATACCAAAGCGATTGTCGGGAACGGCAAAGTCGAGGGCATCGAGCTTGAAGACGGCCGCATCATTCCCGCGACCCTCGTCGTCATGGCAGTCGGCATCCGCCCAAGCGTCGGGCTCGCGAAGGACGCCGGTATCGCCGTCAACCGCGGCATCGTCGTCGACGATGGCATGAACACGTCCGATGGCGACATCATGGCGCTTGGCGAATGCGCCGAGGTGGGCGGCATGGTCTACGGCTTGGTGGCGCCTCTCTATGAAATGGCTCGTGTCGCCGCTTCGCATTTGTCGGGAGACCGCTCCGCCGCCTTCGTGCATTCCGACACGCCGACCAAGCTCAAGGTCACCGGCATCGATCTCTTTTCTCTCGGAGACTTTGCAGATGGCGACGATCGCGAGGAAATCGTTCTGCGCGACGCTGCAGCCGGCGTCTACAAGCGCGTGATCCTCAAGGACAATCGCGTCATCGGCACCGTGCTATACGGCGAGACTGCTGACGGCGCATGGTTCAACGACCTGAAGAAGAAGGCGACCGATATTTCGGAGATGCGCGAGACGCTGATCTTCGGCCAGGCCTACCAGGGAGGGTCCCCGCTGGACCCTATGGCGGCCGTTGCAGCCTTGCCGGATGATGCGGAAATCTGCGGCTGCAACGGCGTCTGTAAGGGCAAGATCACCTCGACGATCACTGCCAAGGGTCTGACGTCCCTGGATGAGGTGCGCGCCCATACCAAGGCGTCCGCCTCATGCGGCTCCTGCACCGGGCTCGTCGAGCAACTGATGACGATCACGCTTGGCGACAGCTACAATCCGAAGGCCGTGCAGCCGATGTGCGCCTGCACCGAGCTCGGCCATGACGATGTACGCCGGCTGATCAAGGCCAAGGGGCTGAAGAGCATCCCCGCCGTCATGCAGGAGCTGGAGTGGAAGACTTCGTGCGGCTGCGCGAAATGCCGGCCGGCGTTGAACTACTATCTCGTCTGCGACTGGCCGGATGAATATGCCGACGATTATCAGTCGCGCTTCATCAATGAGCGCGTTCACGCCAATATTCAGAAGGACGGCACCTATTCGGTCGTGCCGCGCATGTGGGGCGGCGTGACCAGTTCGAACGAGCTGCGCGCCATTGCCGATGTTGTCGACAAATTCGAGATTCCGATGGTGAAGGTGACCGGCGGCCAGCGCATCGACCTGCTCGGCGTGCAGAAGGAGGACCTGCCCGCCGTCTGGGCCGATCTCGGCAAGGCGGGCTTCATCTCCGGCCAGGCCTATGCCAAGGGCCTGCGCACGGTGAAGACCTGCGTCGGCTCCGATTGGTGCCGCTTCGGCACGCAGGATTCGACCGGCCTGGGCATCCGCATCGAAAAATTCATGTGGGGCTCGTGGACGCCGGCAAAGCTCAAGATGGCGGTTTCCGGCTGTCCGCGCAATTGCGCCGAGGCGACCTGCAAGGACATTGGTGTCATCTGCGTCGACAGCGGCTTCGAGATTCATTTCGCAGGCGCTGCCGGTCTAGACATCAAGGGCACGGAAGTGCTTGGCCTCGTCAAAACCGAGGACGAGGCGCTCGAGCATATCGTGGCATTGACTCAGATGTACCGCGAACAAGCCCGCTATCTCGAGCGCATCTACAAATGGGCCAAGCGCATCGGTCTTGACGAAATCCGCCGCCAGATCATGGAAGATGCCGAAAAGCGCAAGGCTTACTACGAGCGCTTCGTCTTCAGCCAGAAATTCGCCCAGGTCGACCCCTGGTCGGAGCGCGTCTCCGGCAAGGACAAGCATGAGTTCAAGCCGATGGCGACGATCGGCTACCCGCAGGCCGCCGAGTAAGGAGATGAGCATGAACTGGATTGAAATCGGCGACATTTCGGATATCCCGCTGCGCGGCGCGCGCTGCGTGAAGACGCCGCAGGGCAAGATCGCGGTCTTCCGTACTGCCGAAAACGAAGTCTTCGCCATCGAGGATCATTGCCCGCACAAGGGCGGACCGCTTTCGCAAGGGATCGTGCACGGTGCAGCCGTCACTTGCCCTCTGCACAATTGGGTCATCTCGCTTGAAACCGGCAAGGCGCTCGGGGCGGATGAAGGTTCGGTCCGCACCATCCCGGTGCGCAATGAGGGCGGAGTGCTATCGATCAGGCTCGATAGTCTCATGATGGCGGCGGAATAGATGGTCTTGCGCCCGGCAATATCTTCGGCTGTTGGAGGACGCCTCAATGCCCGCTGAGACCAAAACGACCTGCCCCTATTGCGGCGTAGGCTGCGGCGTCATTGCGAGCATCGATGATGACGGCAAGGTTTCCGTCAAAGGCGATCCCGATCATCCCTCCAACTACGGGCGCCTCTGTTCCAAGGGGTCGGCGCTCGCGGAGACGATCGATCTTGACGGCCGTCTTCTCTATCCAGAAGTCGGCGGTCAACGCGCGAACTGGGACGACGCTCTTGATCTGGTGGCAAAGCGCTTTTCCGAAACCGTTGCCGCGCATGGTCCGGATTCGGTTGCCTTCTATGTCTCCGGTCAGCTTCTGACCGAAGATTACTACGTCGCCAACAAGCTGATGAAGGGCTTTATCGGCTCGGCCAACATCGATACCAATTCGCGCCTCTGCATGTCTTCCTCGGTCGCGGGCCACCGCCGTGCCTTCGGTTCCGATACGGTGCCCGGCACCTACGAGGACATCGAATTGGCCGATCTGGTGATCCTGACCGGCTCCAATCTCGCCTGGTGTCATCCGGTCCTCTACCAGCGCCTTGCTGCCGCGAAAGCCGAACGCCCTGGAATGAAGGTCGTCGTCATCGATCCGCGCCGAACGATGACCTCCGACATTGCCGACCTGCATCTGGCAATCCGTCCGGACGGCGATGTGGCGCTATTCACCGGTCTGCTTGCGCGCCTCGCCCAGAGCTCCGCCATCGATCAGAATTTCATCGCGCTCCACACGGAGGGCTTCTCGGACGCTTTCGCGGAAGCCTCGGCGCTGAGCTTCGGCGACCTGCTCGACAAGACCGGCCTGCCGGCAATGCAACTGCGCGAGTTCTTCCGCTTGTTCGAGACGACGGAAAAGGTGGTGACCTGCTATAGCCAGGGCGTCAACCAATCGTCCTCCGGTACCGACAAGGTCAACGCCATCCTCAATTGCCATCTCGCCACGGGACGCATCGGCCGTCCCGGCATGGGGCCGTTCTCACTAACCGGCCAACCGAATGCCATGGGCGGACGCGAAGTTGGCGGGCTCGCCAATATGCTTGCCGCCCACATGGCGATCGAAAATGCAGGCGATCGCGATCGCGTGCAGCGCTTCTGGAAATCCCCCGTTATCGCCGAACGGCCGGGACTGAAGGCCGTCGACATGTTTCGCGCCGTTGCCGATGGCCGCGTCAAAGCCTTGTGGATCATGGCGACCAATCCGGTTGTTTCGATGCCGGATGCCGATGCCGTGGAAGCGGCCATCAAGGCCTGTCCCTTCGTCGTCGTTTCCGATGTCCTGAAATTGACGGATACGGCACGACACGCCGATGTATTGCTGCCTTCCCTCGGCTGGGGCGAAAAGGACGGCACCGTCACCAATTCCGAACGCCGGATTTCCCGGCAGCGGGGCTTTCTCCCCTCCCCTGGCGAGGCCAAGCCGGATTGGTGGCAGATGGCCGAAGTCGGTCGTCGGATGGGATTTGCCGAGGCCTTCTCCTTCGGCTCGAGAGCCAGCATTTTTGCCGAACATGCCGCCCTTTCCAGCTTTGAAAATAATGGCAGCCGGGATTTCGATATCGGTGCCTGCGAGGAGATAACGGCCGACGACTATGACGCGCTCTCGCCGTTCCAATGGCCGCAGCCTGCGGGATCAGCACCGCAGACGTCGCGCTTCTTCGCCAAAGGCGGTTTTTTTCATGCCGATGGCAAGGCCCGTTTCGTGGCCGTAAAGATGCCGGTTTCGGACCGCACGAGCGCAGAATTCCCGTTCACACTCAATACGGGCCGCATCCGCGACCAATGGCATACGATGACCCGCACCGGCAAAAGCGCCCGGTTGTCGGCGCATATTGCCGAGCCCTTTGCCGAAATCCATCCCCGCGATGCGATCGAAATCGGCGTCAGCGACGCAAGCCTGATCGAGATCGAAAGCCCACAAGGCAAGGTAACCGTCCGGGCATTGGTGACGGAACGACAGGCGCGCGGCAGCCTGTTCGTGCCGATGCATTGGAACGACAGTTTCGCCGCAAAGGCGCGTATCGATACCGTCGTCGCGCCGCTGACCGATCCCTTTTCCGGCCAGCCGGCTTCGAAAAATGTCGCTGTTGCGGCACGTCCCTTCAAGGCATCCCGCTATGGCTTTGCCGTTTCCGTGGCAAAGCCGCAGCGTCTGGAGGCCGCCTATTGGGCGCTCGCCAAGGCCGATGGCGGATGGCGGATGGAGCTGGCTTTCGACGACGCTGCAGAAGACTGGGCGGACTGGTGCCGCGCCACGTTCGACATTCCTGCAGACGTCGAACCGCTCGGTTATGCCGATCAAACCTCTGGCGATCTGCGTCTAGCCTTCTTCGACGGAGACAGGCTGATTGTGGCGCTGTTTCTGGCCCGCCAGCCAGTGGCCGTCGCCCGCAACTGGGCGATTGCGCAACTGTCCGCATCGCACGGCAATATGCGCAAACGCTTTGCGCTCGTCGCCGGCCGGCCGGGCGCCAACACCCCGGATCCCGGCGCAACCGTCTGCTCGTGTTTCGGCGTCGGCGTCAACCAGATCGTCGGTGCGGTTCGCAATGGCTGCCACAGCGTCGAGGCGGTCGGCAAAGCGCTGAACGCCGGAACCAATTGCGGTTCCTGCCGAGCCGAAATCCGCGGGATCATCGATGGATGCCTTGCGACGGCGGCCGAATAGCCGACCCCGAGAATAGCCATGGAACAAAGCGCCATGCTTCCCGTTCGTTTTGGAATCGGGAGATCGATTCATGGCGCCGCGTTCGTTCTGGAAAGGCTATCTCAAACTTTCGCTCGTGACCTGCCCCGTCGCGATGGCGCCGGCCGTCTCCGCGAATGAGAAGATCCGATTCCACACCCTCAATCGCGAGACCCGGAACCGCGTCGTCAGCCAATATGTCGATTCCGTCACCGGCAACGCCGTGAAGGAGGATGACGAGGTCAAAGGCTATGAGCGTGGCGAGGGCGATTATGTGCTGATCGAAGACGACGAACTGGATTCCGTCGCGCTCGAGAGCACCCGCACGATCGATATCGATGTCTTCGCACCGCGCGATTCCATCGAATGGATCTGGCTCGACCAGCCGCATTATCTGACCCCGGACGATCCCGTCGGCGAGGAAGCCTTCTGTGTCATCCGCGATGCCATGGCGGCGACCGGGACCGTCGGCATCTCCCGCCTTGTCATGTATCGCCGCGAGCGGGCCGTCATGCTCGAGCCTCGGGACAAAGGCATCGTGTTATGGACATTGCGGTACGGCGACGAGGTTCGCGACGAAGCCATCTATTTCGAAACGATCAAGGCGGACAAGACCGATCCGTCCTTGATGTCGCTTGTCCTGCAATTGATCGACGAGCAGACGAAGCCCTGGACGCCGTCGATGGCAAGCGACCCGGTGCAGGACAAGCTGCATGAACTGATTGCCGCGAAAAAGAAGGGCCGCAAACGGCCGGCCAAAGCCAAGCCGGAAGCCGAAGCGCCGCCGAGCAACGTCATCAACATCCTGGATGCATTGAAAAAGAGCGTGGCCGCTGCCTCGAAAGCCAAGCGCTAACGCAATTCCAGGCAAAGCGCATAGCAGTTTTCTGTCCGGAATTTCGAGTAGACCAGCAATGGCCATCCACCTTGTCCGGCAACAATGCAATCTCCCTGCATAGTAGCTCAAAACGAAGCATAGTAATTTATGAGGGCTTGACCATCAGGAGAAAGCCAGTCGGACGCCCCTTCAATGAAGCCCGCGATCCGGCCTTTCGGGGTTAGAAGATAGGTGATCGGCATGCCGTATAGCGGCAGCGGCGCTTCAGCGGGTGCTTGCGGTTGCGTGAGCGACGCGCTCGGATCGATCAGGACACGAAGATGCTTGATCCCCAGGTCTTGAACAAATTCAGCGACCCGAGCACCGTCTGAGAGATCGACGCAAACGGCAACGACGGTGGCTTGGCTACCCATTTGGCGTGAAAATTTATCAAGTGCCGGCAGATCGGTACGGCAGGCGACGCACCAAGTAGCCCAGAGATTAATGAGCGTTACCCGCCCCGGCTCCGGTCGAAAATCGAGCTGGTTTCCACGAAGATCCGCGAGTTTTGTCGGCTGCAGGTTTCTTGCAGGCTCCAGCAGCGTAAATTGGTGCCGCACGTTTTCAAAGACGGGAGGGTCATCGCTCGCCTTCGCAAGATCCGACCGCGACAGGAAGGAAAGCGCGGCGCCACTGGCCATTCCGCGCAGCAATGTCCGCCGGCTGTAGGTTACACGCGACCGATGGCTAGGCATGAATATAGGCCCAACCATGTTCCTCGAGGTCGATCAATCGCCCGACACCGTAGGGCACGACCGTGACCCCTTCGATCAGCGGCAGCGGATGGCCTTCCTTCTGCTCGGCAATTGCCTTCGAAGAACCGCACATGCTGAGCGTGATGCCTGGAACTATCGTGCGCAGGGCCGCTATGGCATCCTTCAGCGGCGACGTGTCGTCTCGAAACATCTCGATTCCAGCAGCGTTGGCAACGATCTCGATCGAAATGCCTTCGTGCTTGGATTTATAATATTGGGCTGCGTTGATGGAACCGCTGATGGCATGTTTCATGGCCGTGACATCATTGCTGTCCACTTGAAACACGACCTTATGTTCCTGCGGCTTTGATTGCGTTGCGAAAGCGGGCGCGATCGCCGAAGCCCACCCCAGCATCGCAGCGATTGCCAAAGCAAATAGTACAGGCGCCAATGTAGATGGCGAGGACTTGATCGGATTGCGCTTGTTCATATGTTCACTCGAACCCGACGGTTAGCGGGTTTGAATAAGCTGGCTGCGCTGCATAAAAGCTAGACCGCCTGCGACAGCGCCCAAAATGATCGTGTGTATGACATCGCCATGCAACGCCAAGAGTTGTGTGAAGAATGCCCCAACACAAACGCCTGTAAGCAGAATAGCGCCAATGGCCGACCGGCGTGGCCAGATGGTCAGGCCTGCTCCGGCCAATTCAACAACTGCCGTGAAATAACGAAACCATTGGCCGAGACCGATAGTGTCAAACTCCTGAACCATTTGAGGCACGCCGGCGATTTTTGCGAGCGCTGCGGCAGCAAAGAGGGCCGCGAGAATGACGCGCATGCCGATCAGAGCAGCCGTCTTCGGCGACCATTTTCTTGGCAAAGCATATTCAGACATAACGAATTCCTTCCGGGGTGATATTGCAAACAAAAAATCATGGTTTACGAATTCGCGTCAGATCTGCATTTAGGAACATATGGTTGCTGATATGGAAACCTTCTCGGGCTCGATCGATGACGTACGCGCCTTTTGCGCCGTTGTTGACTTTGCAACACTATCGGCGGCAGCTCGGCAATTGAACGAGACCAAAGGCAGCATCAGTCGGCGGATTTCGCGACTCGAGAAGGCGGTTGGCGTCCGGTTGCTTTCACGCTCTCCCCGCTCCGTCTCTTGTACCGCCGAAGGACTGGAATTCTACGATAAGGCCATGCCTGCCTTGGCGCTGCTTGATGACGCCGGAGCGAGTGTCCGGAGGTCCCGGTCGATCGCGCGTGGGACGATCCGAATAACCGCGCCTATTGATATCGCGATCGAGGTGTTGCCGGAGATTATCACGTCGTTTCGGCAGGATTATCCGCAGATCGCCATTGAGGTTATCGCAACGGACGCGACATTGGATCCTGTCGCACATCGCATCGATCTCGCGCTCAGAGTGGGCTTGGCACAAATGCCCGATATGCAGTTTCAAGCATTTCCTATCGCGGAAATGAAAGTCAGCATGTTCGCGGCGCCATCCTATCTGCGAGGGAGCGGTCCCATCGAGGTTCCAGCAGATCTCGAGCGACATGCGCTTGTTCTGCCGCGCGAGCGACCGGGCGTGACACACCTCTCGCTCTCCAACGGCGCGCGAGAAGAAAGGGTCTCTCTGCGCGCCGACGTGCGAGCAAGCGACTTCGCATGCGTATTAAAACTCGCGGAGGCCGGGGCTGGAATCGCGCCTCTTCCCGAAATTGTCGTTGTCAATTCGGTCTCGACCGGGAGGCTCGTTCGCGTCCTGCCCGATTGGAGTTGGTCGGGTCTCACGCTCCACGCAATCAGCGCACCCGGACGGCAGATGACCGCTCGCGCAAAGGCATTTCGCGATTACATCAAAGCCCGGCTCTAGTGCGCTCTACTCTTTCTGGATTTTGCTTTTTCCAAAGGCGCTGCGGCTGCCCGAAAATCTTCCCAAGGGTCGGAGCGAAGCGCCGCGAGCCGGTTGGGAGTATTATTGACCGTGAAGTAGGCCGGCCCGATCGCGGGACTGAGTTCATCCCAGGCGAGTGGCATCGAGACCGCGGCACCCGGCCGCGCTCGCGTCGAATAGGGCGCCACCGCCGTCGAACCGCGCTGGTTGCGCAGATAGTCGACCAGGATTTTACCCTGGCGCTTCGATTTGGTGATGGTGGAAACGTAGCGCTCGGGACTGTCGGCGGCCATCTGATCGGCAATGGATTTCGTGAAGGCTTTAACGGCCGGCCAGTCTGCCGTTGGTTTCAATGGCGACACGACATGCAGACCCTTGCCGCCTGACGTCTTGATGAAGGCGGCAAGGCCAGCCTCTTGCAGGCGGTTGCGCGTTTCTTCCGCCGCTTCGGTCACCCGCTCCCAGAGCACGCCGGGACCGGGATCGAGATCCATGATGATCATGTCGGGATGTTCCCAATCGGCGATTGTAATGCCCCAGGGGTGGAGTTCCAACGATCCCGCCTGCACGAGACCAAGCAAGCCATCGAGATCATCGATGCTGACCAAAGGGGCCTCATCCTTTTCCTTCGGATCATGGATGAGAACGATGTTCTTGTTCAGGCCTTTCCATGCGTGCTTCTGGAAAAAGCTTTGGCCATTGATGCCGTCGGGACAACGCAGCAAAGCCAATGGCCGCTGCACGACGAATGGTGCCATGTATTTCCAGATATCGGTGTAATAATCGGCGAGACCTTCCTTGGTAACGCCCTCGTCCGGCCAATAGATACGATCGGGGTGCGTGAGAACGACCGTCCGCTTCGGCAGCTCGGGTTCCGTAGCCGAACTGGCGGAGGTTTCTCGCACAATTTCGGTCGCCCGCTTGTCTTCGCGCAGACCGCGGAATGCGGCGTGCCGGAGCAGGCCATCCGCTGTCCAGGTGCGGAACTCGATTTCAGCGACCAGTTCCGGACGAACGAAACGGACGCCGCGCGCTTCGTCGGCACCAAGGCGTTTGTCGAACGGGCTTTCATCCGCCCGCATGGCTTCGAGTTGAGAATAGAGATCTTCGGCAACCTTGTTGGTAAACCCCGTGCCGACGCGACCGACATGTTGCAGCCCGCTCTTGTCGAAAATGCCGAGCACGAGGGAGCCGATCGCCTTGCGCGCCGTCGATGACGGGACATAACCTGCAATCACGAACTCCTGCCGGAAGGAACATTTCGACTTCAGCCAACCTTTGCCGCGGCCTGAGCGATAGGGTTCATCGGCGCGCTTCGACACGATGCCTTCCAGGCTTAGGCGGCAGGCATGCTCCAGCATGAGTTCGCCATCGGCATCGAAATCGCTGCTGAAGCGGAGTTTGCCATTCCCTGAAGGTACGATCCTCTCCAGCATTTTTTTTCGTTCCGTCAGCGGCGCATCGCGCAGATCATATCCATCGAGATAAAGGAGATCGAAGACATAAAGGACGAAACGATCGTTCCTGCCGTCGCTCAGATCGGCCTGCAGGGCTGAAAAATCCGATGCGCCGGAACCGGTCTCGACCACCAATTCGCCATCCATAAGCAGCGTCTTGACGGGAAGACGGGCGAGCTCGGTAAGAAGCGTTTTCCCGAATTTTTCCGACCAGTCGAGACCGCTGCGCGTCAGCAACTTGACGCGCCCGTCCTCGATGCGGACCTGCAGGCGATAGCCGTCGAACTTGATCTCGTGGAGCCATTGCTTCCCGCTCGGTGGCGTCTTCGTCAGCGTCGCCAAGGTCGGCGGCACGAAATCAGGCAAAGCTGATTTCCTGGCCTTTTTCACGGACGAAGGATCAGCCGAAGTTTTCACTGTGGCCCGTTGGGGTTGCTTGCCACTATTCGACGGTTGCTCGATCTTGCCCGTCTTCGAAGACCATCCGGGTTTTTCGCCTTCGAGTTCTTCGATCAACCGACCCGTCTTCACCGATTCCGGTCGCTCTTCGAGAATATCATCCGCACCCTCGGGGCGGGCCGCCTCATCGTCGCCTTTGATGAGCAGCCAATTGTCTTTCTTCTCCCGGGCGCGCCTTGCCATGCGGACCAGATGCCAGCGCCCGTGGAGCTTCTCGCCATGCAGCTCGAGTTCGATGTGACCCTTGTTGAAGCCCTTGTGCGGATCGCCGTCCGGCTCCCAGGTACCGCGATCCCAGACGATCACCGAGCCGCCGCCATATTCGCCCTTGGGAATCGTGCCCTCGAAATCACCATAGTCGAGCGGGTGATCTTCTACCTGGACTGCCAGGCGTTTTTCGCTCGGAACCAGGCTCGGACCCTTTGCGACCGCCCAGCTCTTCAAAACACCGTCAAGCTCCAAGCGAAAATCATAGTGCAGCCGGCGCGCTGCATGTTTCTGGATGACAAAGCTGTTCTGCGCGGCTGTCTTGCGCGTGCGTCCCCTCGGCTCGGATGTCTTCGAGAAATCCCGCTTTTCGCGATAGGTCTCAAGCGCCATGGATCAACCTGCCTTTCGCTGCCGGGAAGCATGGGAAGCGGATCGTTTCGGTGTTTGCTTCTTTTCGCCCTTGAAGCCGGCGCTTTGGCGAAGCGCCTCCATGAGATCGACAACCTTTTCCGGTTTGCGCTCTTTGCGGACAGTAATTTTGCGGCCTTCAAGCTTCGCCTTGATCAGCTCGGTGAGTGCCGCCTCATAGCGATCATCAAACGTCTGAGCGTCGAACGTGCCGCTTTTCGTGGTGATGATATGCTTTGCGAGATCAAGCATTTCACCCGTGATTTTGATGTCTGGTACATCCTCGAAAGCCTTGTCCGCGGAGCGGACCTCGTAATCGAAGTTCAGCGTCGTCGCGAGCAGCCCCTTGTCGTAGGGACGGATCAGCAACGTCCGCAGGCGCCGGAAAAGCACCGTTCGCGCGATGGCTGCGACCTTCTTCTTCTGCATGCCGTCTCGGATCAACGCAAAGGCTTCTTCGCTGCCGCGATCGCTCGGGGCGAGATAGTAGGGCTTGTCGAAATAGACGTCGTCGATATCGGAGAATTCAACAAATGCCTGGAGATGAAGGGTCTTGTCGCTTCCAGGAACAACGGCAGCAATTTCGTCCGGCTCAAAGATCACGTAGTCGTCCTTGCCGACTTCGTAGCCTTTGACCTGGTCCTCGCGTCCGACGGGTTTCCCACTGCTGCTGTCTACGAATTCGCGCCGGACACGATTGCCCGTCGCACGATTGATGGTGTGAAAAGAAACACGCTCTGATGTCGATGACGCGGTATAAAGCGCCACGGGACAAGTCACCAAACCGAATTGCAAGTAACCCTTCCATTGGGCACGCGGCGACATCCGACAAATCTCCGGTGAAACCAATAGACTTGAACGATATCTCGCGGTTTTTGTTCCGGCACGTCAGTCAGTTTTGTTCGCTGGCTCCCTTCCTTTCAGATGGGACGAGGCGCAAAGGCAATAGAGTTCAATTGATAGGCCGGAATGCATTTGCGCGGGACTTTGCCAGCGGCTTGACTATTGCCCTTCATCATGAGAACATAAAGTGAACAAATGGAGGTATCCATGACGAAAACGGAACAAGTCATAGAACGCGCCATGACGTTTGTCGCAGTCTCGAAAGCGCTGCGGGAACGTGAACAGGAACGGCGCGCCGCCTGGAAGCGCCGCGTCGATATCAGCCGACCGCTGCCGCCCTTGCCGCGCGGCGTGCAACTTTCCTTCAAGTTGGATCGATGATGCGGCGAATGAGACCTGGCTTTCGCAGATGACGAACGTCCGCGGCGTAGGCTGCCTTTCGGCCGAACAGGTGGCGGTATAGTGAAGCAGAATTGGGATCGCACGGGGAACCGCGGCGGGGCGATGGCGTTTTCTTACAGGAGGACAATGCCATGGCAAAATATGATCCGACGTCACCGGTCCCGACTCCGGACGCGGGGCTCCCCAATCCCATTCAGCCACCTTCGGTGGAGCCGCCCAAGATAGAGGGTGCAGGAAATGGTACTGGCGGCGAGGACGATGATGAAGCCGCCTATGCGCGCGGCGTTGAAGCCGGAAAAAGGGAGACTGAGGCGGAGAAGAATCCCTATCCAGAGGAAAGCAGTCGCGCCAAAGCATATGAGCACGGCTATCTGGATGGGCAGAAGATAAGGAGCGACGACAAGCCGCCGCATTGAAATCACGCCCATGACCATTTTCACGAACGCGGCAGACTGCATTGGCCTGTCGCGAGCGTGCGCACCTAAATGATAGCTGGGAAACACCTTGATATCAGGGCGATCTGATCGAGTTCGTGCTCGGTTTCAATGCCTGTAGAGCCGTCGCCTCTCAGCCATCGATTACCTATTCGTCAGGCCTGTCGGCAAAATGAGAGACGGCAAACTCGGCGACTTTTTTATTCGATTTGCGCGCATCCTCTATCCAGAACGGGAAGATTTGCCACTGATGGATCATGCCCGGCCAAACCTCCGTAGTAACGTCGACCCCGGCCCCGCGCGCCTTGTCTTCCAGCCGGCGCGTGTCATCGAGCAGCGTTTCGCGCGAACCAACCTGCAGGAGTAAGGGCGGAAAGCCGGTCATATCGGCATAGAGCGGGGACCGCTCGGGAGAGACCGGAGATTTGTCGCCGAGGTAGGCGTTGCGGATGATCTCCAGCTCGGCCTTGCCCATGAACGGATCGTTCCCGGCATTTGTGGTCATGGAGTCACCCGTTGCAGCGAAATCGGTCACCGGGCTCATCGCGACTACGGCCGCTGGCAAGGATGCCTTGATCCGAAGCTGGTTGAGAGTGGCCTCGATGGCCAGTGTTCCGCCCACCGACTCCCCGGCAATCACCACGTTCTCGGCCTTATATCCTGAGGCAAGAAGCCAACGATAGGCCGCCAGAGTGTCATCGATCTGGGCCGGGTACTTATTCTCCGGCAGCAGGCGATAATCGACCAAGAGCACATCGGCTGACGCAGCCTTCGCAAAGGAGCCCGCTATATTCCGGTGTGTTCTGAGCGAGCCGCTGTAGAACCCTCCTCCGTGGAGATAGAGAATCGCGCGCCGACCAATAGGATGGTGCAGTCGTGCGGGCCATATTAGATCGGCGTCGACCCCGTTGGCATCGACATGACGGATCTGGACGCGCGTCGGATCCGGCGTAGACGCCATAAGCCTTTCGAAAGCGGCCCGCCGCTGGCGAAGGTCCTGCGGGGCATAGGTCTGCCCCAAGACCTCGATGAGTTTCTGGATCTGATTGTCCGAGGCTTTCGTCTGTGAAGCGGCATCAAGCGCATAAGCCGTTGACGTCGGCAGTGCCGGCGAAAGAGCCATGGCGACTGCTGCGATCGAGGTCGTCACAAAAAGGCGCATGAAGCGAAAAAACCAAAATCCGTTCATACGATTAGCCTTTCTGCCGCGGACGCTAGACGCAGTATCATATTCCCACGGTCGCAGAATTGATGCCTGAGTCAAGCGTGGTGCACGCGGCAGGAGAGCCTGCCTGACGCTCCTGGCTTGGCGGAATTCTGAAACTCGAAGCTCAGCTATAGTGGACCCCTTCATACAGCACGTAACCCACGGGATGGTGCGTGAAGTGGAGGACCGGCAGTACCGGGTTGCTGTTGTCTTCGGTGGGGTAGGCTGACGCAATGGAAATGTACTCGCCCTGCAGCTCGATCGCCTTTCCTGTCCTCAAGTCGGGAATTTCATGATCGAGCCCTTCATTGTCGCCGAAACGCACGGCAACGAATACTGTCTGTCCGGTAATATCATCGTCGCCGCCGTCAAATTTCAGGACGGTTTCGATCTTCACCGTGAAATGCTGGTGGTTTGCACCGTGGTGGTTCTCCGGTGCCTCGAACACATGCGCTACAACACCCTGGACCCGAGCCAGAGGTGCGCCAAGCGAATGTGAAAACCGATGGTGGGGAAGTATCTTATTTGCCCGATTGTTCATCGCAACCTCGATAAATACAGTGATAAATCGCCACTTCATTATCTGCAATCGATTGCACTTCGGTGACATCGCCAGCGGTTCCGACTGTCTCATCGACAGGAAGCAACCGCCGGCGTGGAGGCCGAGATGTTCTCGGTTGGTTTCTGCGATGCCCGCCTAAACCGGTTCGCTCTGAGACGCCATCAATCGGGCGATGATCGCCTCTCGTGCAGCCCGCGTGCCGGCAAGGCGTCGCTTCGTCTTCGCGAGCACATCGGCTGTCGCCTCTTCCGGCGTACCCGAATGGAACGGCGGGGCAGGCGCGTATTCCAGCGAGAGCTGAACCATTTCCGCTTCTTCCTGACCAATAAGGGCCGCAACGACTGCCAGCCCGAAATCGATGCCGGCCGTCACGCCGCCGGCAGTGATGAGATTGCCGTCCCGGACGATTCGGCCGGCGGTTGGAATAGCGCTGAAGTTCCCCAGAAAATCCTGGGCATTCCAGTGCGTCGTCGCCCTCTTTCCCTTGAGCAGACCGGCGGCGCCCAGCACCAGGGAGCCGGTGCAGACTGAGGTGATGAAACGTGCCTGCTCCGCCTGTGCGCGGATAAAGGACAATACGGCCTCATCCTCAAGCAATGCATTGATGCCGCCGCCGCCGGGCACACAGAGGACGTCGAGCTGAGGGCAGTCATCGAAGGTTGTCGTCGGCTGAAGCACCAGTTTCGTGGCAGAGATGATCGGCGAGGTGTCCTTCCAGATCAAATGGACTTCCGCACCCCCCGTCGAGGCAAAGATCTCGTAGGGCCCTGTCAGGTCAAGCTGCTGAATGCCGGGGAAAACGAGCAGTCCGAAGCGAATGGTCATATTTGCATCTCCAGTGGTTGACTCCGGCAAGCTTACGCGATCACCATCTGGCGTATTTGCCAAAGTCCCCTCATTTTGAGCCAACCATGCGCCACATTGAAATTCTCGCCTTTGAAGATGCCCAACTGCTCGATGTCACCGGGCCATTGCAGGTGTTTACGAGCGCCAACGAGGAGGCCCTCGCTGCCGGTCAGCCGAGGCCCTATGACGCGATCGCGGTGGCCATGAACGGGCAGACCGGGACGACCTCGGGGCTGACACTTGCAACGGCATTGCTGCCCCAGGATGATGAACCGATCGATACCCTGATGGTCGCGGGTGGTGTCGGCGTCAATAAAGCGTGCGAGGAAACGGCCCTTATCGACTGGATCCGCCGGCGGTCAGCTAGCGCGCGGCGGATCGCTTCGGTCTGCAGCGGCGCCTTTCTGCTCGCCGAAGCGGGACTTTTGGATGGACGGCGCGCCGTGACGCATTGGAACAGATGCAGGGAGTTTTCAAAACGCTTCCCGAATGTGCGGTTGGAACCCGACCCGATCTTTATTCAGGACGGCAATATATGGACGTCGGCAGGGGTCACCGCTGGCATCGATCTGGCACTTGCGCTGGTCGAGGCTGATCTCGGCCGAAAATTGGCGCTCGCCGTCGCGCGCGAACTCGTCGTCTTCCTGAAGCGGCCGGGCGGCCAGGCACAGTTCAGCACGATGCTCTCGCTGCAGGAGAGTGGCGATCGTTTCGACCGGCTGCACGGATGGATCATCGACAATTTGCGCGCCGATCTTTCGTTGCCGGCGCTTGCCGAGCGGGCGAACATGAGCGCGCGCAGCTTTTCCCGGCATTATCGCCAGGCAACGGGGCGCACGCCGGCCAGGGCTGTCGAGGATATCCGCGTTGAGGCTGTGCGGCGCCTCCTGGAGCAGGGCTTGTCCGTTCGTCAGGCGCGTATACGCTGCGGTTTCGGTTCGGAAGAGACCATGCGGCGGAGCTTCCTCAGAGCCTTCGGAACCACGCCACAGGCCTTTCGCGATCATTTCGGATAAGGCGACCGTCGGCAGGGATGGGAACATTGCCGCCCTCCTCGGTTGGCAGGATACCTCTGCCGGAAAGACAGGCATCAGCGCCGAGATGCAAACTTTCGATCTTGCCCACACGCGATTGAAGGAGGGACGGACAATTTTTCTCGTTCCGCAGATCGTCCGGCACCCCAAGTTGACTGGACATCTCGTCTCTTTGGGATCACCATCAATCCGGGCTGGAGTTACATCGTAGGGGACCAACTATCGCCAAATAGGAGGCCGAGATGAAGCAGCATGCACGCGATGATTTGCAGAAAATTGCAAAAGTCGATCAGGACTTCCTTAATCGAGAGATGTCGCGAACCCAACGGCTCGAACGTTGGATAGATCTTCTCGAGCGGAGTCCCCGACAGTTTCTTTCCACTTTGCGCGAAACCGAATTTCAGCCCAGTGAAACCAGGGCGGCAATGCGGACGGATAGCTCCCCAATCTCCGTCGCATTTGCGGATCCGGTTCTTCGCGCCGCAGGTTTGGAAAACGACAGCTACGGAGAAGCCAAGCGCTTCTTCGAACTCACGGATCATGAGCTGCACGGAATTGTCTGCTACTGCCATTTCGGCGAGACGGTCAGTTCTGCCGTAGTCGCACGTTCCATTCGTCCGTTGCTCGCCGGGAGGCCTCCGAGCCTGTTTGCCCGTTTGCGCAAGGCGTTGTCGATATAGTCTAGTACTTTCGGCAATACCGGCTCCGGCTGACGGACGTGGCGATGTGTCCAACTTGGCTGCATCGCGAAAGCAAGACACCGGCGGTCGAGCGTTGGCTTGGCAATCCCTGAGGTCACAGATCCTCAAGGATCGCCTTGCCTGACGCTTGGCGGGCGATCATCGGGGCAGCAATCTACTGCGAGAGAATAAGAAGCCTACATTGTTGTTGCGAGGAAGCCGGCCTCCGGCCCGAATCCAAGCATAACGAGAAAGGGCGCTCAACCCTTTCGGGGAGCGCCCTTTCCAACCCGGACAGCCTGGAACGCAGCGACGACAAACGTCGAGCAGCAGACCATCAACACGGGAAGTGAAGCCTAAATGCGGTTGGACGTTTCCGATTTCAAGTGGCTTTGCATGAAAGTTGCCCGGAACATCCGGTTCCGATTCTTGTATCTGCTTTCGCATCAATCCTTTATCGCTATGCCCGCCGAAACGGCGGCCGCCAAAAAGGCATCGCGCGCTTCATCTACCGACCCTTGACTGTGATAGGTGCTGATCAAGGTTTTCTTGGCCGTGGCATGAATGCGATCGGATTTGCCCGGCGGCCATTCGCGAAGAAGAAATTTAAGGGCCTGTTCGGTGTTGTTGATCGTCAGGTAGTGGCCGCTCTCCTGGGTGACGACCGTCACCGAACGATTCCACAAATATTTGGACATTTAGCTGCTTCCTCCGCCCGTGAAACGGACACTCTCCACCTTGGTTCCAGACGGAGCGAAACAATAAAAAAATAGTCATGCCTGCATGCCCAAAACGCGGTCCAAAAGCTGAACGCCGTCCTCTCGTCGCGAATGTTCGGGTTAAGCAGGGGGATCAATGAAACAAAATCAGCTCTGTCTTGTTTGTCCTTTCATAGGAAAGGAGGTCGACATGACTGAGCCCCGAAAGCCAAAAACGCTCTCGCGCGAGGAAGACTATCGCGATTATGAAGATCGCAATCTTCGTGACGGCTGGCCGTATTCGGACGGGAGTGGAAGTGCCTCTGAAAGTCCCGAGAACCGGGGATATGGCGATACCTCAGCCAATTTCGACGAGGAACCGGATGGCGATTTCATCATAGATTCAGCCGATTCTACCGGCCTCGAAAGAGACGAGGACCAAACCGCCGGACCTCTTCCGAGCGATCGTATCGACAGCGACGAGCTGGAAGCGGTCATAACCGAACAGCTCGAACAGAGGGGTGTCGACGTCAACAGCATCGACGTGCACGCCAACGACGGCATTGTGACACTGGAGGGTAACATCGAGACGATTCCGCTGGCTCGTCATCTCACAGCGATCGTTCTATCTATTCCAGGCGTCGCGGAAGTTCGAAATAACCTTCGGACGATCGGCGTCGATGCGCATATTCCGAACGACGAATAGCGAATTTGGCGATGGATGACGGTCAATGCCGCAGGAAACTTCGGATCTTCTTCAGGTCCTGGATGAAGGCCAACCGGCTTCGCTCCTTTTCGTCCGCCTCCCTGATCCTCAGTAGAGCCGATGGGTGAATGGTGACGAGAAAGTCAAGCTGCCCAGGTGGATGAAGAATGCTGCCGCGGTCGCGCATCACCCGCACCTTCGATCCGAGCAGTGAGGATACGGCCGTGGCACCGAGCGCCACGACCAGTTTCGGCTTCAATAGTTCAAGTTCGGCGCCGAGCCACCAGGCGCAGCGCTGCACCTCGCCGGCATTGGGCCTGGAATGCAGCCGCTTCTTGCCACGCATCTGATACTTGAAATGCTTGACCGCATTGGTGACGTAACAGCGGTCGCGGTCGACCCCCGCCTCTTCAAGACATAGATCTAGTAAGCGGCCCGCCGGCCCGACAAACGGCCTGCCCGCCAGATCTTCCTTGTCGCCGGGTTGTTCGCCGACCAGCACAACCTCGGCGGTTTCGGGGCCTTCTCCGAAGACGAGATGCGTCGCATTGCGATAGAGGTCGCAACGCGTGCAGGATTCGGCGTCGTGCCGGAGTTCGCCGAGCGTTGCCGCATCAGCATGATCGCGCTGGAGAGATGGGCCGCTATCGGGCGAGGAGTGTTTTTCGAGCATGGGAGGTGCGCTGCAATTGAAAGTCACACCCTCCTCAACCGATCGTCGCTCTCTTTGTTCCCTGTTGTTTCGGCGACGGGGAATTGCCGATCGGATGCAAACGGTAGTTTTCACGATGCCGATCGCTCGTCCCGTATCAGACGTGCTTCGAGACAGGCCATGACAAAAGCTTCGCGCGCAGCCTCCAAGGTGGCGCGATGTGAAATGGCCGCGAGGCACTTTTCCTTTGCCTTCACATAATATGAGCCTCTTTCGGACGGCCATCTGACGGAAAGGAAATGGATTGCGTCTTCCGGTCCGTTCACGCACGAGACGAAGCGGCCACCTACTGCGACGCAAACCGGTGCGTTCCAGAGCATTTTGAATTTGACGTCGATGATCTCGTTCATCTGCTCCCCCTGTCATTTTCCCACCAAACAAGGCGTCAAGATGATTGTTCCCGCGGGATGGAGCGCTATTTGAAGAGATATGACATTGCATGCGTAGGGCTGGAATATCCCTGAATGCTCGCAAGCAGCAGGATTGCGTTCCTCAGCATCATTGACATCCTCTTGCCGGCTCGGGAACAACCGTTGCCTTTGAATGTTCGTGGGTCTGCGGGACAGTTTCTGGATCGAAAGATGAGTGACTCGGCGGTGACATATAGCCAGATGTTTTCGGGCAAGCGGCTCTTGATCGTCGAGGACGAATATTTCCTCTCGGAAAAGGCGCGCGGGAAATTGCGCGAACTTGGCATTCTCCTAATCGGTCCCGTCGGCAAGGCGAAGGACGCTCTCGAACTGATCGAAGGCAAGAAGGCGGATGCAGTGATCCTTGATCTGCATCTTGACGCCGGATTTGTATTTCCGATCGTGGAAACGCTTCAGAGGCTGAAGCTTCCCTATATATTTGCGATAGGCCATCACCCGCCCATCGTTCGCACCCGATTTACGGGCTTCATCCTCTGCGAAAAAGCCGTTGAGATCGAACACATCGCCAAGGCGCTGTTCGGCAGGCAGAAACGCAAACTCTATTTGGTATAGAGGGCCCTCGACCTCTCCAGATGCTTCAGGACCGCAGCTTCCGTACCGTCGGCATCATGGACGGCAAGCCGCTCCAATATCTCTTCATGTTCGACAAGCGTGAATTTTTCCTTGCCGGTCCAGATGAGCATCTCGGTATGGTAGGTTTTCAGCCATGCCAGCATCGCCTCGCTGACGGCGACAAAGATCGGGTTTCCGGAAATCTGGGCAATCCGGGTATGAAACTGCATGTCGGCCGAGATGAATTCTTCGGCATGCCCCAGAGAAGCGCGCTGACGTTCGATGATCTCTCGGAGATCGGCAATATCTTTTTCCGTTGCCCGCGGCGCGGCCTCCCGGGCCATGCCGCGCTCGAAGAATATGCGCGCGCTCTTCAGATGCTCGAGAGAGTCCGAAGATTGGGACAGCATGATCTTCGCCGTCAGATCAACCTGCCGGAAAATCGATTTCGCGGTCAGTTGAAGCACCTTCGCCCGCTCGCCATGCGAGATGCTGACCAATCCCATATTGGCGAGCGATTGCATCGCCTCGCGGATCGCCGGGCGCCCGACGCCGAAGCGCTCCATGAGAACACGCTCGGACGGCATCTCATCGCCGGGTTTGAGTTCTCCCGACGTGATCAACCGCTCTAATCGGTCGAAGACTTCGTCAGAGAGCTTCCGACGTACAATCTGTTCGATTGGCTGGCTCATGGCATCTCGCTGGCTCAAAGCTTTTCTCCCTTATGCAATGTCAAATAGCGCCGAGAAAGCCCTTCGGCACGACTTAGGGCCTCCCGAACAAAAAAATCGTTGCACAAATTGGAATACTCATTATACCAGATCACGAGTTGACGCCACGACAAAATCGTCGCGAGAGGAGCAACGGCTGCTTATGAGCATTACCATCACCTATCGCATCGAGACGCCCGGCCACATCGAAGCGATGGCCGACAAGATCGCCAGCGATCAGTCGACGGGTACGTTCGTGCCGGTTCCCGGTGAAACGGAAGAGCTGAAATCGCGGGTGGCGGCACGGGTCCTCAGCATCCGGCGGCTTGAAGATGCGGATCGGCCGACATGGCCCGAAGTCGCCGCCGGCCATGGTCCCCTTCATCGCGCCGATATCGATATCGCCTTTCCGCTCGATGCCATCGGCACCGATCTCTCAGCCCTGATGACGATTGCGATCGGCGGCGTCTACTCGATCAAAGGCATGACGGGCATTCGCATCGTCGACATGAAGCTGCCGGAGGCCTTTCGCGGCGCGCATCCCGGCCCGCAATTCGGCGTTGCCGGCAGCAAGCGCCTGACGGGGGTCGAGGGACGCCCCATCATCGGCACGATCGTCAAGCCGGCGCTCGGCCTTCGCCCCACTGAGACCGCGGAATTGGTCGGCGACCTCATCAGCTCCGGTGTCGATTTCATCAAGGACGACGAAAAGCTGATGAGCCCCGCCTACTCGCCTCTCAAGGAGCGTGTCGCGGCGATCATGCCGCTGATCCTGGATCAGGAACAGAAGACCGGGAAGAAGGTGATGTATGCCTTCGGCATTTCCCACGCCGATCCCGACGAGATGATGCGCAACCACGACCTCGTTTTGAAGGCCGGCGGCAATTGTGCCGTCGTCAACGTCAATTCCATCGGTTTTGGCGGCATGAGCTTCCTTCGCAAGCGCTCGGGACTGGTGCTGCACGCTCATCGCAACGGCTGGGATGTGCTGACGCGCCATCCCGGCGCCGGCATGGATTTCAAGGTCTATCAGCAGTTCTGGCGCCTGCTCGGCGTCGATCAATTCCAGATCAACGGCATCCGCGTCAAATATTGGGAACCGGACGAAAGCTTCGTCGAGTCCTTCAAGGCCATCAGCACGCCGCTGTTCGATCCGTCCGATTGCCCGCTGCCCGTTGCCGGCTCGGGTCAATGGGGAGGCCAGGCGCCGGAGACCTACCAGCGGACCGGCCGGACTACGGATTTGCTCTATCTCTGCGGCGGCGGCATCGTCAGCCACCCCTTCGGACCAGCCGCCGGCGTCCATGCGATCCAACAGGCGTGGCAGGCGGCAGTCGCGGATATCCCGCTCGAAGACTATGCCAAGGATCATCCGGAGCTCGCCGCTTCGATCGCGAAATTCAGCGACGGCAAGGGCGCGTGACGACGATGGGCAATCTTCTCATCAGCTATTACGGCGATGATTTCACCGGCTCCGCCGATGTGATGGAAGCCCTGGCTTCGAACGGCGTTCCGACCGTGCTTTTTCTCGGCATCCCCGATGCGGCACTGCTTGAGCGTTTTAAGCAATGCCGTGCCATCGGCATTGCCGGCACAAGCCGCAGCGAAACGCCGGAATGGATGGAAGAGCACCTTGTTCCGACATTCGAGTGGCTGAAAGGGCGCGGCGCGGCGATATGCCATTACAAGGTCTGCTCCACTTTCGATTCCAGTCCGCGCATCGGCAATATCGGCAAGGCGATCGAGATCGGCAGGGAGGTTTTTGCGCAATCCTCGGTGCCGGTCGTTGTGGGTGCGCCGCAGCTCAAGCGCTACACGGCCTTCGGCCACCTTTTCGCGGCCTATCGGGGCAAGGTCTACCGCATCGATCGTCATCCGGTGATGAGCCGGCATCCGGTCACGCCGATGGACGAAGCCGATCTGACGCTGCATCTTGGCAAGCAGACCTCGCTTCCCGTCAGCCTCGTTGATCTCGTGACCCTGGCGGCTCCGGATGCGAACCAACAAGTCGACGAACGCGCGGGCCAGACGGCAGGAATCATGCTGATCGACGTCGACAGCGCCGAAACGCAGGCGGCTACGGGAACGCAGCTTTGGCGGCGCGCGGCAAAGGACGGGCCTTTCGTCGCCGGGTCCTCCGGTGTCGAATACGCACTTCTCAATGCTTGGCGCCACGAAGGTCTGATTGGCGAACGCCCCGTTTTCGCCCCGCCGGGAAAGGTCGAACGCCTCGCAGTGGTTTCCGGCAGTGTCTCGCCAACGACAGAACGGCAGATACGCACGGCGATGACGGATGGTTTCGACGGCATCGACGTCGATCCCCTGGCACTCATCGGCGAAAGTGCTGACCGGGCGATCGAAGATGCCGTCAATGCCGGCATTACCAGCCTGCAGACGGGCCGCAGCGTCATCCTGCACACGGCGCTTGGCCCCTCGGCCGATCGCGGCAGCGCGATCGACCGTTTTCCGGGCGCCCGGCATCGGCTCGGACAGGCCCTTGGCACCATCCTGCGCCGTATCGTCGAAAGTGAAAAGCTCGGCCGTGCGGTCATCGCCGGCGGCGACACGTCGAGCCACGCGCTCAGGGAATTGCGCGTGGAAGCGCTGACGACGCTGCTCCCCCTTCCCCAGACACCGGGATCGCCGCTCTGCGTGGCTCACGGCAGCTACGCACCAACTAACGGACTGGAGATCGCGTTGAAAGGCGGACAAGTCGGGACCGATGGGTATTTCTCTCAGATCCGCGACGGAAGGCGCGCTTAGAAAAACGTCTCTTACGCACTTCGGATAATGGCGTGATCATTGACTCATTATACCACTTGCGATACCACAATTTGAAATGGACGAGGTAGAAAACATGACTGCAATTGCTCTTTTCGGCGCCGGCGGGAAAATGGGGTACCGGCTCGCCAAAAATCTCAAAGGCTCGCGCTTCGATGTCCGCCATGTCGAGGTGAGCGATGTCGGCAAGGCCCGCCTGAAGAACGATCTCGATCTGTCGTGCGTGCCCGTGGACGAGGCCCTTGATGGCGCCGAAGTCGTCATTCTGGCCGTTCCGGACACCGCCATCGGCAAGGTTGCCGCCGGGATCGTCGACAAGCTGAAGCCTGGAACGATAGTGGTCGCCCTAGACGCCGCGGCACCTTTTGCGGGCCACCTGCCGAAGCGCGATGACCTCACCTATTTCGTCACCCATCCCTGCCATCCACCGATCTTCAACGACGAAACCGATATGCAAGCGAAGAACGACCACTTCGGCGGCCTGTTCGCCAAGCAGCATATCGTTTCCGCGCTGATGCAGGGGCCGGAAGCTGCCTACGCACTCGGGGAGGAGATCGCCAAGATCATCTGGGCGCCGGTCATGCGCTCGCACCGAGTCACCGTCGAGCAGATGGCGATGCTTGAGCCTGGGCTTTCGGAAACAGTCTGCGCATCGCTGCTCGTTGTGATGCGGCAAGCCATGGACGAGTGCGTCGCGCGCGGCGTCCCAGAACAGGCCGCTCGCGATTTCCTGCTCGGCCACATGAACGTCCTCGGCGCCGTGATCTTCAACCAGGTCGAGGGTGTGTTTTCGGATGCCTGCAACAAGGCGATCGAATTCGGCATCCCTGCGCTGATGCGCGACGACTGGAAGAATGTCTTCGAGCCGCAGGAAATTGCAGAAAGCATCCGCCGCATTACCTGACCGAAATCCCGGGAGGGTTTGGCCCTCCCTTCTTTCGCCCTGCTGGGAACAGGGCCTGTTTCATAATCGGGAGGACACCATGAAACTGACACGCAAACTCACTGTTGCCGCCTTTGCCGGCGCTCTTGCGCTTGGCACCGCAATGCCTGCCTTTTCGGCAGATCTGATCGCCATCATCACGCCCGCGCATGACAATCCGTTCTTCAAAGCCGAAGCCGTTGGCGCCCAAGCCAAGGCGAAGGATTTGGGCTATGAGACGCTCGTCATGACGCATGACGACGATGCCAACAAGCAGTCGGAAGTCATCGATACGGCGATCGGCCGCGGCGCCAAGGCCATCATTCTCGACAATGCCGGCGCCGATGCGACGGTTGCGGCCGTCAAGAAGGCCAAGGATGCCGGCATCCCCTCCTTCCTCATCGACCGCGAAATCAATGCCACCGGCGTTGCCCTCGCCCAGATCGTTTCCAACAACTATCAGGGGGCCCAGCTCGGCGCGCAGGAATTCGTCAAGCTCATGGGCGAGAAGGGCAATTATGTCGAGCTCGTCGGCAAGGAATCCGACACTAATGCCGGCATCCGCTCGCAGGGCTATCATGACGTCATCGACGACTATCCGGACCTGAAACTGGTCGCCAAGCAATCGGCGAATTGGAGCCAGACCGAAGCCTATGCGAAGATGGAAACCATTCTGCAGGCGAATCCGGATATCAAAGGCGTGATCTCGGGCAACGACACCATGGCGATGGGCGCGATCGCCGCGCTTCAGGCCGCCGGCCGCAAGGATGTCATCGTCGTCGGCTTCGACGGCTCCAACGATGTGCGCGACTCGATCAAGGCTGGCGGCATCAAGGCAACCGTGCTGCAGCCGGCCTACGCACAGGCCCAGATGGCGGTTGAGCAGGCCGATGCGTACATCAAGAACAAGACGACCCCGAAGGAAGAAAAGCAGCTCATGGATTGCGTTCTCATCAATGGCGGGAATGCCGACAAGCTTGAGACCTTCGCACTGAAGAATTGATGGCGGACCGAGCATTGCGGAGGGCGTGGCAAAGCCGCGCTCTCCAGGTTTTTTCTTTGAGATTGAGGTGCATTGCATGCTGAGGATCAGAGGCGCTGTTGTGGTCATCATACTGGCCGCAGCATTGCCTGGCTGTAAAATCATCAAGACGCCAACGGCCGAAGAGAAGGCGGCGCAGGCGGCAAAGAGCGCCTTCGATCCAACGGCCAAGGTCGACGCGATCTGGCAGTCGCAGGCGGTACCCGACCTTGAAAAGCGTTCCGGCGATCTCAAAACCGTGATGCAGGTTGCGGCATCGAACCCGGATGAAGCCGGCGCAGAATACGGCAACCCACGCAAGCAGAGCACCTCGCCCTGGACCTATGCCGTAAAGCTCAAGGGCAAGATCGTCGCCGCCGATACGGCGTCCCGTGCCGCAACGCTTGACGTCGATGTCGATGGCGACGGCAAGGCGGATGCGAAGGTTCAGATCGGCCCGGCAATCCGCGGCACGGCGCTGCGCGACGCGTTGGATTTCGTAGACTTCAACGAATTCAAGAACCAGATCGAATGGGCGCAATTCGGCAAAGCGTTCAATGAGAAGGTGAACACGTCCTTTCTCGCTGCTTTGCCCCGAGACGGCCTGACCGGCAAAACGATCAATGTGACTGGCGCCTTTCCGCTGCCCGCATCCGGCCAATTGCCGCTGATTACCCCTTCGGCGCTGATGTTGGAACAATGACCATGAGCGATACGACAGAGGAAGACATCATCCTTCGTCTCGAGGACGTGTCCAAGGTTTATTCCGGTATTGTCGCGGTCAAGCGCGCTAACCTCGAACTGCGGCGTGGCGCGGTCAATGTGCTGGTGGGAGAAAATGGAGCCGGCAAATCGACGCTTATGAAGATCATCGCTGGCGTCGAACGTCCAACCGCCGGCCGTATCCTCCTGGAGGGCGAAGCCGTTCATTTCGACAGTCCGGCAGATGCGCAGGCACGCGGCATCGGCATGATTTTCCAGGAGCTCAATCTCTTCGCCAACATGACTGTCGCCGAAAATATTTTTGCGACACGCGAAATCACGCGCGGCCTTTTCGGCATCGATCACAAGGCGCAGGTCGCAAAGGCCAATGAATTTCTGACGAAGCTGGATGCGGGCATCAATGCCGAGACTATGGTCGAGGATCTGCCGATCGGGCAGCAACAGCTTGTCGAAATCGCCAAGACCATTTCGCTGAATGCCCGCATTCTGATCATGGACGAGCCGACCTCGGCGCTTTCGGCGGCGGAAGTCGACATCCTTTTCAAGGTGATCGCCGAACTGAAGGCGCAGGGCGTGGCGATCGTCTATATCTCCCACCGGCTGGAAGAGCTGATGCGGATCGGCGATTACATCACCGTGCTGCGCGACGGACAGATCACCGGCCAGGCGATGGTTCGCGATATCGACACGAAATGGATCGTCCGATCGATGATCGGATCGGATGCCAAGGACTTCGCCAAGGACAGCGGCCATGCGATCGGCAAGGAAGCCTTCCGCGCCGAGGACATCAGCCTGCCGCGACCGACCGGGGGCCTTGCTGTCGACCACGTCTCGCTCTCCGTTCGCGCCGGCGAGATTCTCGGCACCTATGGCTTGATGGGCGCCGGCCGCAGCGAGTTTTTCGAATGCGTCATGGGCCGGCACATGCATTCGACCGGCAGGATTTTCATCAACGGCGTCGAGGTCCGAGAACGCGATACCACCCGGCGGATCCGGAAAGGCTTGGCGCTGATCCCGGAGGATCGGCAGCGCGAGGGGCTGGTGCAGGTGCTCTCGATCGCCAACAACCTGACGCTTGCGAGTCTTGGCCGCTTCGCTCGCCTCTTCCATATCAATGCCAATGCCGAGAAGAGGGCTATTCGCGACATGATCCGCGATCTCTCGATCAAGGCACCCAACCCCGATTTCGAGGTGACGTCGATGTCCGGCGGCAATCAGCAGAAGGTCGTCATCGGCAAGGCACTGATGACCGATCCCAAGGTCCTTCTGATGGACGAGCCGAGCCGCGGCATCGATGTCGGCGCCAAGGCAGACGTCTTCCGCACCATGCGCAAGCTCGCCGGCAAGGGTCTCGCAATCCTGTTTTCAACCTCCGACCTTGAAGAGGTCATGGCGCTTTCCGACCGCATCGCTGTCTTGAGCAACGGCCAGTTGGTTGCCGTCTTCGACAGAAGCGAGGCGACTGAAGAGGCGATCGTCGCAGCATCGGCCAAGGGACACGGACATACAAGGGAACTCGCGCCATGACCGCGGACATATCTTCTTCTTTTGCGGCCAAGCGGTCGAACGGTTCTGTACTCCTGACGCTGATGAAACTCAGGACCTTCATCGCGCTCTTTGCCGTGATCATCTTCTTCGCCGTCTTCGCGCCGAACTTCACTTCGACGGCCAACATGATCCTGATGTCGAAGCACGTTGCGCTCAATGCCTTCCTGGCGATGGGCATGACCTTCGTCATCATTACCGGCGGCATCGACCTCTCGGTCGGCTCGATCGTCGGCCTGTGCGGAATGGTCACCGGCGCGCTTATCCTCAACGGCGTCGAATTACCGATCGGATATACGGTTTACTTCAATCTTTATGAGATCGTGCTGATCACCCTTGCCGTCGGTATCGTGATCGGGCTGATCAACGGATTGCTCATCACCAAGCTCAACGTCGCGCCCTTCATCGCGACGCTGGGCACGCTCTATATCGCGCGCGGCATGGCATTGCTGTCTTCGGATGGCCAGACCTTTCCGAACCTGGTCGGCAGGCCGGAATTCGACACGACCGGCTTCGATGTCTTCGGCGCCGGAAGGCTGCTTGGCCTCCCCGTCTCCATCTGGATCCTCGTCATTCTCGCGCTGCTCGCCGCCTACGTTGCCCGCTCGACGCCCATCGGCCGGCATATCTTTGCCGTTGGCGGCAACGAGCGCGCGGCGCGCATGTCGGGCATTCGCGTCGATCTGGTGAAGATCTTCGTCTACATGTTCTCCGGGCTATGCGCGGCCATCGTCGGCATCGTCATCTCGTCGGAACTGATGGCCGCGCATCCGGCGACCGGCGAGAGCTTCGAGCTCAACGCCATCGCCGCGGCCGTCCTTGGCGGCACCTCCATGTCCGGCGGACGTGGTACGATCGGCGGCACGATCATCGGCGCTTTCGTCATCGGCATCCTGTCAGACGGATTGGTGATGATGGGCGTTTCATCCTTCTGGCAGATGGTCATCAAAGGGCTGGTCATCATCATCGCCGTTGTTGTCGATCAGGCGCAGCGCCGTCTCCAGCAGCGCGTGACACTCATGCAAATGGCAAAGGCAGGTTGAGAATGACGGAACTCAAGGGTGCGCTCATCGGCTGCGGCTTCTTCGCGGTCAATCAGATGCATGCGTGGAAGGACGTCAAAGGCGCGGAGATCGTCGCAATCTGCGATCGCGATCCAGAGCGATTGAAAATTGTCGGCGAACAGTTTGGCATCGAGCGCCGGTACAGCGATGCGGCGGCTCTCTTTACCGACGGCGGCTTCGATTTCGTCGATATCGCGACGACCGTGCAAAGCCACCGTGCCCTGGTGGAAATGGCAGCGGCCCATAAAGTCCCCGCCATCTGCCAAAAGCCGTTTGCCAAGACATTGAGCGACGCCAAAGCCGTGGTCAAGGCTTGCGCGGACGCCGCCATCCCCCTGATGGTTCACGAGAATTTCCGTTGGCAGACACCGATACAGGCGGTGCACACCGTCCTTCAATCAGGCGTGATTGGCGAGCCGTTCTGGGGCCGTTTTTCCTTCCGCTCCGGTTACGACGTCTTCTCAGGCCAACCCTACCTTGCCGAAGGCGAGCGCTTCATCATCGAGGATCTCGGCATCCACACGCTCGATATTGCGCGCTTCATCCTTGGCGACGTCGCGACGCTCACCGCGCGCACCAAACGGGTCAATCCGAAAATCAAGGGCGAGGACGTCGCGACGATCATGCTCGACCATCAGAATGGCGCGACATCAATCGTCGACGTGAGCTATGCGACCAAGCTTGGTGTGGAGCCCTTTCCCGAGACGCTGATCGAGATTGACGGAACGCTGGGAACGATCCGGCTCTCGCAGGGATATCGCCTCGAGGTCAATAGCCCCGAAGGCACGACAGTGTCGGATGCCTCACCGCAGCTTCTCTCCTGGGCCTCGCGCCCTTGGCACAACATCCAGGAGAGTGTCCTCGCCATCCAGCAGCACTGGACCGACCGCCTTGCCGATGGCAGCGAGACCTCCACGTCCGGTGCGGACAATCTCAAGACCTTCGCTCTTGTCGAGGCCGCCTATGAGAGTGCCGCCAACGGGTGCCCGGTCGATATCGGAGCGATGCTGCGATGACGGCCAATATCGATCCGTTTCAGCTCTACGGCACGCACGAGACCGAAACACCGCCGGTGCGGCTGACCGCCGGCAAGCTCGCCGTTGACTTCAAGGACGGCAATCTGCGAACCATCCGCTACGACGGCGCCGAAGTCTTGCGGGCCGTCTCCTATCTGGTTCGCGATCGCGATTGGGGCACGTATGCGCCTGTTATTGACGAGCTGCGGATCAATCAGCTCCAAGACGGCTTTTCCATCAGCTATGTCGCGCGCTGTGCGGGGCCCGAGAATAGCTCGCTTGCAATCGGCGTTCACATAACGGCCGAGGCCGGTGAAGCGCTGATCTTCGAGGCGGAAGCGCTGACGACCACCGGTTTTGAGACGAACCGCTGCGGCTTCTGCATCCTGCATCCGATCGTCGGCGTTGCCGGCAGGCCGGTTTCGGTCGAGCATATCGATGGCAGCCGCGAGGACACGCATCTACCCGACCTCATCGAACCCTGGCAGCCCTTCAAGGATATGCGGGCGATTACGCATGGCGTGACGTCAAACGTGACGGCGGAGTGCCGCATGGAAGGCGACACTTTCGAAATGGAGGACCAGCGCAATTGGTCCGATGCCTCCTACAAGACCTATGTTCGCCCGCTTGCCCTGCCTTGGCCCTATCGCATCCCACCCGGTGAGTCCATGCGGCAACGGATCGTTCTCACCATAGGCGATATGCGACGTTCGCCCACCGCGTCTTCCACGCTTGCTGCGAATCCGCCCCCGGTCAAACTGAGGCTCGGAGAGAAATCCGGCACGATGCCGGCAATCGGGCTCATCATTACGCCGGACGAAGCGAAGGCAACGCTCGCGGCGCGTAATCGGCTGGCCGAAGTCGCGCCACAGGAATTATTGTTCCACTTCGACCCCGACGCCGGCCATGGCGCTGACGCCTTCAATTCCTTCGCGGCCATCGCGGCGCTTCACGCCGGCCGATCGACGTTGGAAATCGCATTGCCGTGCCGCCAGGCTCCGCTTGTCGAAGCACAACAAATATCGAGCTGGATGCAAGATGCCGGTTTCAAGCCGGACGCAATCGTCATATCGCCTTCGGTCGACCGGCAATCAACGCCACCGGGTAGCAAATGGCCCGAGTGTCCGCCGCTTGAAGAGGTTTATGCCGCCGCTCATGCAGCCTTTCCAGGCGTGCGGCTTGGCGGCGGCATGCTCAGCTATTTCACCGAACTCAACCGCAAGCGCGTTCCTTCCGGATCGCTCGACTTCATCACCCATTGCACCAACCCGATCGTACATGCGGCTGACGATCTCAGTGTGATGCAGACGCTGGAAGCACTGCCGTTTATCACGCGCTCGGTCCGCGCCATATACGGCGACAAGCCCTATCGCATAGGCCCCTCCACCATCCCGATGCGCCAGAACCCCTATGGCAGCCGGACGATGAATAATCCCGCCGGCCGCCGCATTCCGATGGCAAACAGGGATCCCCGGCACAATGGCCGTTTCGCCGAAGCCTTCGCGCTTGGCTATGCGGCTACCGTGCTCGACGCCGGATTGGAATGCCTGACGCTTTCAGCATTGGCTGGGCCGTCAGGGTTGATCGCCGGAGGGGGTGAACCATCGCCGGCCGGCGGCAGGCGACCGATCTTCAATACGATCGCGACGCTCGCCCGCCTCGCCGGCAGCCAATGGCGGGAATGTGTCTCCTCAGATCCGACTGCCGTCCTTTCTTTTGTTGCTGCGCCGGCTAACGAGGCACCGCAATTGCTACTGGTGAACATTACGGCCGCGGCCCGGCAGGTGGAACTTGGATGCCTGCGCCCGGCCGAGAAACTAAAAAGCGGAAGCCTCACGCTCGCGCCTTTTGCCGTTGGTTCGATCACGCTGATGGATTGACCTGACACCCGAGAAGCGCAACTTAGTCTTCCGAAGCGAGATGACCGGGAGGACTGACGTGAAGACAAAGAAGCTTATCAATGACGGCGCAGCCGCCGTGGACGAGATGCTGGCAGGCATTCTGGCGGCTCATCCCCGCCACGTGCGCGCCCTCGAAGGATCGCCGCGGTCACTCGTCGCAATCCAGGGGCCGCGACCCGGCAAGGTCGGCATGGTCGTCGGCGGCGGCTCGGGGCACGAGCCGACCTTCCTGGGTTATGTCGGCAAAGGGCTTGCCGATGCTGCAGCAATCGGAAATGTCTTTGCCTCTCCGCCACCGGATCCGATCATCGAATGCGCCAAGGCGGTCAATGGCGGCGCCGGCGTCCTGTTCTTATATGGTAATTATGCCGGCGATGTCATGAATTTCGATATGGCGGCCGAAATGCTCGCCATGGATGACATCGAGGTCCGCACCGTGCTGACGACGGACGACGTCGCCTCCGCTCCCGTCGACCAACGGGACCGCCGGCGCGGCGTCGCCGGCAATGTTTTTGTCTTCAAGGCCGCCGGCGCTGCCTGCGATCTGATGTACAGCCTGGACGAAGTGGAGCGGATCGCGCGATGGGCGAACGACCGCACCTTCACGATCGGCGTTGCGCTATCGCCCTGCTCGCTGCCTCAGACGCTCAAGCCGAATTTTCAGCTTGGCGAGGATGAGATGGAAATCGGCATGGGCATTCATGGCGAGCCGGGCGTTGCCCGCGGTCCGCTCAAGCCGGCCGATCAGGTGACCGCCGAACTGCTCGATAAAATCCTCGGTGAGATGAAGCCCGTACGGGGCGACCGGGTGGCCGTGCTTGTCAACTCGCTCGGCTCGACGCCGCTGATGGAACTCTACATCATGATGCGGAAGGTCAAGATGACGCTCGATGCTGCTGGCATAGAGATCCACTTGTCGCTGGTTGGGAACTACTGCACGTCGCTGGAGATGGCCGGTGCCTCGATCACGTTGATGCATTTGGACGATGAACTGCAACGACTGATCGATCATCCCTGTGATTGTGCGATGTTCCGTTCTGGTGAAGTGCTCCGATGACCAAGACAATCACCGTTGACGATCTCAAATCCCTTCTGAACCTCATCGCGGAAGCGATGACCCGCGAAAAAGACCGTTTATGCGAGCTCGACGGCGTCATCGGCGATGCCGATCACGGTATAGCCATGGAGCTCGGTTTTTCGGGGGCCGCGAAGGCCGTTGTGCCACTGGATTCGGCAACGGCCGATCCGACACTCGTCTTCAATACAGCGGCAAAGGCTTTCCTGAACGCCGTCGGCGCTTCATCCGGCCCGCTCTATGCCACCGCCTTGATGCGTGCGGGCGCCGCGGTAAAGGGCAAGCCGTCGCTGACGGATGACGACATGGTGGACGCCTTCGTTGCGCTTGCCAAAGGGATCCAGGACCGCGGCAAGGCGGAGGTCGGGGAGAAGACCATGGTCGACGCCTGGGCGCCCGCCGCCACCGCCTGCCGAGCGGCGCGCGACAAGGGGCTGTCGCTGGCGGATTGTCTCTCGGAAGCTCTGATCGCCGCCGAAGCCGGGACGGAAGCAACGAAGCATATGGTGGCCACAAAGGGGCGTTCTTCCAGGCTTGGCGAGCGCGCCTTGGGCCATATCGATCCGGGAGCAGCCTCGGCAACGGTCGTCATCTCTTGCTTCAAAGGGTTCTTCCTACCTTAATGATGATGACCTCATCATACCAGTTGACATGTGCCTGTTGATTTGCCAAAACCGCCCTCAGCATTGTTCAGAGGAGGACGGGAAATGCGCATCAACTCCAAATATGCAAAACGATTTGGCGCGATGGCGATTGCTGCAGCAACCTTTGCGGCGACGAGTGTCCAGGCGCAGGACCTGACACTATGGACGCTCAATTTCGACAACGGCGCGGCAAACGGTGCCCTCAAGAAGGTGGCGGCGGATTTCGAGGCCGCCAATCCCGGCACCCATATCGAAATCGTCCAACGCGGCGTCGATGAACACAAGACCGCGCTTCGCGTGGCAGCAGGCTCCAGCAAGGGACCCGACATCTATTTTAGCTGGGCCGGGCTTGGTCTCGGCGGCGAATATGTGAAAGCCGGCCTCTCGCTGCCGCTCGACAAGTACTATACCCAGTACAAGTGGAACGACGAGTTGCTACCGTCCGCCGCCGCCTTTGCCGATCTTTATCCGGGTGGCAAGCATGGCGTGCCCTTCACCTTCAAGGGCGAAGCGATCTATTACAACAAGAAGCTCTTCCAGAAGGCCGGCATCGCCGAGGAGCCGAAGACCTATGAGGAACTGCTGGCGGCGGCCGACAAGCTCAAGGCGGCTGGAATTCCGGCCTTCACCTTCGGCGGCTCGGTCAACTGGCACGTCATGCGTCTGATGGACGTGCTGCTCGAAACCAAATGCGGCGCCGACAAGCACGACGCGCTGATGGCCATGAAGGCCGACTGGACCAAAGAACCCTGCGCCACCGATGCCTTCACCGAATTTGCCAAGTGGACCAAGGACTACACGCTGAAACCCTTCATGGGCATCAGCAACCAGCAGTCCTACACACTGTTCGTCGCCGGCCGTGCCGCGATGATGCTCGAAGGCGACTGGCTGGTCAGCCAGTTGAGCGGCAGCAAGGTCAACCTCGACGATTACGGCGTCGTGCCGTTCCCGACGAACACCAACCGCCTCTATGGCTTTGCCGAATACAATTACATCAGCACCAAGAGTAAGGATCCGGATCTCGCCGCCAAGTTCCTCGACTATTTCCTGTCGACCAAAGTACAGCAGGATCTCGTCGGGCAGATCAGCTCGATCTCGGTCAACAAGAATATCCAGTACACCAACCAGAAGCCGCTCGAGGCGAAATGGCTGGATATCTTCAAGACCTACAGCAAGGTCTACATGAATGGCGACCAGGCATTCCCGCTTGATGTCACCACCGAATACTTCCGGGTGATCAACGACGTCGCTGCCGGCAATATCCAGCCGGCCGATGCCGCCAAACAGTTGCAGACCTTCATCGCGGGTCGCACGTAATCCCTCGAGGGAGGCCGCCAGTCCGAATGCCAATCGCAGCGGGCGGCTTCCCTCACTCTATGCCCACGCGTCAGTTGCCGCCGGGAGCAATCAGAATGTTATTCCGCAATCGAACACATGACCCTCGCGTTCAGGCAGCGATCCTGCTCGCCCCGGCCATGCTGATCTACGCGATTTTCGCGCTTTATCCGATGCTGAACGTGGTGGTGCTGAGCTTTCAGAAATGGAATGGCCTCGATCCCCAACGTCCATTCGTCGGCCTGGCCAACTATCAATATATCTTCACGCAGGATCCCGTTTTCTGGGTGGCCTTCCGCAACACGGTGATCTGGACGATTATGTGCGTGATTTTCCCGCCCATGATCGGCCTGCTGCTGGCGCTGAGCCTCAATCAGAAGCTTTTCGCCCGCAATACCTTCCGCGCCATCTTCTATCTGCCGGTCATTATCGCCCCGATCGCGGTCGCGACCATGTGGAAGTGGATGTACGATCCCTTCTTCGGCCTTTTCACCGAGATTCTGACGTCCATGGGGCTGCAGGACTGGATTCAGGACTGGCTCGGCAATAAGGACATCGCGCTCTATTCGGTCTTCGTCGCCTACCTCTGGCAATCCGTCGGCTTCTCCATGGTTCTGTTTCTCGCAGGCCTGCAAAATGTTTCGCAAACGCTAGTCGAGGCCGCACGCATCGATGGCGCCGGGCGCTGGAACATCTTCCGATACGTCACCCTCCCCGCGCTGCGCACCACGCTGACAATCGTTCTGGTGTTATCGGTCATCTCGTCGCTGAAGGCCTTTGACATTGTCTACGGCCTGACGGGCGGCGGGCCGGCGCAATCCACGCAGATGCTGGCGCTCTGGGCCTTCACGCAAGCCATGCAAATCTTTGATTTCGGCCGCGGTGCTGCGATCTCCGTTGTCCTGCTGCTCATCACCATCGCCATCGTCATTCCCTACCTTCGATGGACGCAGAAGCATGAGGAGGCCGAACAATGACGGCAGCATCGGCATCATCCATGTCGGATGGCTTCGAGACCATCATTCCGGCAAAGCGCAAGCGGGATCCAGTCCTGATCGGCTTATGGATCGCGCTGCTCCTCGTCGCCGCGATCTGGCTTGCGCCTTTCGTCTTCATTGTCTTCACGTCGCTCAAAACGCAGGCTGATGTGACGACGACGGGCGCCTTTGTGCCGCCCCTCAATCCGGCTTTCGAGAATTATTCGAGCGCCTGGGGTCGCGGCAATTTTGCCAACGCCTTCCTGAACAGCACCATCATTACCGTCATCAAAGTGCCGCTCGGGCTTATCCTTTCAGCGATGGCGGCCTATGCGCTCGCCAAGATCCGGCTGAGGTTCAGCAAGATACTGCTGCTTCTCGTCGTCTTCGGCACGATGATCCCCTTCCAGGTCATGCTGGCGCCGCTCTTCACACTGGTCAATTCACTGGGCCTCATCGATACCTATCCCGGCGTGATCCTGCCCTACATCGCCTTCGGCGTTCCCTATCAGGTCTTCATCCTGCACGGCTTCTTCAAAGGCATTCCAAAGGAGCTGTCCGAAGCCGCTCTGATCGATGGTGCAAGCCATTTCACCATCTTCCGCCGGATATTCCTGCCGGTTTGCCTGCCGGTACTCGCCGCGCTGCTCATCCTTGATTTCGTTTCGACCTGGAACGAATTCGCCATGGCGCTTGTGCTCCTGCAGGATCAGCACATGTGGACGCTGCCGCTCGGGCTCATGTCCTTCCAGGGACAGTTTTCAAACGACTACGGCCAGCTCAATGCCGCGATCGTCATGACCGTGCTGCCGGCAACGCTCGTCTACCTCATCTTTCAGCGATATTTCGTCTCCGGCCTCACCTCCGGCGCCGTCAAGGGCTGATCAATCACCTAATCGGCAAGTCTTTCGAGGAGAATATCATGTCCAGTGCAACCGTCGAAAAATGGGGCGTCTTCGAGGCCGCTTTCAACGGTCCTTCGGGCGGCAATCCCTATCTCGACGCAGCATTCGATGCCGTGTTCAGCCAGAACAGCCGCGAAATCCGCGTGCCCGGTTTCTATGACGGCGACGGCGTCTATCGCCTCCGCTTCATGCCCGACAATGAAGGTGAATGGTCCTTCAGGACGCGTTCGAAGACCCCGGAACTCGACGGCAAGACCGGCTCGCTGACCGCCACCAAACCCTCGCAGGGCAATCACGGCCCCGTGCGCGTGCGCAACAAGTTTCATTTCGCCTATGCCGACGGCAAGCCGTTCCTTTCGTTCGGGACGACCTGCTATGCCTGGACACATCAGCCGCTGGAGATGCAGGCGCAGACACTCGATACCCTGAAGAAGGCGCGCTTCAACAAGATCCGCATGGGCGTGTTTCCAAAGGACTATCCCTATAATGTCAACGAACCTCTCCATCCCTGCTTCGAAAAGGCTGCCGATGGCAAAGAGGATTTCGATCGGCCCAACCCGGTCGCCTTCCGGCATTTTGAAAAGCAGGTGGCGGCACTTTGCGAACTCGGCATCGAGGCCGACATCATCATGTTTCACCCCTACGATCGCTGGGGTTATGCCGACATGTCGGCCGAACAGGATTTCCGCTATGTCGCCTATCTCGCGGCGCGGCTTGCCGCCTATCGGAACGTCTGGTGGGCGCTCGCCAACGAATATGACTTCCTTCTCGACACCAAGCCGATGGCGCAGTGGGATCGTTATTTCCATATTCTCGAAGAGAACGACCCCTACGGCCATCTGAAGTCCATCCATAATGGCGAACCGACGATGAACTTCGATCATCGCAAGCCCTGGGTGACCCACACCTGCATCCAGAACTGGGATGTGAAGCGCACGCAGGAATGGCGCGACGCCTACGGCAAGCCGGTCGTCAATGACGAGCCTGAATATGAAGGCAACATCATCCAATCCTGGGGCAATCTGACGCCGCAGGAACTGGTGCATCGTTTCTGGATCACGGTGACGCGCGGCGGCTATGCCGGCCACGGCGAAACCTACTCCCATCCGCAAGACCTCATCTGGTGGGCGAAAGGCGGGGAACTGCATGGCGAGGCGTGGAAACGCATCGGCTTCCTGCGCGACCTGCTGGAGAAAGATGTGGTCAAGGGGCTAGAGCCGCTCGGCGCAAGTGGTGAATGGCCCTGGACGCGCGTCTCGGGCGCCCAAGATGGCGATCTCCGTTATATCTATCTTGGCGAGCACCAGCCCGTCGTCTGGTCCACCGGCCTGCCCAAAGACGGCACTGACTACGATGTCGACATCATCGACACCTGGGAGATGACGATCACCCCCGCAAAGAAAGTGGAAGCCCCGATCCCGCACCCCACCCGGCACGGCGCAATCGTGCGCGGCGGCAAGGCGGATGCAGCCTTTGGCGTCGAACTGCCGGGTAAGCCGTACCAGGCCCTTCGCATCCGCAAGAAGAACTGATCGGGTCTACAGGAGGAATTTCATGTCCGGATTGAGCATCAAAAGCGTCAGGAAATCCTACGGAGCGGCGGATATCATCCATGGAGTCGATGTCGATATATCGGACGGCGAATTCGTCATTCTCGTCGGGCCATCGGGCTGCGGCAAGTCGACCCTTCTCCGGATGATTGCGGGGCTGGAGGAAATCACCGGCGGCGAAATCTCGATCGGCGGCCGCGTGGTCAACAACCTGCCGCCGAAGGATCGCGACATCGCGATGGTCTTCCAAAACTATGCGCTTTATCCGCAGATGACGGTCGCCCAAAACATGGGCTTTGCGCTGGAATTGGCCGGCGCTAAGCGGACGGAGATCGACCGAAAAGTCGGTGAGGCGGCACAGATCCTCGGGCTTCAGCCCCTGCTTGGCCGCAAGCCCGCGCAACTTTCCGGCGGCCAGCGCCAGCGCGTCGCCATGGGACGCGCCATCGTACGCGATCCGAAAGTGTTCCTCTTTGACGAACCGCTATCCAACCTCGATGCCAAATTGCGCGTCAAGATGCGGGCCGAAATCAAGGCGTTGCATCAGCGGCTGAAGACGACGATCGTCTATGTCACGCACGACCAGATCGAAGCGATGACGATGGCCGACAAGATCGTCGTGCTGCAGGGCGGGAAAGTCGAGCAGATCGGAACGCCGCTCGAGCTTTACGATCGGCCAAGGAATGTCTTCGTCGCGGGCTTCCTTGGATCCCCCGCAATGAATTTCCTGGAAGGCAGGTTGACGGGCGGCTCGAATCCGAGGCTCACACTCCCGAGCGGCACCGCAATCGAGCTCCTGGCGGCTCCGGTCCAGGCCGGCGACCGCGATGTCATCGTCGGCATTCGCCCCGAAGACATATCCTTCGCAACGGATGGCGGAGTGCCGGCCAAGGTCACCGTCGTCGAGCCGACCGGCTCGGAAACCCATGTCGCCCTCGATCTGGAAGGGCGCGAACTGACATGGGTCATGCGCGAGCGCGCCGAATTGGTGCCGGACCAGACGGTGAAACTCTCCCTCAAATCGCCGAGCATCCACTTCTTCGACAGGCAGACCCAACAGCGCCTGTAGAAACTGGCGCTGTTATCGTGCCCGTCATCGCGTCGATCGCCGTTCGGCATCGCTCATGACCGTCAGGACACGTTTTACGAAGGCTGCGCCGTCAAACTGCTTCGGGGCGCCTTCAGCGGAATGATCCGGCCGCTCGAATATGAACGCCTCGACATTGACCACCGGCAGGCGCAGGCGGTTGCGCACCCGTCCGATCATAGCTGTATGCGTCACGACAACCTGGCAGCCCTTCGTTTCGAATTCCGCATCCATGCCGGAAGCCGGAACGGCGGCAACCGTCAGCCCGCGCGCGGACAGGACCGAGCCGATGCGCGTGGCGACCTGCTGATTGTCGAGGCAGATCAGCACATCTGCCTGACCATGCTGTGAAGGAGAATCCAAAAGCATCTCGTGACCTCTCATTCAAATTCGAGGCAAACATAGAGCTTTTCGATGTAAAGCAGTGTTGTATCTTGTTTCATTTTGTTGCAGCGGCGTGGCGCATCCTTTGATGCCCACGCCCAATGGGCTTGACCGCCGCAAACTAAAAGAATTTGCCGTAATACAATGCAACACATGCGGCCGGCGAAAGCTGGTTTCCTTGGCCTGCCTGATTCGAGCAGGGAGGCAGGATGTGAAACCAATCCGCAATGCCAGATGGAGCAATCCGGGACGAATTCTGAATGGATTGAGCGCCTTAAAATGCTTTCTCGGCAAGCAGCAACGTGTCTGCCTTTGCGCCGCCTGTCTGTGCTGCAATCTCATGTTCTGTACTATCGGGGCGAGCCCGCGCCAGTTCATCATATTCAACATTCTCGTGCTTCTGGCCTCCGGCGCCAAAACCCTGGAGGCTGCGCCGCTTGAGGCCGAGACCTGCTCCATCGCAACCGACAATCGATCTCGGCCTGCCCGCAACTGGAGACCTGTATTGAGCTTTTCAGCTCAACTAATAGTCGCCTGCTATGCGACAACGGTGCTTGTCGACAATCTTGCCGCAAGCCCGACAGTGCTCAGTACGATCCACTAAGGAAGCTGAATTCGTCTCCCAATGCCGCTTGAGGTCTTCGCCTGCTCCAGCCGCGGCGGATTGCCGCCAACGCGATTTGATGGGAGGAATTCGCCTTCCCGCTGCTTAGCATTGGCGAGATTCGAGGAGAGGATTTCACATGTATGTCGGTACGCAGTTTCAGGCTCGCGACGATGATGACTACCGGGTCATGGCACAGTTGGGCGTCAGGCACGTCAATGCCGATCCCGATGGCAATCCGCACGACTGGACGCTTGATATTCTCAAGGCCCATCGTGACCATATCGAGAGCTTCGGCCTCATTCTCGATATGATCCAGCTCCCTATGAGCTCGAACGTGATCGAACGGCAATACAGCCCGGACATTTTGACGGCCGGACCGAATCGCGATCGCCAAATCGATTCCATCTGCCGCCTGATCGAGAATGCCGCCGCAGTCGGCATTCCCTCGGTCAAATACAATCTCAATATCATCGGGATCCCTCGTACGGAGATGGAAACCGGCCGCGGCGGATCGAGAAACGAGGCCTTTCGCTGGGAAAGGGCCGATCACGATGCTCCGCCTTCGATCGCCGGCATCCTCAGCGAGGAGGAGAATTGGGAGCGCATCGATTATTTCCTGTCACGCGTCGTTCCGGTCGCCGAAGCCTGCAAAGTGCGTCTTGCCTGCCATCCGCACGATCCCTATACGCCGCCGGGCTATCGCGGGGTCACGCGCGTTCTCGGCAGCGTCGAAGGCCTGAAGAAGTTCGTCCAGATGCATGAGAGCCCCTACCATGGGCTGAATTTCTGCCAGGGCACGGTCGGCGAGATGCTCGACAATCCAGCCGAGGAAATCTTCGACGTCATCCGCTGGTTCGGAGAGCGGGGCAAGCTCTTCAACGTCCACTTCCGCAACATCCGCGGCCGCAAGCTCTCCTTCATGGAGACCTTTCCGGAGGAAGGCGACATGGATATGTGGCGCTCGCTGAAAACCTACGCCGAGGTCGGCTACCAATATATGATCATGCCGGATCATGTGCCGCGCCTCTCCGGGCGCGATCCGGAAAACACCGCCTTTGCTTTCACTTATGGCTACATTGCCGCCATGCTGCAGGTGCTGGAGAGCGATAAGCGGTAGCGGCCATGAGCCTCGTCGCCGTTAGGAGAGCCTTTCTGCACCCTTTTCCCATTGATGCCTTTCGCTCCTCCCCTAGATCTGGGGTAGGAGAGTTCCATGCGCATTGAACATGCCTTTCTATTCGATCTTGACGGCACGTTGGTGGACAGCGTCTATCAGCATGTGCTGGCGTGGAAAGAAGCCTTGGATGCCGAAGGTATCGAGCTCTCGATATGGCGCATCCATCGAAAAATCGGAATGAGCGGCGGCCTGTTCACCAACCAATTGCTTCGTGAAACCGGCATCGAGACAACCGACGAGAAAAATGAGCGGTTGCGGCAACTTCATGCCGATGCCTATCGCCGTCTCGGCACCCAGATACGGCCTCTTCCCGGCGCAAGCGAGCTTCTCCGCTGGCTTTCGGACGCCGGAATTCGTTTCGCGATCGCCACAAGCGGCCGCATGGAGACGGCAGCGGTCAATATTGCCGCATTGGGGATCGACTCGACGGCATTCCCGATCATCACCCGGGACAAGGTCAAATACGCCAAGCCCGACCCGGACCTGTTTATTGCCGCAGCAGAAGCCCTCGGGGTTGCGATAGAAAATTCTATTGTCGTAGGAGACGCCATCTGGGACATGCTTGCGGCGACGCGTTGCAAGGCGCTCGGGGTCGGGCTGCTGAGCGGCGGCTATGGCCGCGAAGAACTCAAGGATGCCGGGGCGATCCGCGTCTATGAAGATCCGGCCGACCTTCTCTATCACATCGATGAAGTGGGAGGGCGGCGCTGAGCGGGAAAACGCCGACGCGTCAGTTGCCCGCAGGCATATTGTAGGGCGTGATAATTTCCACCGCAGACAGCACAGCCGGCGCCACGCGCTCTTTCACCACACCGCTCATGATTGCTCGAAATGCCGAACGTGCATCTGTTCGCAGGTCGTGATGCAACACAAAACCAATCTTGCCTGCGGCAAGGAGTGCGCGATTGTCGGCATCGAGATCATGCGCGACAAAAATGCGGATGTCCCTCCCGGCCTCCTCGAAGGCGGCAAGCACCGCCCTGTTTCCGCCGCCAATGGAATAGACCGCATTGATCGTCGCATCCGCCGCGATGGCGCGGGCGGCGAGGATTCCCGTGGCAGCGTCGGCGCCGTGGCCTTCGCTGATTTCGGCAACGCCGATCTGCGGATAACGCTCGCGAAGGACGCGGCGAAAGCCGATTTCCCGCTCCTCCTCGCCGCGAAAGCGACCGCTCGACAACGTTACAAGCACCCGGGCGGCGGCCCCAGCGAAGTAATTCCCGACAAGATAGGCCGCCGTCTCGCCGGCGGCACGATTGTCGGCGCCTGCGTAAACCGCGCGCGAAGAATTTGGCAGGTCCGTCACCAGGGTAACGACGGTGATGCCGGCTTTGGCCGCACGCTCGACCGCAGCCGTAATCTCGGGAATATCGGGAGCTTTCAGCACGATCCCATGGGTACCTCTGAGCCGGATGCGATCGAGCAGGTGCACCATTTCAAGCGGCTTCATGACTTCCGCAAAATGAAAACGGCAGCGGAAGACCGTCGGCAAAAAGGTCGCAACCTCGGCTTCGAAGGCAGCGCGCACGGCATCGGAAAAACGCGCCGGCGTCTCCATCACGATGTCGATTGCCAGCGTCCGCCCGCTCACTGCAACCCCCGCCTGCTGCTTTTCCAACTCGGCGATCGCCGCCTTCACCCGCATCTCTGACTGCTGGCGCACGCCTGCCCGCCCGTTCAGCACCCGGTCGACGGTCGCAGTGCTGAGGCCGGCTTGAAAAGCGATGTCCTTGACGAGAAATGGATGTGACATGCGGCTCGTTCTGATGGTTTTTTGATGGATTTGTGATCTATAACACACCGGCATGTGCCGTATAGTGCCTCCATCAGGGATGGAGGAACATCTGATGAAAACCGACAATCTTCAGAAGCAGCGCGCCGACCGCGTCTGGCTGACCGAGGACGCCTGTGACCTCGACGATTTTCGCACTCTGGTTGAGAAGACCACCTCGCTTTCAGACTATCCGACCGCCGATCACGTCGAGAAAAACGTCCTGATCTACGACAGCCGCAAGGTTCTGGCTGACATTGCCGATCCTCAAGGCCGTCGCGCCGTGCTCACTGAAATCTGCGAGGCCTTCGGCGAAGGTCCAGGCGTTGTCGTCTTCAAGCGCGCTTATGAGGATCTCTCCGTCATCGATCGCGCCAGCACGATTTTCGACGACATCATCAAGGAACAGCATCGCACGGCCACCGGCGGCGGAGACCACTTCGCCAAGCCCGGCGCCAATGACCGCATCTGGAATTCGCTGGAAAAACATTGCCTCGCCGATCCCGCCAACTTCGCGGAATATTACGGCAATGCCATTGTCGCCATCGCCAGCGCAGCTTGGCTCGGACCAAACTACCAGATGACGGCGCAGGTCAATCGCGTCAATCCCGGCGGCGCGGCGCAGTCCGCTCACCGCGATTACCACCTCGGTTTCCAGACATCGAAGGTGATCGAGCAGTTTCCGGCCCATGTGCACAGGCTCTCACCTGTTCTGACCTTGCAGGGCGCGGTTGCCCATTGCGATATGCCGCTCGAAAGCGGACCGACGCTTTTCCTGCCGCACAGCCAGACCTATGTGCCCGGCTATCTCGCGCTGAAGCGCCAGGAGTTCCGTGACTATTTCGATCGCAACCATGTTCAGCTTCCGCTCGAAAAAGGCGATGTCGTCTTCTTCAACCCTGCCCTCTTCCACGCGGCCGGCAACAACCGCTCGGCCGATATCAAGCGCGTGGCTAACCTTTTGCAGGTTTCCTCTGCCTTCGGCCGCGCCATGGAAACGGTCAATCGCGAACGCATGAGCGCACGCCTGTTTCCGGCGCTGAAGGAACTGAAATCAGCAGGCAAGCTCTCCGCGGCGGAAGTGTCGAACGCCATTGCCGCCTGTGCCGAAGGCTATTCCTTCCCAACCAATCTCGACCGCGACCCGCCCATCGGCGGCCTCGCGCCAAAGACGCAGGCGCAACTGATGCACGAGGCGCTGGAGGAAAACTGGAGTGACGCGACTTTCAGCAAGGCGCTTGCCGAACAGGCGGACAAGAAGCTGACCTGACAGGACCGAAGACGCGTCCAACAAGATGAGGCCTCTCGCATCCGCGAGGGCTTTCCGCATATCGTAATAGACCATTTCCGGGAGGAACCACATGAGCACAGACCACAGCCGTCTCGACGGCAAGATCGCTATCGTCACCGGCGGCACACAGGGGCTCGGCGCCACCATCGCCCGTCTCTTTGCCGATCGCGGCGCCAAGGGCATCGTCATCTGCGGCCGCAACGAGGTGAAGGGCAAGGCCACGGCCGAGGAGATCTCGGCTGCAACAGGCGCAAAGGTCGTCTACGTGAAAGCCGATCTCGGCAATGTCGACGAGGCACGCAATGTCGTGCATGTCTGCGACCAGACCTTCGGTCGTGTCGATGCGCTGGTCAACGCCGCCGCCATCACCGATCGCGGCACCATTCTGGACACCAGTCCCGAGCTTTTCGATGCCATGTTCGCCGTTAATGTCCGGGCGCCGTTCTTCCTGATGCAGGAAACTGTCAAAGTCATGAGGCGCGAGAAGATCGAAGGCACGATCGTCAATATCGGCTCGATGTCCGCCAAGGCCGGCCAGCCCTTCATCGTCGCCTATTGCGCCTCTAAGGGCGCGCTGGAAACCTTGACGAAAAACACCGCCTACGCACTGCTGCGCAACCGTATCCGCGTCAACGGCCTCAACATCGGCTGGATGGCCTCTGAAGGCGAAGACCGGATCCAGAAGGAATATCACGATGCGCCCGACGACTGGCTGGAAAAGGCAGCGGCGAGCCAGCCCTTCGGCCGTCTGGTCGACCCACAAGAGGTGGCCCGCGCCTGCGCCTACCTTTCGTCGGCCGAATCCGGTCTCATGACCGGCTCGGTTATTTGTTTCGATCAATCGGTCTGGGGCGCTTACGACGGATCGCCGCATCCGGTAGCGGCCCTCTGAAAAGGGCTCAAACGATCGGCGCGCAGGAATGCGCGCCGTGCCGCGGCGACCGCCCATCAGATCCTTTCCGTCCGTCACCTGTAAGGATGATATGGGCCACGACAAGGCTTTAGGGTAAACTAATATACACGGGGAGATTCCAGCGGGGGCGCAGAATGGCCATCTTCATGGACCGGCATGATCTTGCGGGGGTCACAGCAGCCGATATTGCCGAAGCACATCGTAAGGACCTCGACATTCAAGATCAGTATGGGGTCAAGTTCCTCACCTACTGGTTCGACGAGCGGCGCGGAACTGCATTTTGCCTGATGGACGCGCCCGATATGGAAACGGCTCAATGCGTGCACCGCGAGGCACATGGCTTTATCGCCGCAGAAGTTGTCGAAGTCGCGCTGTCGGCGGTCGAGGCATTTCTCGGCCGAATTCACGATCCCGAGCCGGCGTCAGGACAGTCCTCGGTCGCAATGGATGCCGCCCATAGGGCAATTCTCTTCACCGATATCGTCGGCTCGACCGAAATGACGTCGCGTCTCGGCGACCGCATGGCGACCGAGTTGGTGAGGGCTCATGACGCCATTGTTCGCAGATGCCTTGCCCGTTCTTCAGGCCGCGAGGTGAAACATACCGGCGATGGCATCATGGCGACGTTCGTCTCAACGACCGCAGCCGTCGATTGCGCAATAGCGATCCAGCAGGAATTCGAGCTTTACAATCAGGGCAACCTTGAGCCGCTTCATATACGCATCGGATTGGATTGCGGCGAGCCCGTCGAGGACAGCAATGACTTGTTCGGCTCGACCGTTCAACTTGCTGCGCGATTGTGCGCCTCGGCCTCTGCAGACCAGATCCTCGTGTCGGAAAGCATTTTTCGGGAGTACGGCACCGCCGATTTCTTCGCACATGCGGCCCACCGGCGGCTGAAGGGTTTTTTGAAGCCTGTCCTGGTCTTCCAATGTGACTGGTGCAAAGCCGCCCTCCAATGAACGAATTCTCGCGACCGTGCGGGACCCTCGGTATAGAGCATTTTTTCGCCTTTGAGTGGCGCTTTCCTTACCGCAGCAAGGAATTCGGTAACTGCTTAGAGACGCGGGAAAATCCGGCGCGACGATCTGAAGAGGCATCATGCTGCTTCAAGGGAGAACATGTCGGCGAGCCAATCTGGCGGCATAAAAAAGGGAACAAAGCGGCGGCGGCGAAAGTTGTCATGTCGAACTCTCATGTCGAACCAACGTGAGCAGCGGCGATGACATCAACTGCGAACGAGGGGTTGCCGAGCACTCCACCCCAGATTTACTACGTCAATCCCCTGCTTCTCAGAGGGATCGATGCCTGGCGCGAAGTCTTCAACCACGCAAAGAACATCGGCTTCGATACAGTTCTGACCGCACCTCTTTTCGAGCGGGGCGGCGACAGCGTGTTCGCGCCACGGAATTTCGAAAATCTCGATCCCGAATTCTCGCTTGGAACATCTCTCGTCGATGGTTTGAGAGCTTTGACGCTGGCGGCCAGAGAGCGCGGCATGGCGCTCATGATGGACCTCGTGCTCGACAGGAAGGCGCGCGACGCATCCGAGGATACGCTCCCGCTCGATCCGAGGCTCTCGCCATTGGACGCGCACAGCTCGCTTGTCACCCTCGCCGCGGAAGATCAGCAATCGCAGCTATTGGCAGAGTGGACAAAACGGCTGCAGGCGCTGACCCAGCTTGGAATATCGGGTTATCGCTGCCTTGGCACCGATCGGGTGCCCCCGGAGCTATGGCGATCCTTGATCGCGGCGGTCCGGGAGAAGGCGCCGAATGTGCAATTCTTTGCCTGGACGCCCGGTACCGCCTTCGAGGCGCGAGCCGGATTGGGCGGTGCAGGCTTCAACGGCTGCTTTTCATCGATGGCCTGGTGGGACTTCGACGAAAGGTGGTTCATCGAGGAACACCGCGTCCAGCAGCCGCTTGGCTGGCAAATCGCTTTTCCGGAGCCACCCTTTGCCAAACGGATGGCCCACGGCACGGAAAGCCGGGAAATACGCGAGCGCCGGTCCATAAGGGCGTTGCGGCTTGCCACGTCATTGGGCGGCGGGCTCATGATTCCGATGGGATTCGAATATGGCGCCGCCCTGCCGCTCGATCCCACCCATGGAGACGGATCGGGATTGCGGGGTCTTCGCCATGACCTGACCTTCGATATCTCCTCCGAGGTTCGCGCTGCGAACACGCAAATCGGCACGAACGGCGCGAGATTCCATTCGTCGCTTTCTCTCATCCGCAGCGCAAAAAGCCCGGTATCGGCTCTCATTCATTCAAACGAAGAAGATCTGCGGAACGCCGATCGTATCCAGATCATCCTCCTCAACCGGGATCTTCGGCAAAGTGCGCCTGCGCCTTTGATGGCGCTGCGGGAAGCGGCGTCTGGCTTTCTCCCCTTCTCGAATGGGGTTGATGCGACCCTTCGCCTGCGCGCGGGAGAAATCATAGCGTTCGAAGCGACCGCATCGACGCCCATCACGATCGCCCCAACGCTCGACATTGCACGGGCAACCGCTTCGCCGCGCCTAGCAATCGAAAACATCATGCCGCGGGTCGATGATGGACGATTTCCAGTCAAGCGGGTTGTCGGTGACATCGTTTCCGTCGAAGCTGACATCTTCGCCGACGGACATGATCCGATCGCCGCGGCTCTGATGTGGCGCTCCACGGATGCGAGCGCATGGAGCGAGGCGGAAATGCGGCTGGTCGAGAACGATCGCTGGCGGGCCGAATTCCCGCTGGAACGGGTCGGTCGCTATGAATTCGCAGTCGAAGCCTGGAGGAGCCTGTTTGCGATCTTTCGCTATGAGCTGGTGAAGAAGAACGAGGCACGGCTCGATCTCAAGCTCGAGATTCAGGAAGGAATGAACCTCATTCGTGCAGCACTTGCGGAGGCGCAAGGCACCCTTCGAGCCGAGCTGCAGGCCCTGTTTCAGAAACTGGAATTCTCCTCCCAGGCGGAGCGGACCTCAATTCTGCTCAATGCGCATACGTCCGATCTGATGGCCCGAGCCGACAAGCGGCCATTCCGGGTTCGCTCGGAGGCTAGCGCAGTCGACGCCGAGCGGAAGTGCGCGGCATATGCAAGCTGGTACCAGATCTTCCCGCGGTCGCAGAGCGGCGATCCAGACAGGCATGGCACCTTCGACGACGTTATCGCCCGACTGCCGGCCATTCGCGACATGGGCTTTGATGTGCTCTATTTTCCGCCGATCCATCCGATCGGTTCGACCAACCGGAAAGGCCGAAACAACAGCCTGCAGGCGACCCCCGACGACCCTGGAAGCCCCTATGCCATCGGCTCTGCCGATGGCGGCCATGATTCCATCCATCCGGAACTCGGCACTTTCGAGGATTTTCGTCGCCTGATCAAAGCGGCCGAGCATCACGGCCTTGAGATCGCGCTCGATCTCGCCATCCAGACATCGCCCGATCACCCGTGGCTGAAGCAGCATCCGGGTTGGTTTGACTGGCGGCCGGATGGAACGATCCGTTACGCCGAGAACCCGCCGAAAAAATACGAGGACATCGTCAACGTCGATTTTTACACGAAGGATTCGGTGCCCGGACTATGGCTCGAGCTGCTGCGGGTCGTCCAGTTATGGGTGGATCAGGGCGTAAAATTGTTTCGGGTCGACAATCCCCACACCAAGCCATTTCCTTTCTGGGAATGGCTGATTGACGATATCAGGGCGCGTCATCCGGATGTGGTTTTCCTCTCGGAAGCGTTCACCAAGCCCAAAGTCATGTACCGGCTCGCAAAGCTCGGCTTTTCCCAATCCTACACATACTTCACCTGGCGCAATTCCAAATGGGAACTCGAGCAATATATGCGGGAGCTCACCCAGACGACCGCGAAGGATTTTTTCCGCCCGCATTTCTTCGTCAACACGCATGATATCAATCCGGATTTTCTGCAGGATGCCCCTCGCCCGGCCTTCCTGATCCGCGCCGCGCTCGCGGCAACCCTTTCCGGTCTTTGGGGTGTCTATAACGGCTTTGAACTTTGCGAGGGACGGCCCGACGCCAAACGGAAGGAATATGCCGACAGCGAAAAATATGAGATCCGCGCCTGGGATCATAATCGGCCCGGAAACATCATCGCCGAAATCCGGATGCTCAACCGGATCAGAAGCGAAAACAGCGCATTGCATTCGCATCTGGGGTTAACGCTTCTCAACGCACCCAACGAAAATATTCTCTTTTTCGAAAAAGCGAACCCTGCCCGCGACAACGTCCTGCTCGTCGCCATCAGCCTTGATCCCGATCATCCGCAGGAGAGCGAGATCGACATACCGCTCTGGCACTGGTCACTCGGGGATGGCGGCACGTTGGACGCCGAGGATCTCATCGGCGGCGGTCGCTTCAGTTGGACCGGCAAACGGCAGAGGATCAGGCTTGATCCACAAAGCCTGCCCTTCGCGATCTGGCGCGTCCGGTCAAGGGAGGCATGAATGGATACGATGCAGCGCGACAGAGAACGCGATCCGCTCTGGTACAAGGATGCGATGATCTATCAGCTCCATATCAAATCGTTCTACGATGGCAATAATGATGGCGTCGGCGATTTTGCGGGGCTGCATCAAAAGCTCGACCATATCGCGGCGCTTGGAATCAACGCCATTTGGCTGCTGCCCTTCTTCCCCTCGCCGCGCCGCGACGACGGTTATGACATTGCCGATTATGGCAACGTCAGTCCGGATTACGGGACGATGGAGGATTTTCGCGCCTTCGTGGACGCCGCCCATCAGCGCAATATCCACGTCATCATCGAACTCGTGATCAATCACACCTCGGATCAGCACCCCTGGTTCCAGCGCGCCCGCCATGCGCCAGCAGGGTCGCCCGAACGGGATTTTTACCTTTGGTCGGATACCGATCAGAGGTTTTCAGAAACCCGCATCATTTTCGTCGATACCGAAAAATCCAACTGGACCTGGGATCCGGTCGCCGGCGCCTATTATTGGCATCGGTTCTACTCGCACCAGCCGGATCTGAACTTCGACAATCCCCTGGTGATGGAAGAATTGCTGAAAGTAATGCGCTTTTGGCTGGAAACGGGCATCGACGGTTTTCGCCTGGATGCGATCCCCTACCTCGTCGAGCGGGAAGGCACGATCAACGAGAACCTGCCCGAAACCCACGCGATCCTGAAGCGGATACGCGCGGCGTTGGATTCGACCCATCCCGGCGTGATGCTGCTGGCGGAGGCGAACCAATGGCCGGAAGATACGCGCGAATATTTCGGCGACGGCGACGAATGCCATATGGCGTTTCATTTCCCGCTGATGCCGCGCATGTACATGGCGATCGCCAAAGAAGACCGTTTTCCAATCACCGATATCCTGCGCCAGACGCCGGAAATTCCGGACATCTGCCAATGGGCAATATTCCTGCGCAATCACGATGAGCTGACGCTCGAAATGGTGACCGACGCCGAGCGCGATTATCTCTGGGAAACCTACGCCTCCGATAAGCGCGCGCGCATCAATCTCGGCATCCGCCGGCGCCTTGCGCCGCTGATGGAGCGCGACCGCCGCCGCATCGAACTCATGAACGCGCTTCTCCTATCCATGCCGGGAACGCCGGTGATTTATTACGGCGATGAAATCGGCATGGGCGATAATATCTATTTGGGCGACAGGGACGGCGTCAGAACCCCGATGCAGTGGTCTTTCGACCGCAACGCCGGCTTTTCCCGCGCGGACCCCGCGCGCCTCGTTTTGCCGCCGATTGCCGATCCACTCTATGGATTTGAAGCCGTCAACGTCGAGGCGCAAAGCACGGACGCCCATTCGCTCCTGAATTGGATGCGCAGGATGCTGGCGCTGCGCGGCAAACATCCTGCATTCGGACGCGGTTCGCTGCGGTTCCTCTCGCCGGACAACCGCAAGATCCTCGCTTATCTCCGCGAATATGAAGACGAAACCATTCTCTGCGTTGCCAATCTCTCCCGGCTGCCGCAGGCCGTGGAACTGGACCTGTCGCAGTTCGAGGCGCGTGTGCCGATAGAATTGACGGGCATGTCGCCATTTCCGCCCATTGGTCAATTGACCTACCTGTTGACACTACCGCCCTACGGCTTCTTCTGGTTCCAGTTGGTTGCCGATGCGGACGGACCGGCCTGGCGGACAGCCCCTCCCGAGCAGCTCCCCGACCTGTTGACGATGGTCATCCGCCGGAACCTGCTGGAATTGGTGGACGAGCCCAGACATTCAAACATCCTGAATTCCGAGATCCTGCCGGCCTATCTTGCCAAGCGCCGCTGGTTTGGGGCGAAAGACCAGACGCTGCAGGCGGCCCGGCTGATTTCTGCGACACCAATTCCGTTTACCGAAGGTGTCGTGCTTGGTGAATTGGAGGCGACGCTTCCGGATCATATGGAATCGTACCAGCTTCCGCTTGCCGTAGCGTGGGATGACACACAGCCCCCGATACTCGCCCAGCAGCTCGCGCTGGGCAGGCTCCGCCAGGGCCGGCGCGTCGGTTTCCTAACAGACGGATTTGCCGTGGATGCGATGGCGCGCGGGATCGTGCGCGGCCTTTGCGAACGGTCCCACACAACCGGCCGTACGGGAACCATAGAGTTCATCGGTACCGATCAGCTCGATCATCTTGAAATGACCGCTGACATGCCGATCCATTGGCTCTCGGCGGAGCAGTCGAATAGTTCGCTGATCATCGGCGACTTGGTCATCATCAAACTGATCCGGCATATCTTTCCCGGCATGCACCCGGAAGTCGAGATGACGCGCTTTCTGACCCGGGCCGGCTATGACCACACTGCCCCCTTCCTGGGCGAGGTTGCGCATACGGATTCCGGCGGACGCCGATCCACTCTCCTCATCGTCCAGGGCGCGATCCGAAACCAGGGCGACGCCTGGAACTGGATGCTGAGCAATCTTCGTCGCGCCGCCGACGAATTCGCCTTGAGCGATCCGGCCGCTCAGCCGCGCGACGATTTTTTCCAGTCGCTGACGAATTTCGTCGGCATGGTCGGTCAGCGGCTCGGCGAGTTGCATGTGGTTCTCGCCCAAAGTACCGAGGAGGAGGCTTTCAAACCGGTCACTGCGGCCGATACCGAGGTCGCATTGCTGAAGAAAGCAATCACCGGCGAAGTCTCCTATGCCCTATCGAAGCTTGCGGAAATGGATGAGACCGCCGATCCGGATATCGATGCGCTTGCTAAGCCGCTTCTGAAGCGCCAGGCATCGATTATCGACCTCGCCGATATGCTGGCCGAAAGCGTCCGCGGCACGCTCATGACACGCGTGCATGGCGATTTTCATCTCGGCCAGATCCTCGTCAGCGAAGGCGATGCAGTGATCATCGATTTCGAAGGCGAGCCCGCGAGGAACCTTGCCGAGCGCCGGGCCAAGACAAGTCCCTTGCGGGATGTGGCCGGACTGTTGCGGTCGCTGAGCTACCTCGCCGCGACCGCCGACCTCGACAACGATGCGGTCATCGAGCACGAGAACGAGCGTCGACGGAAGGCCATCGCGCGTTTCGCAGGGAATGCCGAACGGGCTTTTTTGACCGCCTATTTCGAAGCAATTTCTGCGTCGGCTGCACTGTCCATGCCGCCCCAACAGCGGCGTAGGATTCTCGACGCCTTTCTTCTGGAAAAGGCTGCTTATGAAGTCGCCTACGAGGCGCGGAACCGGCCGAAATGGCTGCCCATTCCGTTAGCAGGGCTTTCGGGCATCCTGTCCAATCTTATGGAGGCTCGCTAGTGGATATCGAACGCGCCGATCTTCTCGCCGACGTCTCACACGACGCAATTGCGGCACTGACGCAAGGACGCCATGGCGATCCGTTTGCCATCCTTGGAATCCATAAGCACGGCATATTCACGATCGTGCGGGTCTTCATGCCCGGCGCCGATGCGGTTGATATCATCGATACCGCGAGCGGCCATGTTCTGACGGCCTGCAAGCTTGTTCACCCCGCTGGATTATTTGCCGCCGCCATTGCTTCAAAAATGGACTATTGCCTTCGGATCAAGTGGCCGGACGCGGTTCAAACGACTGAGGATCCCTACAGCTTCGGGCCTCTGCTCGGCGAACTCGATCTCCATCTGATTTCCGAGGGAACCCATTACAATCTGAGCCGGACTCTCGGCGCCATCGCCATGGAGATCGACGGCATCGCCGGAGTTCGATTTGCGGTATGGGCACCGAATGCACGACGGGTCTCGGTTGTTGGAGATTTCAATTCCTGGGACGGCCGACGCAACCCCATGCGCCTGCGGGCGCCTGCGGGCGTTTGGGAAATCTTCATTCCCCGGCTGACGCCCGGCGAGCGCTATAAGTTCGAGATTATCGATGCAAACGGCACCTGCCTTCCGCAGAAAGCCGATCCGGTGGCGCGGGCGAGCGAAGCTGCTCCTTCCACAGCCTCCATCGTCGCCTCCTCAAGGCCGTTCCGCTGGAGCGATGACAAGTGGATCCATTCCCGGCAATCGCAAAATGGCCTGGAAAGCGCCATCTCGGTCTACGAAGTGCATGTGGGTTCCTGGCTTCGAAATCTTCAGGACGGCAACAGGTCTTTCGATTGGATCGAACTCAGCCAGCGGCTCGTCCCCTATGCGCATGACATGGGGTTTACCCACATAGAGTTGCTTCCCATCATGGAGTATCCGTTCGGCGGCTCCTGGGGCTACCAGCCTCTGGGCCTTTTCGCCCCGACAGGACGCTATGGAACACCGGAAGACTTCGCTTATTTTGTCGATCGGTGCCATGGAGCAGGCTTGGGCGTGATCCTGGATTGGGTGCCCGCGCACTTTCCGACCGATGTCTGGGGCCTCGCCCGCTTCGACGGCAGCGCCTTATACGAACACGAGGATCCACGGGAAGGTTTCCACGGCGATTGGAATACGCTGATTTACAATCTCGGCCGCAACGAGGTGAAAGGCTTCCTGATCGCCAGCGCCTTGGAGTGGTTGGAGCGCTACCACGTGGATGGCCTGAGGGTGGATGCGGTGGCTTCGATGCTCTACCGCGACTACAGCCGCAATGAAGGCGAATGGATACCCAATCAATATGGCGGACGGGAAAATCTGGAAGCCGTCGAATTCCTCAAGCACCTCAACAGCATCATTCATCAACGATGCCCCCACGCACTCATGATCGCCGAGGAATCCACGGCGTGGCCCGGGGTGACAAAGCCACCGGAGCAAGGCGGCCTGGGCTTTGACATCAAATGGAATATGGGCTGGATGCATGACAGCCTGACTTACATGTCGAAGGATCCCGTCTACCGCAGCCATCATCATGACATGATGACCTTCGGCATGATCTATGCCTATTCCGAACGCTTCATGCTGCCGCTATCCCACGATGAAGTGGTCCACGGAAAGGGCTCGCTTCTGACGAAAATGCCGGGCGATACCTGGCAGAAATTCGCCAATCTTCGGGCCTATCTCGCTTTCATGTGGGGCTATCCGGGCAAGAAGCTTCTTTTCATGGGCGGGGAAATCGCCCAGCCGGGCGAGTGGCAACACGATCAATCCGTGACCTGGGATGTCCTCGACCAGCCGCGACATGCCTGCTTGCAGCGTCTGGTAAGAGATCTGAATGGCCTTTATGGCAGGGAGGAAGCCCTGCAGTTCGGCGATCTTGATCCACAAGGATTCGAATGGGCGGTGGTCGACGACGCGGCCAATTCCGTTTTCGCGATGCTACGGTTTCCGAAAGACCGCTCCTATTCGATCCTTGTCGTGTCGAATTTTACGCCCGTTCCGCGCGACAACTATCGCATCGGCGTTCCGACCGAAGGGATATGGATCGAGGAGTTCAATAGCGATGCACATGAATATGGTGGCACCGGCTTGGTGAACGGCGCCGTGCCGGCGGCCCTGTCTTCGCTGAACGGGCGCCCCGCCTCGCTATCCCTTCGGCTGCCGCCACTCTCGACCATCTTCATCAAAAGCCCTCGATGATTGCGAGGGCGGCCACCGAGCCAGCCTCATGCTAGCTGACTGCGCAAAAATCTTGTTTGGTATTCCTCAGATACTTTGATCATTGCATCGCCCCCAGGAACAAGGCAGCATATTCTTCCTCGGTGCAGCAGCAGATCAATAGATTTTTGTATTTCTCTGAATTGCTACTATTGCCGGGACGCGGGGGCAAAGGGACTGACACCGTAATGGTGACGCGCGCACAGCAAATTGGCGTCGTTATCGGCCTGGCGATCGTCACAGCGCTGACGACCCTGCGGGCAAGCGATCCTCAATTGCTACGGCTCGCCCGCGATTTGACATTCGACCAGTATCAGCGCCTGGTGCCCCGGACCTTCGAGAACCAGCCTGTCCGGGTCATCGACATAGACGAAGCGTCCCTACGCGAATTCGGTCAATGGCCTTGGCCAAGAAACCGGATTGCCGCCCTTGTGGACAAGCTTTCCGATATGGGCGCGTCCGCCATCGCTTTCGATGTCCTTTTCGCCGAGCCCGACCGCCTGTCTCCTCGCAATGTCGTTCGCGACGTCTCCGGTATCGACCCCTCGCTGCTGGGCAAACTCCCGGATAATGATGAGATTTTTTCCCAATCGCTATCCGGAAAGCCCGTGGTGCTGGGCTTTGGTCTCTCCAACGAGGGAAACTATCTGCCGCCCGTCAAGGCAGGCTTTGCCTATACCGGCGAAAGCCCCTTCGGTGCGCCGCCAGCAATCAAGGCGGCGACGCCGCTGCAGCCGCAATTGGAAGCCAATGCCGCGGGCCTCGGTCATATCAGCCTCAATCCCGGCGCATCATCGGCGGTGGTGCGCGCAGTTCCGCTTTTCCTCAGCGACGGCAAACAGCTTTATCCCAATCTCGCGCTTGAAGCGCTCCGTGTCGCACAGGGAGCCTCCACTTACGTCCTCGACGCAGCGCCGAACACGCCGAATACCCTGACCCGGGTCAAGATCGGTAATTTCGTGGTGCCGGTAACGGCAGCGGGAGAGCTCTGGCTCTATGTCAGCCCCGACACCGCGGAACGGTATATTTCGGCAGCTAAGGTACTCGCGCCAGAAGACGCCTCCCCCGATATCAGAAGCGCGGTAGAAGGCAGTATCGTTTTCGTCGGAACCTCCGCTTCCGGCCTCCAGGATGTCCGCACGACGGCCCTTGGTGAAAACGTGCCGGGTGTCTCCATTCATGCGCAGATCGTCGAGCAGATCCTTTCAGGTCGCTTTCTTTCCCGGCCGGATTGGGCGGATGGGATGGAAATCCTGTCGATTGCCGTCTTGGGCAGCCTTCTGGTGATCCTCACCACCTTCGTCAATCCGGCGGTCGCACTTGGCTGCGGCCTGCTGATTACCTTTTTTGCCCTAATCGCCTCCTGGCTTGCCTTCCTCTATGGCGGACTTCTCTTCGATCCGCTGGCACCGATCGTCGCCGGATCGATTACGCATTTCGCCGCGACGGCATTCCGCTTTCTTGTGACCGACCGGGAGCGGCGCGACGTGCGGCGGGCTTTCGGCCACTATCTCTCGCCGTCGCTGCTCTATCGCATCGAACATACGCGCAATGCCCTGCGCCTTGGAGGAGACGAGCGCGAGCTGACCGTCATGTTCGTTGACGTGCGAAACTTCACCCAGATCAGCGAGGAGATGACCCCAAGCGCCCTCGTCGCATTTCTGAACACGCTGCTCGACGCGCTGAGCCACCATGTCATCGCCAACGACGGCACGCTCGACAAGTTCATCGGGGATTCGATCATGGCCTTCTGGAATGCTCCCGTCGATGTCTCCGACCATGCCGGCAAGGCCGTGCAGGCAGCGCTGGGCATGCGGGAAACACTCGCTCGCCTCAACAACACCGACGCATTCGGTTTCGGGGACGAGCGGCGGGTTAGGATAGGGATCGGCATACATACGGGGCTTGCCTGCGTCGGCAACATGGGTGCCGAGACACGCTTCAATTACTCCGCAGTCGGCGATGCCGTGAACATTGCAGCACGTATCGAATCCGCCTGCAAGGACATCAATTTCGACATTCTGGTATCCGAGCCGACAGCAAGCTTGCTGTCCAATTGCGCTCTGCTCGAGGCGGGAGCGCTGACCCTGAAGGGTAAGAGCATGCGGACCAAACTCTTTGCGGTGGTCGGCGATGCGCGCCTGGCAAGATCGGCCGATTTTGTGGAACTTTGGGCCATGCACAGGCGGCTTGTCGCTGCCCTGCGAACACGCTCGACGAGCAGCCGCAAACTCGTCAGCGCCACAAAGCTCAAGGCGCAGGTCGTGGCGACAGGGCTATTGCAGGAATTTTACGGCCAGATTTCGCGGCGAGCCGGACATTTCATCGACGAATCTGCAGACAAGGCGGCCGACCTCTAGCCGAATATGCAGCCATCGCCCGCAACACCGTCTGCGCTACCGATGGTGATGCCCGCCGCCGTGATCGCCATGATCGCCGTGGTCGCCGCCATCATCATCGCCATCGTCGTCTTGGTCGCCACGGCTGTGATCACCCCATCCGTGGTCGCCTTTGCCGTGATGATCGTGGTGACCGTGATGCTTGCCGTCGTCCCTGTCATGCTCGTGAGGTTTACCCGGCTTGTCAGGTGTGCTTGGCGGGTCTGGAGTGTTCGGCGTGCTGGGTGTTTCGGGTGTACTTGGCGCAGCCGGCGCCTCGGCCCGCGGGCTCGGTGCGCTGGGCTCATTGGGCTGTGCTGGAGCGGGATTATTCGCGGGAACGCTGCGCGGCGATATGCCATTGGGCCGATCTTTCATCGCCGTCGACAGGCCGCATCCGCCGCCCCCGACAAAGCCCATTCGTCCTGAAAGCTGTTGATCGCCGGAGAGGAACGGCAAGGCTTGCTGATTGCCAAGCGTCTTGAGAACGTCGCGGTTGACCCGGCGCGGATCGCTGATCTCACCGTTGCGTTTGGCAACGACGCAGTCGCATTGCTGCTTCAACTGCTTGCAGCCACCCGCACCGCAGAACTGCGCCGCGCCACTCAACAGAACGACCGCCGTCGTGCCGTTGGAGCCGACATAGAAATCAAATACCGTCCCGCGCACGCCGATCGTACCGGCAGGAGTCACGATCTGATAGGCCGAGTGGTTCGAATTTCCGCTCATCCAGCGAAAAGTGCCCTTCGCCGCATTTACGGTCAGCTTTTTGACAGAGCCCGAGTCGTCGAAGACGAATTTGTCGATGACGACAGACGAGCCGGCTCCGACAGCCAGTTTCGTGCCATCTCTAAATGTGAACTGTCCAAGACCGGAAAGGGAGGTGCGAATTTGCTCGTCCCGGTGGACGGGATCATCGACCTCCATCGGGCCGCCTTGGCCCGTGACCTCGGTTTTGATCAGCACCGCCTGGCCGACCTTCTCGGCGGCTCTCGAAGGCAAGGGCGCGAGCAGCATGACGCCCAGAACAGCGATCACGGTGTCACGCGGATACAACATCCGACCCTCCAAGATTATCCATGTTTTACCATAGGATAATCTCGGGCGTCCCATCATCCTTTCTGAGTATAATCGGCATAACCAGAATGATTGACGGGTTATGTTTGGCCAAAAATCGGGCGAAATCTACCGCTGATATTCTCGCCTAATCTTCGTGGAAAATATTATACACAACCTATCCGATGGTGCGCCTGGCCGAATTCTTCAGCACCGCTCACCTGGGGAGACCTGTACTATGCCCCGATTGCTGAGCTCGGCGAATTCTAGGCAATGTCGCCCCTGCTCGCCTGACGGCGCCGACACTAAACGCCGCGTTTGTTTCCCCAAAGCAGGACATGCAACTGCGGCAGAACCCGAGCCTCGAACCATCTATCGTCCGTCACCTTGTCCACCAGCCAGCGCATTCGATCCATGATGCCGTCGATATCGATCGATGCGTCATCCGCTTCAGGCGGAGGCGGCGTATGGTTGCCGGGCTGCAGATAGACCAGCAGATGCGGAAAACGGGCGGCAGCATCGCGCGCATAAGCATAATCGCGGTCATCGAAAACGACGATTTTCAAGGCGATCTGCGGTCTCGCCCCCGCCTGACGGAGACAGTCGGCAAGCGCATCCCAATCCGACACCATGCCGCTCGAAGGCGGCTTCGGGCTTAGCACCAGCACGTCGAGATCGGCGAACCAGTCCTTCGCGATGCTCGCTTGCGTTTCCAGCGCAAACCTGTAGCCTTGGTCATGGCCGCGAGCGATCAGCGGCCCGAGGGGCTGAATCGCGGGATTGCCGCCCGAAAGCGAAACCGTTAGCGGCTTGCCTCCGGAAAGCCGGATCACCTCTTGCCAGATCTCGTCAACCGACATCGGTTGCCATTGATCGCGATATTCGCTGTCGACCGCATGCAGCGTATCGCACCAGGAACAGCGATAATCGCACCCCCCGGTCCGGACGAACACGGTCGGAAGCCCGATCAATATCCCCTCGCCCTGGATTGTCGGCCCGAATATCTCGCTGACGCGGATCGTGGTTTCGCGCGTCTCGCTCATGGCCGGTATTCCGCCCAGGTCTTCGGCGTCTCGCTGATGCGCACCGCCGAAGTCTCGGGCAGCCGCTGCTTGCACCAGTCGTAGAAATGCTTGGCCAGATATTCCGACGTCACGCGGTCATGGCCGAGAACCTCGTTCAGATGGCGATGGTCGAAATGCTCGTCGATATAGCGCTTCAGTGGCGCAAGCTCATGATAGTCGCGGACGAATCCGTCGGCATCGAGCTCGGCAGCCGAAAGCTCTACCTCGACGATATAATTGTGCCCATGTAGCCGGGCACATTGATGATCGGCAGGAAGGTGGGTGAGCTGGTGCGATGCTGAGAAGTGAAATTGCTTGGTGATGCGGAACATTACTTCACCTCCTCGGCCGAGTAGCTTGCCGTCGCCGTCGCCCAGAAATCCGGATCGTCGTATTCAGTCGGATCTTCGACACCGGCGAGATGGAAGGCTTCGCGCCGCTCGACGCAGGTGCCGCAGCGGCCGCAGTGACGAATGCCACCCTTGTAGCAGGACCAGGTCTCGGCAAACGGCGTGCCGTTCTTCGCACCGTCGGTCACGATGTCGGCCTTGGAGACGGTGACGTAGGGGGCATAGAGCGAAACGCTGGCATAGCCATCGAGGGCATGGTTCTGCATCTGCTGAAACGCGTCGATGAAGCCAGGCCGGCAATCCGGATAGATGAAATGATCGCCGCCATGAACGGCAACGGCGACAGCATCCGCTTTCTGCGCGGCGGCAAGGCCGAAGGCGATGGCGAGCATAATGGCGTTGCGGTTCGGAACCACCGTCGCCTTCATCGTTTCCTCGGCATAGTGTCCGTCCGGCACCTCGACATTATCCGTCAAGGCCGATCCGGTCAGGTGCCTGCCGATCGCGGTGATATCGATGATATGATGCGGTACGCCAAGCCGCTGGGCACAGGCGGCAGCGAAATCCAGCTCCTTACGATGCCGCTGGCCATAGTCGAACGAGACGAGGCCGATGAGTTGATGTTCCGCCGCGATCTTGTGGGCGAGCGAAACGGAGTCCAATCCGCCGGAGCAGATGACGATAGTCGTCATAATTTGAGGTCCCTTGTTTTGACCGGGTGGGCTGCGACCGGATATCTGAGCCTTTCAAAGCTATGCGGGGGTCACTAGCAGCACATCCCGCAAGAAGCAAGGCAGCTAGATCATTCCGATAAGATCGCGCTATGACGGCCCTTGCATTGGCGGATGCCGGCATAATGCTCGCACAGAGTTGACCGCCCCTTTGTTTTCGACGCCTGCTTCGCGGTCGACAAGCCAAACAAAACTTTGGTATTTAAAGAATACCATTAGTTAAATATCGAGCCGATGATCCGGCCGATCCTGAATTATTGAAAGAATGTTGGCACTTATGGCCTTCACAGCAAAAGAACTCAGTCAAAATGAACATTTTCTGTCCGCTATATTGCGTAGCGCGCATGAACTGATGGCGATCTACGACGAGAATCCGCGCATAGCCTCGATCTTTGCCGCGCAGCAAAGATGGCTTCTGGCGCATGCTGGCTATGCTCTCTTTCTCGGCTATCCGGATGACCCCACCCCGGCGCTCTATACCGGCAGGTTTGTCGATTTCGCGGTCAAGCATAAGATCGCGAGCCGCAATACGGCGGCGGCATTTCTGAAGGAAATGATTGCTTACCGCTTCGTTCGACCGACTGCCGGCGGTTCCGACCGCCGCATCATCTTGCTTGAGCCCACCGAAACGACCCGCGAATACATGGCTCGCTGGATCTACACGCATCTGCTGGTTCTGGATGCCCTGGACGGCGGCGACAGGATGGCGAGGACGACCACCGATTCCGCTTCGGTGCTGCGAATGCAGCCGAAGATCGCCAAGATGATCCTGGATAGCGAAAGCCTGCAGAATCCCGGAGTAACCTTCGCTCTGTTCAACTGGGCGACCTCCGGCGGCGTGGTGATGGACTATCTCATCTCCCGAATCAGCAAGATTGATCCAGGCTCAGACAGGGTCCTGATCGGCCCCATCTCGCCGAAGGTCATCCAGAGCCAGTTCATGATTTCGAGCACTCATCTGAAGCGGCTTTTGAAGCAGGCGACTGAACTCGGAAGCGCCGGCTGGGTCGACGCTCCGGGCAAAAGCAGCTTCTGGCTCTCTCGAAACTTCGTCTTAGAATACTGGAACTATCAGGCCGAGAAATACGCCATCGTCGACACCGTCAGCCAAGCGGTCCTCGACCAGCCGGATCATTCAGCCAAATCTGACGGAGAGCCTCTTTCTTATGCGCTCGCAAAGTCCGCATAAAGGAATGGGAGGCCAAACGGGACCCGACCGGTTCGGATCCCAAGCGCAAAGCATTTAAGATGGAGTCTGCCAACCCTGAGGATCAGCGCAACAATGCGCGACGGCGCCTAGCGTGTATTGAGGCCGTTGGCCGGTGCGGAGGCGATCTTATCGGCTCCCTCAATCTCCGGCTCGAGCTTCGGCGAGCGCTCGGCCTGCATCACCCGCCACTCGTTTTCCAGACGATCCACCACATGCTCGGGTATTTCCTTCCGCACCGTTTCACGCTCTTGCATCGAGTTCTCCCTGACGTTGACGATCTTTGAATGCCACGGGAGAAATGCTTTGTAAATCACAGCATTAAAAAGTTTAAACGATTGAATTTATTTTAATCGATTAAAGGTGTGGATGCTAGATCCCTTCCTAGTAGAAATGCGCCCTAAGAATTTCCCAAATTCAGGTAGTACGCTCCTAAAATCACGGTTAGGTTTTTCCCAACCCGAAAAATGCGAGAAAACCGGCCTTTTGGACGCGTATCAAACGCTGTGCTGTTTTGGATCTTCCCGAGGTTCTCGGTTGTTTGTAAGCGATAGCTGGGCCATGATCTTTCATGACGCGGGATGATAGTGGCTTTTTTTCTTCGTATCTCCTTACCCCGTCTCGCGAAGAAGCGGGCGAGATGGCTTACGAGGAGCCTTTGTCATACGCGATAGTGCAGCAGACTGATCCGAAAGAGTCGAGTCATCCTGATGGAGTAGCAAAAGGCCCATCACTTGACGCAGACGGAAATAATCACGACATTTCAGAGATGTCTGATATTCAACCTCCTCGCTGTGATAATTCCGATCCGGATCGGCACCTTTGGTGCCAGTACGCGCTGCATTTGTCCTTCGCCGAACTTCTCAGCAAGGCGGTCGACGCCGGTTGGGGCGAGCGGGAGGTTGCGGCGGCACTCGTCGATCTCGCCGATCATCACATGCTTGGCCTGATAACATCGGGTGAAATTGACGAGCTGCTCGGCGCAATCAAAAAGCGTTCTTGACTCACCTTGAATACAGGAACATAACAGGAACAAATTGACGGCGGAATGACCCGCCGTTCACCCTCGATACCCTGTTTTGTGATGAAACTCCCTGGCGACAGCGGAGAAGGAAGACGCTTGCCCGATGAGTACCGTAGTCGCCCAAACCGAAGAACCGGAATTCGATCCAGTTGAGGCAGCACTTGCCTTTTGTGGCGGTGATGCCCATGCGACGATTGCCGCCCTGCTCGACGAATTGCGTTTCGTCCGCGGCCAGTTGGCCTTGAGCGAAGCCGGAATGTCGGTTGGCTTTACGCGGGGCTGGAAGCCGCGTTTTGAAATCAAAGGAGATACGTGATGTTAGAGGTCAAGTATGATCCTGAGTGGGATCCGACGCCGAAGGAAGGCACTTTAACGGTCAGTGAGAAGGACATCGAGGCCATAAGCGCTCTGGTGAAATACATCAGCGACGACGCGTTTGATCACTTTCACGGAAGTCGGCTTGAATTCCGTGAAAAGTCTCTGGAGTTTTTGGCTCATATCCAACGTGTCGGAGGTATTGTTGCCAGGTTGCGGCCTAACTCGACTATTGGCCAAGAGGATGTCATTGCCATCTACTTGCTGATGAGGTTCATCGGCTACAACGTCTTCGATGTATTCGGAGATCCGCCGGGCCATCGCGGTAAATCGTTCGAGCTTCAGGAGCTAGAACGCCCCATAGATGCGATCCTTGCGAAGCTCATGAACCCAGGAGCGCCCGACTTCGAGGGCTTCTTCTGGAGGGAACCTTTCCCGCTCGCCGTCGACGAAGTCCATCCCAAACTCCTGGAGGAGATCGGCAATCGGCAGGTGCGAATGCTGCAAGTCGATCTTTCTTACCAGAGTGAGGAGTTTTATCTTGGGTCACTCGAAATGGCATTCGATGACGACACCGGAAAGGTGTGCGGCGTATTCCGCTTAAACGCCAATGGAAGCGACTTCATCGCTGGCCCTGCCTGGATCGAGACGAAGGCGGATGTGAATGACGTGATCCAGACCTTTGCCGATGCGCTACCCGTAGATGAGTTCTTTGCTCTGATGCAGGGAGAAGACGAGCCCGCACATAAGGTCGCCTGATTGTGCCCGAAACGCATCCACCAGCTTACCTATCGCCAGCGAAGATCGCGCAATTTCCGAAGCTTTCAAGCTTCCAAGATAGGCATTATGTTCAGATCAAATGCAGTTGGTGTCGAAGCCAACATCTTTACGAGCCAGCCGATCTCGTGCAGATTTTCGGTGACCTTCCGTTCATGGGGATCGAGGGGAAGTTCCGGTGCAGTCAGTGTGGGAAGAAAGAATATCTCACGTCGAAACTACGATCCGTTAGCGGCGCTGAGGCCGTCGGCATTACTGTCCGTCGCCTGGTCAGGATCAAAACACTCAGGCGTCCCGTCTGGAAAGATGAAAAGCGATAGTCGATGCATCGACGCCGAGTGTGTCGTAGACACCCCGGAGAATTTTACGATGATGGCTTTTAGGAAGAAGGAGCGCGGAAGACGGTGTGCAATCTGTACAATGTCACGACTAATCAGGAAGCCATCCGACAATTCACCAGGGCGATGATCGACAGCATCGGCAACCTGGAGCCGTCGCTCGACGTCTATCCCGATCGCATGGGGCCAGTCGTTCGAAACACTCCGGCCGGTCGCGAAATGGCGATGGTGCGGTGGGGATTGCCCAGCTCGCAACAGGCGCTCATGCAGGCTGCCAAGAAACGCGCCGACAAGCTGCAGGCAAAAGGCATACCGTTTGACTTCGCGCAACTCCTGAAGATGGGACCGGACGGCGGCACCACCAATGTGCGAAATACCAACAGTAAGCACTGGACACGCTGGCTCGGTGTAGAAAACCGGTGCGTCGTGCCTTTCAGCCGATTTGCCGAGCCCGACTATGGAAGTCGCGTAGAAGGTGGCCGTGTGCCGAACGCCTGGTTTGCAGCCAATGAAGAACAACCACTCATGTTCTTCGCCGGCATATGGGTGGCGCAATGGCGATCGGTGCGGAAGAAAAGGAAGGAGAAATCACTGCCGACTTCTACGGCTTCTTGACGACCGAGGCGAACAGGGTCGTCGGTGAAATCCACGAAAAGGCGATGCCGGTCATTCTACGGAATGTGGAAGAGATCGAACTATGGCTGACGGCCTCATGGGAGGAAGCGAAACGGCTGCAGCGTCCAATGCCCGACGATGAACTGCTATTACTTTCGCCAGAGAGCGTGCCCGCATGAGTGACTGGAAACGGAATGAAGAACGCCCGCCAAGTGATATGGCGGGGCAACTTGAATATGCAGCCGATCGTATTGGAAATGCCTCTCGTGCTGACCTACAGATTATGTTGCGGCGTGCGGCGCTTGTGATCCGGAACGCAACACCGATCGGCCTGGATGGAGAAATGGAAGACGCATTGCGCTCGATCGCTGGCGAACTCGGTATGACGCGAAACGACATTGTCCGCCACATCATCAAAGAATGGCTGGAGACGAACGCCTATCTGCCGGTGCGGGAACTGGATGAGGATGGCGAGGTGGATGGCACGGCATGAAGACGTGGATTATTTCACGCTGCCTGCCCCTCCTTCTTGCCTACTTTGCCTTCTGGAGCATTGCACTGGGCGGATCTCTTCGGAACGACGGGTATCCCCCATTGCCACTCGCCATGAACGACTTCGACGTGTTCGTGCAGAAGTTAGCTGCTGAAGCGAAGATCCCGATGACAAGCCAAATATAAGAAGGGCATTTCAGGCAAGGCCCCAGGCATCAGTGGTTGCCCCCTACTTCAAGCTCCTTGAATGACTGTCAGCCCCGATCTTAGCGCGGCTCGCGCGGACCGCAAACACCCGAGCCGGGACAGCAAATCAGCAGCGCCCCGTCGGGAGCATCAACCCTATTGGCAACATTTTGCTTGAGGCAATGCGCCCCTCGAAAACGGGATCGGTCGGATAATCCTCTAAATCGCAAAGCCCATTTTGGTGGCGCTTCCACAACCCGGTCGCGACAATGGCGACTGTTATCGCCGCTAATATTCAGCCTCCCCCCTCTCTTCCATCTCTTCATCGGCAATTGAACTGACAAGCGCCACGACGCGGCTGCGGACACGCGGCGGAAGCAGCAGAACGTCCTCGATGAGGCGACGGCCTTCCGCGGTGGAGATGTAGGCGATGCGGTCATCGACCTCGGTCACGATTTGCGGGTCCGCTGCGCCTTCGGGATCTGGAAGGCCTTCGAAGAATTTGGCGACAGGCACCCTCAGCCGTTTGGCGACCTCGTAGAGCATGGAGGCGCTGACGCGGTTCCTGCCGTTTTCGTATTTCTGCACCTGCTGGAAACTGACGCCAATGCCGGCGCCGAGATCGCCGAGCGATACATTCGATTGTATCCGGCGAATACGGATCTGTTGTCCGACATGCAGATCGACGGGATGCGCGGACTGGATTTCAATGTTCGGCTGCTTGCTTTGCTGTCTTCTCGCCGATCGGACTTGTGCGGCGGCTGTACGACGATTCATGATCGACACCCCGAATGGAGAGTTTCATGCGGTACGCCCCCGCTGAAAACTCGCTCAACCCACTGATCGGGGAGTTAGCAACCGTGCAAGACGGCCCTATGGCCTTTAGTTCCGGAGAACCTGGACATACGCCACAGGCTCCCCGACCCAAAAGGTCAAGGAGTGTGATGCCGTACCGGCCGACACCAACCGCTTGCAGGGGTTGCTAAGCCCCAAGGCAGCGCGTACTGCCTCGCAGAAAAAGATAGAGGAATTCGATTTGCTTCGCAACCGAATTCTCTACAAGATTCAATAACTTCGTCTTGGAATCGTGCGTTAGTTCACAGAGCGACAAATCCGCGATTTGCGGGATACAGTGATAGCTGAGTTATTTGAGCACAATAAGGAAACCTATCATCGGTGACACTCCGCTCGCGACACCCCCGCCGTGGCGCCTGTGTTCCTCTTCGTACGGAACCTCCGGCATCCAAGCGACCGCTCGTACAACAACGCCGCCCGCCGGCTCCCCCTCCCTTCTCAAAGGCTCACATGAGGATTTCGCCATCAAGATCAATCACTGGCTCATAGTTTGCGTCCTTCCGATTTATATCGCATCCAACGTCTGAGCCAGACCGCATGACGCGGCACGTTTCCGTCGCCGGTTCAAACTCACATACGGTAGCCGCTGCGTTCGGCAGCACCATCATCCCGCTTGCGTAGCGGCAAGACTCAGGAGAATGGGTCCATTCTAAAGCGCGACATCTGACGCCAGGCTTTGAGCCGGTTCGCCCACCTGGATCCACCAGGATTGATCAGTCCTGGAAGATTTCTGGATGTGCTCGGTGTGCCGTCGTCATGCGGCCTTCAAGAGCCGTTACAATAAAATCGCGTCATAGCGCGGATCGAATTCAAGGCTGATCGGTCCAGCGGCCGCTCCGAGTGCGACGGACCAAGGGTCGGCCATCCCGATCAGCAGGCGCGCAACCGTACGATCCCGACGCTCGGCGATCGACGGCAGCAACGGCCCCATGGCCGTGATGAGCCGGTCCACCAAAATCCGCGGTGCGCTGCCGCATAAAATGACGGTCTGCGGATCGAAGATGGTTTCGATCAGATGCACGCTCCATCTGAGATCCGAGGCAGCGGCTTCGATCCATTCAACGATCCTGCGATCATCGGCCAATACCAGATCATGGATCTTGGCATAAAGCTCCGGATCGGCCGGATCGAGAGACAGATGTTGATAGAGTGAAGCGAGCGACGCGCGATGCTCGAGCGGGGTCGACTTGCCTCCGACCGTGAGCAAGGCCATCCCGATTTCGCCGGCATTGCCGTACGCGCCGGTATAGAGCTCGCCGCCGAGAATGAGGCCGGCACCGATGCCGTAGCCGACATAGAGGCAAACCGCGTGATCCAGCCCGTGGGCCGCTCCGACCATTCGTTCGGCAATCGTCGCCGCGGCCGCGTCGTTTTGGATGCTGACGTCGAGGCCCGTGCCGACGGCGAGGGTTTCAAGCAACGGAAACTTCTGCCAAGCCTCCATCATCCAGGGATCATCGCCGTTGCCCGCAAGGCCGAAGGGGCCCGGCATTGCCGCACCGAGGCCGACCAGCCGCTGCTCGGATTGCGTCGCGACCTCCGCCAATCGCTGCCGGACATCAGCAACAAGATCGAGTATGACCTTTGCGCCCGTCGCCGGTCCACCCGAGGGAAGCTTCGCCTCCAGCCGGATCAGCACATTTCCGATGAGATCGACGGCGATCGCTCTCGTCATGTGCCGGTCGATTTGAAGACCAATCGCAAATGCACCTTCCGGGACCAGAACATAGGGCGTCGACGGCTGCCCACGCCCCCTGCGCACCGTTTGCTGCGATGTCACTAGGCCGTCGCGTTCCAGTTCGTCGATGATGTTGGAAACCGTCTGCTTCGTCAGCCGCGTCGCGCGCGCCAGATCCGCCCGGGAAAGCGCTCCATTGATGCGCAATGCATCGATCATAACTCGCCGGTTATGGGCACTGGTGCCTTCATGATTGGTGCCGCTCTTAGCGCGGATCGGACGCGTATCGTTCATGTGCAATTCCCTCTTGACACCAGTAGAATATTGAAGAAGTAATTAAGTCAAGACAATTGACTTAATAAGAAACCGGAGAGTTTCGTGGGAACAAAGGGCCGACAAAGGCCCGACGATGATCAGAAGAGATCAGGCATCCGACACCGGCTGCCTTCTCAACAACCGATCGCGACGCAAGCCGCCATTGGAAACGAAGTGACAGTCAAAAACTGGAGGGTGGAATGTTGAAATCCATAAGCAAGACGTTGTTCGGAGCCGCGCTGATCGGCGCATCCTTCGCATCGCATGCATTTGCCGAAACGACGATCAACGCACTTTTCATGGCCCAGGCCGCCTATAGCGAAGCCGACGTGCGCGCCATGACCGATGCCTTCACCAAGGCTAATCCCGATATCAAGGTCAATCTCGAATTCGTTCCCTATGAGGGCCTGCACGACAAGACCGTGCTGGCACAGGGCTCCGGCGGCGGCTATGACGTCGTCCTCTTCGACGTGATCTGGCCGGCGGAATACGCGACGAACAAAGTGCTCGTCGACGTGTCCTCGCGCATCACCGACGATATGAAGAAGGGCGTTTTGCCCGGCGCCTGGACCACCGTTCAGTACGACGGCAAATATTTCGGCATGCCGTGGATTCTCGATACGAAATACCTGTTCTACAACAAGGAAATCCTCGAAAAGGCCGGCATCAAGGCCCCGCCGAAAACCTGGGACGAGCTGACCGAACAGGCAAAGGCCATCAAGGACAAGGGCCTGCTCGCAACGCCGATCGCCTGGAGCTGGTCACAGGCCGAAGCCGCGATCTGCGACTACACGACACTCGTCAGCGCCTATAAGGGTGATTTCCTGAAGGACGGCAAGCCAGCCTTCCAGACCGGTGGCGGCCTTGACGCCCTGAAATACATGGTTTCGAGCTACAAGTCCGGCCTCACCAATCCGAATTCCAAGGAATTCCTGGAGGAGGATGTCCGCAAGGTCTTCGAAAACGGCGATGCCGCTTTCGCGCTGAATTGGACCTACATGTACAATATGGCGAACGATCCGAAGGACAGCAAAGTGGCCGGCAAGGTCGGTGTCGTACCGGCGCCGGGCGTTGCAGGTAAGAGCGAAGCCTCTGCCGTGAACGGTTCGATGGGCCTCGGCATCACCTCCGCCAGCAAGCATCCGGACGAAGCCTGGAAATACATCAGCTTCATGACCTCGCAGGCGACCCAGAACCAGTACGCCAAGCTCAGTCTGCCGATCTGGGCATCCTCCTATGCAGATCCGGCTGTCACCAAGGGACAGGAAGAACTGATCGCGGCAGCAAAGGTTGGCCTTGCAGCCATGTACCCGCGTCCGACGACGCCGAAATATCAGGAGCTTTCGACAGCACTTCAGCAGGCGATCCAGGAATCGCTGCTCGGCCAGTCCTCGCCGGAAGATGCGTTGAAATCGGCTGCCGACAACAGCGGTCTCTAAGACCGCCGCCAACGGGCGACGCAAAGCGCCGCCCGTTTCCGATCCAGTCCGACAAATAAAAAGGGTGGCCTAAAAATGTCCGGCACCTGGATGACAACCCGCGCGTGGCTTTTGATGCTGCCGCTCCTTGTGGTGATGATCGCCGTCATCGGATGGCCCCTGGTGGATACCGTCCGTCTCTCCTTCACCGATGCCAAGCTCGTCGGCACCGAAGGCAATTTCGTCGGGATCGATAACTACACGAAGATGATCTCCGGTTCGAATTTCCAGCGGACCCTCGTCACGACCGCCTTGTTTGCGATCATTTCCGTTGCCGCCGAGATGGTGATCGGCGTGCTAGCCGCATTGCTGCTCAATCAGGAATTCCGCGGCCGCACTGCGCTTCGCGCATTGATGATCCTGCCTTGGGCCCTGCCGACCGTCGTGAACGCAACGCTCTGGCGGCTGATCTATAATCCGGAATATGGCGCCTTGAACGCGGCGCTGACGCAGCTTGGCCTGATCGATGCTTATCGCTCCTGGCTGGGAGAGCCCGGCACCGCACTTTCGGCATTGATCGTCGCCGATTGCTGGAAGAACTTTCCTCTCGTCGCGCTGATTGCACTGGCGGCGTTGCAAGCGGTTCCGCGCGATATCACCGCCGCCTCGCTGGTCGACGGCGCCGGACCGATCGCCCGCTTTCGCTTTGTGATCCTGCCCTATCTCGCGGGACCGCTGATGGTGGCACTGGTGCTGCGAACCATCGAAGCCTTCAAGGTCTTCGACATCATCTGGGTTATGACGCGCGGCGGCCCGGCCAACAGCACGCGCACATTGTCGATCCTCGTCTATCAGGAGGCTTTCTCCTTTCAGCGCGCCGGATCCGGCGCGTCGCTGGCGCTGATGGTGACGCTGCTGGTGACCGTGCTCGCCGCCGGCTATGCCGCATTGGTGCGCAAGACAGTGGGGAGTGCTGCCTGATGGAGCGCAGGAACCCGATCTTCACCATCTTCATCTATATTGCGGCGGTGCTGCTTGCCGCCGTCATTCTCGCCCCGATCCTCTGGCTGTTCGTCATGAGCATCTCGCCGGCCGCTGATCTCGCAGCGAAACCGCTGCGCTGGTGGCCGCAAACGGCCGATTTTTCCCGTTATCGGCTGCTGTTCTCGACGATCGAGAACAGCACCGGCGCCGCCTTCACCTCCTCGCTGCGCAACAGCATCGAAATTGCGGGCATGGCCACGATAGCGGCCATTGCGCTTGCCATTCCGGCGGGCTGGGCGGTATCGCGCACGCCGTCCGTCGGCTGGTCGCTCTCCCTGGTGATCGCCACCTACATGCTGCCGCCGGTCGCGCTCGCCGTGCCGCTCTATATGGGCCTTGCCTATCTCGGCATGCTCAACAACGTCTTCGGGCTCGCGCTCGTCTATCTCACGATCCTCGCTCCGTTCACGACCTGGCTCATGAAATCCGGATTTGACTCCATTCCGAAAGAAATCGAATCCGCCGCCATGATCGACGGTGCCGGCCTCTTCCAGACGCTGAAGATCATCACGCTGCCACTTGCCATGCCGGTCATCGCGACATCGGCGCTCTTCGCGTTCCTTCTGGCCTGGGATGAATTCTTCTATGCGCTGCTTTTCACTTCGGATCAGCGTGCGAAGACTCTGACCGTCGCCATCGCCGATTTGGCGGGCGGACGTGTATCCGATTACGGACTGATTGCGACCGCCGGTGTGCTTGCCGCCCTGCCGCCGGTTCTGGTCGGTCTCGTCATGCAACGTGCCCTGATCTCGGGGCTGACAAGCGGCGGCGTCAAGGGATGACCATGACCGGACAAAAGACACGACCGCCGGGGCTTGTTGCGATCGATCGCGAAATGGCACGCCAGCAGGCGGACGCCATCGCGTCCTACGAAGGCGGTGGCGAAATGGCCGCCAAGGCCGCCGCCTCTCTGCAGAAAACGGGTAAGCTCATGCTTCTCGGCATGGGAGGATCGCATGCGGTGAACCGCGCGGTGGAACCGCTTTATCGCGCTTTGGGCATCGATGCGATCGCAGCGCCGCTCTCCGAACAGCTCGGCCAGCCCTTGTCGTTGGAGGGGCGGACGATCTTCGTAACCTCGCAATCCGGCGAAAGCGCCGAAGTGGTTCGTTGGTTCAATGAGACCGGCGGCTCGGACGAGACATTCGGGCTAACGCTCGAAGGCAACTCTTTCCTGGCAAAGGCCGCACCGTCCTTGGTCGGCGCGGGCGGCACGGAACTGGCCTTTGCCGCCACCCGCAGCCTGACCGTCACCTTCGCCCTGCATCTCGCCGTCCTTGCCGCGCTTGGCGAAGACCCGGCGGCCGCACTTGCCGTGCTGAAAGCGCCTCAGGACGTCAATATCGCGGCGGCACTCGCCGCACTCGCGACTGTCGAAACGGTCGTCACATCCGGCCGCCGACTGCAGGGCGTCGCCGAAGCGCTTGCCCTTGGTTTGACGGAGCTATCCCGTCGCCCGTGCTTTTCGCTCGAAGGCGGACAGCTTCGGCACGGGCCGACGGAAATGCTCGGGCCAAATATTGGCGTCGTTCTTTTCCGCGGGCGCGACAAGACGGCGGGCCTCGTCACCGCGATGATCGTTTCCGCTGTCGAAACCGGTGCGTCGACCGTCGTCTTCGATGCATCCGGCGAGGAGCCGGTGGCGGGAGCAGTGACGCTTCGCTTCGAGCCGGCAACCGGCCTTGCGGCAATCTTCGCCATGCTGCCGGTCGCGCAACGGCTGATGATCGCCTTTGCCGAAGCCCGCGTCGATAATGCCGGAACGCCCGTCCGCTCGACGAAAATTACGCGGAGTGAATGAATGAAGCCGCTTGCAGTCATCGGCAATGTCAATGTCGACTTGATCCTTGGGCCTGCCGCGCCTTGGCCGAAGGCGGGCACCGAGATCATCGTTGACCATGACGAGCTTCGTGTCGGCGGCGCGGCGGGGAATAGCGCGCTTGCCTGGGAAGGAATGGGCGTCAACTTCGAGATCGCGGCCAATGTCGGCAACGATCAGTTCGGCCGCTGGCTGAGCGAAGCCTTCGGCAAACGGGCTGCGAAATGGCCTGTGCGACCGGAGGGCACGACGCTTTCGGTTGGGATCACCCATCCGGACGGCGAACGCACGTTCTTCACGACGCGCGGTCACCTGCCACGTCTCAGCCTTGTCGATGTCTTTGCCGTTCTCGACGGATCGACGCTCTCCGGCGGTTACGTCCTTCTCTGCGGCCCCTTCCTGACCGACGACCTGACGCGGGATTACGACGCGTTGTTCGACTGGGCCGACAAGCATGGGATCACGGTCGCACTCGACACCGGATGGCCGCTCGATGGCTGGACGGATGAAAATTGCGCCGCCACGCGCGGCTGGCTGTCGCGCTGCGGTATTGCCCTGTTGAATGAGGTGGAATCGACCACGCTCGCGGGTCTGGACGACCCGGCAGACGCCGCGCGCCATCTTCGCTCGCATATGCCGGACGGAGCGATCGTCGTCGTCAAACGCGGCCCCGATGGGGCGATTGCCATCGGCAGAGACGGCGCACTCGTTGTGGTCCCTGCACCTCAGGTGAAAGTCGTGGATACGATCGGCGCCGGCGACGTCTTCAATGCCGCATTTCTGGCGGCGCTTGCCCGCGACGAAATGCTTTCTACCTGTTTGGCTGCGGGAACGGAGGTCGCATCGCGCGCCATTTCCACCCTTCCCCGCAGCTATGGCGAGCTCAAGGCTACCAAGGAGGCCGCACGATGAGCGCGCTCGAAATCCAGAACATCCGCAAGACATACGGCCAGGTCGAAACGCTGAAGGGCATTGATATCGCGCTGGAAAGCGGCGAATTCCTGGTGCTGCTTGGCTCTTCCGGCTGCGGCAAGTCCACACTGTTGAACATCATCGCCGGTCTTGCCGAGGCGACCAGCGGCGATGTGCGGATAGGCGCGCGCTCGGTTCTTGGCGTGCATCCCAAGGACCGCGACATCGCCATGGTGTTCCAATCCTATGCGCTCTATCCAAACTTGACTGTCCATCGCAATATCGGCTTCGGTCTTGAGATGCGCAAAGTGCCGGCGGCAGAGCGCGACAAGGCCGTGCGCGAGGCTGCTAAATTGCTTCAGATCGAAAATTTGCTGGAGCGCAAGCCAAGCCAGCTTTCCGGCGGCCAGCGGCAGCGTGTTGCGATCGGCCGCGCGCTCGTGCGCAAGCCGGAAGTCTTCCTTTTCGATGAGCCGCTTTCGAACCTCGACGCCAAGCTGCGCATGGAAATGCGTACCGAACTCAAGCGTCTTCATCAGATGCTGAAGACGACGGTTGTCTACGTCACCCACGATCAGATCGAGGCGATGACGCTCGCCACTAGGATCGCCGTCATGCGAGACGGACGGATCGAACAATTGGGCACGCCGGAGGAGATCTACAACAGTCCCGCAACACTCTATGTGGCAACCTTTGTCGGCGTGCCGCCGATGAACCTCTTGAAGACCACGGTTCGCCCCGAAGGATTGCAGTTGCAAGGCGCAGGCACTTGCCTGCCGCTCCCCGAACGCTTCAAAGGCAAAGTCAAAGAGGGCCAACAACTTGTTCTCGGCCTACGGCCAGAGGCATTGCGCCTGGAACAAGCCGCCTTATCGATCGAAGCCGTGCCCGAAATTGCAGAGTTGACCGGCCCCGAACTCGTCGTCACCGCCCTCGCCGGAGATCAGCGATTGACGGCTTGCCTCCCTCCTCGCACACCAATCGACTATAATGGCAAGCTCACGCTATTCTTCGGCGATGAAGCGATACATCTTTTCGACGCGGAAACGGGTCTTAGCTGCCTTCGATAGGCTAGATGGACCACTATTTTGCATCGTGAAAAATGATGCCGACGGTATGGCGCATGCCTGAACGAAGACGGCTGACGCCATGCCGGAGGTTGACGCGATAATTCCCCTTGGAGCCCTGGACGGGACGATTATGGACCGCGAAGGCGACCGCATCACCCTGGCGCAGCGGCACCACCTCGGCGCGACTTTGCATCCGCGGACGCTGTTCCGTCAGAACGAACTCGCCGCCTGTGAAATCCCTCCCCGGTTCGGAAAGCAGGATCGCCACCTGTAGCGGGAATGCGAGGTCGCCGTAGAGATCCTGATGCAGGCAATTGAAATCGCCTGGGACATATTGCAGCAGCAGCGGCGTCGGCCGCGTCTGGCCCGCATCATGGCATTGCTTGAGGAAGTCCGCATGATCTGCGGGGTAACGCTGATCGATGCCCATGCGGCCGTTCCAGTCGTTGGCAATCTCGGCCAATCGCGGATAGAGCGCCGTGCGCAAATCGCCAAGCAGATTGGGCAGCGGATATCTGAAATAGCGGTATTCTCCTTTGCCGAAGCCATGCCGCGCCATGTGAATATGGCTGCGAAAACGCTCTTCCTGCGGATAAAGGCCGGCAATCTCCCGGCACTCCTCGGGCGACAAAAGCTTTTCCATGACCGCGCAGCCAAACCCGCTCAGCTCCTCTGATAGTTTCTGCCAGTCATACGCGGCGACACGCGCCTCTGCGGACCGTGCCGCGGAGGCTGATGGATTGAGCTTCGAATGAGCATTCACGACTTGGCTTCCTTCTCGATGAGCGCGCGCTTTCGTTCGATGCCCCAGCGATAGCCGGACAACGTGCCATTGCTGCGGGCGACCCGATGGCAAGGTATGCCCAAGGCGATCGCGTTTGCCGCACAAGCACTGGCGACGGCGCGAACGGCCTTCGGCTTACCGATGCGCCGGGCAAGCGCGGCATAGGTGACCATTGCCCCGCACGGAATTGCGCGAAGGGCATCCCACACCCGACGTTGGAACGGCGTGCCGCGCCGCATGTCGAGCGGCAGATCAAGCCCGGCGTCCGGTCTCTCGATAAACCGAACGACCTTGTCGATATCGTCGCGGAGGCGCGCTTCGTTTGAGATCAGTTTGCTCGTCGGAAAGCAGGCCGCGAGATCATCGATCAGTTCATCGCCATCCGATCCGATCAGGATAGCACAGACGCCGAGGGCACTGCGAGCGACGAGAATTTTGCCCAATGCACTATCGCTGATCGAATAGGCGATATCGTTTGAAGCATCTACGCTCTTCGTCGAGCGCTTGGGCCGCGAGGCGGTTTCCATGTTGATGACGTTCATCGGCTTAACTCCATGATCTTTCTGATGATCGACAATAGAGCCGCGGCCATTCCTCCTCACTCCGGTCCTTGCTATCAAATCGGCAAGTTTTTCGGCCCGTGGGAAAAACAATTCATTTTCGGTGGTGCCGATCCGATCGCAATGTCTCGATCATCGGATGCAGGATCGGCCGATAGCCGGCCTGCAGGGCCATGAAGGTGGAGGGCGGCGTCAACATGCCTTCGGCGTGCATGAGCGTCTGAGGCGGCTCGTAGCCATGCTCGGTCCAGCGGTAAGCGTGGCCGTCAGCGATCGTGCAGGCCGAACCGGATGCCACGACAACCGTACCATTCGGCAGCTCGGAGAGTTGTCCCGGAAGGGGATGGATCCGTTTTCGCCCGCGATCCATCCGTTCGCCATGCAGGACAGCGTCCATAACGGCAACCGAGGGTTCAGCCTGCCCTCTCGCGCCGGCCCATGCCGCGCGAAATGCCTTGGCCACATCACGCCGGCAGAAGAAACACGGGCGATGACCTGCGGCCAGCGCCACCGCCTCATCCAGAAAGAACAGCTCGGTCCAGCTCCTGTTGGCCATGACATCGCGGCGGCGGCCTTTGTATTCACAAGTGCAAACCAACCATGCCGTGCTGGACCAGCGTTTGTTCAAAAGCGTTTTGGTCGCCGGATCGTGGATGATGCCGCGGTTGCCGGTGAACAGTCCCCGTTGCGAAATCGCCACGATATCGCCGAAGGGGGTGACGCGATTCTGAAGGGGAGCACTCATGTCAGAATAGTGCCTCGCTCGCGCCGCATGCGCCAGAGATATCGCCGCATGACAGTACGATGCGGGAAAATGCTCATCGGGTTCTCAACGGCCTTCGGTCGCTTCACGGTCAAGCAGAACGCGTTTTCGCTCTACGCCCCAGGCATAGCCGGAAAGCGAACCATCGTTCCGCACCACCCTATGGCATGGGATTGCGACGGCCAGATTGTTGGCCGCGCACGCTCCGGCGACGGCGCGCACCGCCTTGGGTGAACCGATGCGGCGGGCGATTTCCATGTAGGAGACGGTCCGGCCAACCGAGATTTCCCGTAGCGCCTGCCAAACCCGCTGCTGAAATGCCGTACCGCGAACGTCGAGCGGCAAGTCGATCCCAAGACCTGGCGCCTCCACGAGGCCGACGACACGCGCCACAAGGGCTTCGTACTCCCCGTCCGCACCAATCAGGTTGGCGTTGGGAAAACGATCCTGAAGATTGCGCACCAGCGCCTCGGGGTCGCTGCCGAGGAGAATGGCCGCCACGCCTTTCCTGCTCGACGCCACCAGGATCGCGCCCAGCGACGATTGACCGACCGCGAAGCGGATATCTTCGTTGGCGCCTCCCGATCGATACTGGGTCGGCGTCATTCCGAGCATATCGGTGGATTTCTCGTAAAAGCGGCCGCTCGAATTGAACCCGGCATCGTAGATCGCCTCGGTCACGCTGTTGCCGTTCGCAAGGCCTTCACGGACTTTCGCCGCGCGGTGTGCCGAGGCGTAATCCTTGGGCGTCAAGCCGGTCGCCGATTTGAATAGCCGATGGAAATGACTGGCACTGCGTCCGGCCGCCTCTGCGAGCTGGTGCAAGGACGGTTCTTCCTCGCTCTCTTCGATCAATCGGCAAACGCGCGCAATGATGGCGGCATTCTCACCGTCTGAGGAAAGACCATCCGGCTTGCATCGCTTACAGGGGCGAAAGCCCGTCGCTTTCGCGGCTTGAAGTGAATCATGCAATTGCACGTTCTTGGGGTTTGCGGTTCGCGATGGACAGGAGGGCCGGCAATAGACACCGGTCGTTGCCACCGAATACCAGAGATGGCCATCGGCGGTTCGATCGCGGGCGACGATACGTGCCCAGCGCGGATCATCGGCCACTGCCGTTTGTGTAAAAGCTGTCCGGTTTCGGGGCATCACGGTCATGTCGTTCGTCCCTGTGCGATCCAGAGTAAGAACATCATTCTTGGCAGCGGAAGAGCCGCGCAGCCACCCGATTCCTGCGTGAGCGGATTATCCGAAGGTCGCCGCCCGAAAGATGGGCGGCGACCTGCCATCAGGCGGCCTTGATGAGGCCAAGCTGCGTGAGCGCGGTCACACCGTCGTCGAGGCCGATTTCCTCGGCGATCTTGCCATTCTCGATGCGCAGGATGGTGGTGCCGGTGAAGTGCATCTTGCGACCAGTCGCAGCCGGCAGCGATCCGACCAGAAAGTCGGAAAACGCCGGACCGGTATGCGTGCCGCCGCCCTCCCACTGGCCGACGACATAGTCGCCTTCGGCAATGAGGTCGGCGGTGCCCCAGAAATTGAGATCAGGGAATGCCGCGCGGAAACTGGTCATGAAATCCCTGATGTCCTCATGGCCGCGACGCGGCTCATGCAGCGAATACTTCAACAGCATGTCCGGTGTGGCGAGGTCAGCGACGACAGACAGGTTGCAGGTCTCACCCCAGAATTCGGTAAACCAGCGCGCGACGATGGCCTTGTTGTCCTGTTCTTTGCTCATGTGAAGTTCCTTTTTGATGTATCCATTGGGGATCATCGATCTCGATCGACGACCTGAGCAAAGGGATAGGCCGATCCGCCAGCGTCAAAACTCCGGTTCTTGCTCCGCAATCGAATCCGTCCAACGCGTGCTTTACGGCCGCGCATGATGACAGACGACACGTAAAGAGAGATGCTTGAGTTTGAAAGCAAGGAACGGGGTGCCGGCCGACCGGATCGGTGGGAAAGTTCGCCTGTTACAGAGGGAGAACGCAGATGAAAGCTCAAATCACCACGCTTGTCGCATTCGCGATCTTCGCAGCCTCTCCGGCATCCGCCATCCAGCGGCTGCAAACGGCCTCGAGGTCGTGCTCCGAAATCCAATCCTTCGTTCAGGCAAACCGCTCGGTCATCCTGCAGTATCCGTCGGCGCGGGGTTCCGGTGCCCTGCTTTATGACCGCGCCGTTGCCAATTCCGATGTTTGCCTTGGCAACGGCTTCGGCGAACGAAGCTCTGTGCCGTCGAGGGACCAGCGCAATTGCGCCATTTGGGTTTGCCGCTCCAGCACCGATCTGCGCCCGTGACTAGGCGCATGCAGCGGCACGCATCGCCGCCGCCCGGTGTCGCAAGAAATGACGAATATCTTATTTAAGGAATAGGCGACAAAGGCATTTAGATTTGATAAAACTAGACTACCGGTTGCGGTTTGACGTGTCGGTAAAAATTTGCCGGGCGTCTTCGCACCGCCAACCGGATCGTGGTGGAGGAGGAGAGTGCTATGGCGGCGTTCCATGTCATGGCCGGTGCGAAGGGCGAATTTACGCGCCCCGAGGTCCGCAAGATTGGTATCGCGGACCTTGTGGATGCACTGAGGTCGGGACTTGATGACTTCAGAGAGAAACCATCCCATTATGTTTTTCTCTGTCTTATGTACCCGATAGCAGGCATCTTTCTGGTCATGTGGAGCTCCGGTGCCGACCTGCTGCCGCTGCTTTATCCCTTGATGTCGGGCTTTGCGCTGATTGGTCCGATCGCGGCCATCGGTCTCTATGAGATCAGTCGACGCCGTGAGCAGGGGCTCGACAGTTCCTGGCATCATGCGTTGGAGGTTCGCCACTCGCCGGCGCTGCCGTCGATCATTGCGGTCGGCCTCATGTTGCTCGTGCTTTTCGTCGCGTGGCTGATCGTCGCACAGCTCGTCTACGCCATGACCTTCGATGAGGCCGGTCTGACCTCGATCTCCACTTTTTTATCGGACGTGCTGACGACCCCGCGCGGTTTCTCGCTGATGCTGTGGGGAAACCTAGCCGGTTTTATCTTCGCAATCATTGTTTTGGCGACGACGGTGGTGACCTTCCCGTTGCTGCTGGACCGGGATATCGGCGCTGTTGCAGCCATCGACGCAAGCATACGCGCAACCCTTGCCAATCCAGGACCGGTCGCTCTTTGGGGATTGATCGTCGCGGCATTGCTCGTCGTCGGCACCATCCCGATCTTTGCCGGCCTTGCAGTCGTCATGCCTATCCTCGGGCATTCGACCTGGCACCTGTATCGAAAATTGATTGCCCCCGCCTACCCGAACCGCACGCCTTGAATTCGCAAAGGAAATTTACTCCGGCATCATCCTCCAAGCCGTTGCGAGCTGCCACATGTCAGTCGCCTTGGTTGGGATAGCGATGAAGAGAATGAGGATTGCCATGTCTTACCGCTTTCTTCCGATCTGTCTGCTTTTCGCCGTTTCTTTTTCATTTGATGCCCTCGCGCAGGAGGGTGATGCCACGGCAGGCGCCACCGTCTTCAAGAAATGCGCCATCTGCCATGTAGCCGAAACGGACCAGAACAAGGTCGGCCCGTCGCTGAACGGCCTGTTCGGCAGGACGGCCGGAACACACCCGAATTTCGCCTATTCGCCGGCCATGCAAGAGGCGGGCAAGGGCGGCCTGGTGTGGAGCGAGACGACGCTCCGCGACTATTTGCACGCCCCCCAGGCGAAGGTGAAGGGCACGAAAATGACCTTCGTCGGCCTGAAGGACGATACCGAGATTACCAATCTGATCGCCTATCTAAAGCAATACTCTAAATAGCGAGATGCCTGATATGGACGAGCTGTTTTCTGCGTCGCCGGTCGGATCGGCGGAAGTTCGGTTCAATACGGCACGTCCCCTTTTGGTCCGCGGCGTGGGTATGCTGCGTGCGGTTCGGCTGGATCAACCACTACCTTTGCCGCAATTGCCCGGGTGATTTGTTCATGAGATAATACTAAAACGTTTCGCGATGAGATTGTGGAAACGTTCGCGGCCGGGTCAGGGAGGAGACGATGGCTGTCGTATTGATTCTCGTTCTGCTGGTGGTGGGATCGATCGGGTTCCATCTGCTGAGCCCTTGGTGGTGGACGCCGATCGCGTCCAATTGGAGCTATATCGACAACACGATCGTCATCACGTTCTGGATCACCGGCGTGGTTTTCACGGTCGTCGTGTTGTTCATCGCCTACTGCGTGCTCCGCTTCAGGCATCGCGCCGGAAACCGGGCGGCTTATCAGCCCGAAAACAAGCGGTTGGAATGGTGGCTCGCCGCCGGAACGGCAATCGGCGTAGCGGCAATGCTCGCACCGGGCCTGTTCGTGTGGAAACAGTTCGTCACGGTTCCGCCCGACGCCAGCGAAGTCGAAGTCGTCAGTCAGCAATGGCAATGGAGTTTCCGGCTGCCGGGCGCGGACGGAAAGCTCGGGCGGGCGAACACGCGCGATGTGACCCCGGACAACCCGCTCGGCTTGAACAAGAGCGATCCCGCGGGACTGGACGACGTCATCGTCGAAGGTGGCGAGCTGCACATCCCCGCCGGCAAGCCGGTCAAGATGCTTCTGCGTTCGATCGACGTTTTGCACGATTTCTACGTACCGGAATTCCGGGCCAAGATGGACATGATTCCCGGTACGGTGACCTATTACTGGTTCATACCGACGCGGACGGGAACCTTCGAAGTTCTTTGCGCGGAATTATGCGGCGTCGGTCATCCGCAGATGCGCGGCACGGTCGTCGTCGATACCGATACCGCCTATCAAGCCTGGCTGCAGCAGCAGCCGACTTTCGCGAAATCGCTGGCGTCCGTGGAAAAGTCGGCGGCCAAGTAAGTGCCATCCGCACTTGAGGAGGAAGGCCGCGTCGGAGGAATAGGGAGGATGGAATATGGTCGATATTGGGTCCGGCACCGAGCAGGTCATCCAGCCCGCTGAAGTCGAGGATGTGGAGCTTTATCATCCGAAAAGCTGGTGGACGAGATATGTCTTCAGTCAGGATGCCAAGATCATCGCCATTCAGTATTCCCTGACCGCCATTTCGATCGGCATGGTGGCGCTGGTGCTGTCCTGGCTGATGCGCCTGCAGCTCGGCTTTCCCGGCTATTTCTCCTTCATCGACGCGGAGCATTATTATCAGTTCATCACCATGCACGGCATGATCATGGTGATCTACCTGCTGACGGCGCTGTTCCTCGGCGGATTCGGCAACTATCTGATCCCATTGATGCTCGGCGCCCGCGATATGGTGTTTCCTTACGCGAACATGCTGAGCTACTGGCTCTATCTGCTTGCGGTCATCGTGCTGGTCGTCGGTTTCTTCGCGCCCGGCGGGCCGACCGGCGCCGGCTGGACGTTGTATCCGCCACAGGCTCTTCTATCGGGTACGCCTGGAGGGCGTGACTGGGGCATCATCCTGATGCTGTCGTCGCTGATCCTGTTCATCATCGGCTTTACCATGGGCGGGCTGAACTATGTCGTCACCGTGCTGCAGGGACGCACCCGCGGCATGACACTGATGCGAATGCCCTTGACGGTCTGGGGCATATTCACCGCAACCGTGATGGCGCTGCTCGCCTTCCCGGCACTTTTCGTCGCCGCCGTCATGATGCTGTTCGACCGCTTGCTCGGCACGAGCTTCTTCATGCCCGCCATCGTCGAGATGGGCCAGCAGTTGCAGCAAGCGGGCGGCAGCCCCATCCTGTTCCAGCACCTGTTCTGGTTCTTCGGTCATCCGGAGGTCTATATCGTCGCGCTGCCAGCCTTCGGCATCGTCTCGGATCTGATCAGCACTCATGCGCGCAAGAACATCTTCGGCTACAGGATGATGGTCTGGGCGATCGTCATCATTGCCGCGCTGAGCTTTATCGTATGGGCGCATCATATGTATGTCAGCGGCATGAATCCGAACTTCGGGTTCTTTTTCGCGACCACAACCTTGATCATCGCCATTCCGACGGCAATCAAGGTCTATAACTGGGTGCTGACGCTCTGGCGCGGCGATATCCATCTGACATTGCCGATGCTGTTTGCCCTGGCCTTTATCGTCACGTTCATCAATGGCGGGCTGACCGGCCTCTTTCTCGGCAATGTCGTCGTCGACGTGCCGCTGTCCGACACCATGTTCGTCGTTGCCCATTTCCATATGGTGATGGGGGTCGCGCCGATCCTGGTGATCTTCGGCGCAATCCATCATTGGTATCCGAAAATCACCGGGCGCATGCTGAACGTAACGATGGGCCATATCCACTTCTGGATCACCTTCCTCGGCGCCTATGCGATCTTCTTCCCGATGCACTATCTCGGCCTGATGGGCGTGCCGCGCCGTTATTACGAACTGGGCGAAACGGCCTTCATTCCACCGTCGGCGCATACGCTGAACATGTTCATCACCGTCGCCGCACTGATCGTCGGCGCTGCTCAGCTTCTGTTCCTGTTCAATCTCGCCTGGAGCCTTCGCTGGGGCCGGCAGGCGGGCGGCAATCCGTGGCGGGCAACGACATTGGAATGGCAGACCCCGCAAACGCCGCCTGCGCACGGAAATTGGGGCAAGGAGCTGCCGATCGTCTACCGCTGGCCGTATGACTACAGCGTCCCCGGCGCGGATCAGGACTTCCTGCCGCAGAACCAGCCGGCGCCGAGCAGGCTGCCCGAAAGGGCGCCGTCATGAGCGCCATTCTCATCTTCATGGCTGGGCTTTTCGGCATCATCGCCTGGTGGATGGCGCGGCAGCGGCTGACCTCGAAGCCCTGGTTGGAGGCGGGTTTGGCAGGCGATGCGCCGGAGATGCGGGGATCGCCGGCGACAGCGGCGAAAGTCGGCCTCGGCATCTTTCTCGCCGTCGTCGGCGCCTTGTTCACGCTCCTCATCAGTGCCTATCTTACACGCCTCAGCGGCTCCGATTGGTGGAGCATCCCGATCCCTCGGCTGCTTTGGGTGAATACCGCCGCGCTTGCCGCCAGCAGCGTCGCACTGCAATGGGCGAAAACCGAAGCCCGCCTTGAGCGCAGCGAGATGCTGAACACAGCTCTTACAGTGTCCTTCGTGCTGGCTGTTCTCTTCCTTGCCGGCCAGGTTTTGGCATGGCGGCAATTGGTTGCGGCCGGCTACTTCCTTGCGGACAACCCATCGAACAGCTTCTTCTACATGATCACCGGCCTGCACGGCCTGCACATTCTAGGCGGCCTTTTCGTGCTTGGACGCACGACAATCCGCGCCCAAGCCGCCAACCACGCGCCTGTGAGAATCCGCCTGAGCGTCGATCTCTGCGCCATCTACTGGCATTTCATGCTTGTTGTCTGGCTGGTCCTTTTTGCGCTCTTTGCCGGCTGGGCCAATAGTTTCGCCGATCTCTGCCGTCAATTGGTCACCTGAGGAGCTTCGACGATGACCGAATCCATAGAAAGACCGGTACACGATCCACTTCTGCGGCCAGCGGGATTGCGCGGCGTCGCGGCCGATCTGTCATCGGACCAGCGGGCGTTCAAGAACGTCTCCTGGGGCAAGGCGATGATGTGGATCTTCCTCCTGAGCGACACCTTCATTTTCGGGTGTTTTTTGCTGGCCTACATGACGGCGCGCATGTCGACCAACGTCCCCTGGCCCAATCCCAGCGAGGTTTTCGCGCTCAAGATCGGCGGCCAGGAAATCCCGCTGATCCTGATAGCCATCATGACCTTCGTCCTCATCAGCAGCAGCGGCACGATGGCCATGGCCGTCAACTTCGGATACCGCCATGATCGCCGCAAGACGGCTGTGCTGATGCTGGTGACGGCAGCCCTTGGCGCGACATTCGTCGGAATGCAGGCATTCGAATGGACCAAACTGATTACGGAGGGCGTCCGCCCATGGGGAAACCCATGGGGTGCGGCGCAGTTCGGTTCGTCCTTTTTCATGATCACGGGCTTTCACGGCACCCACGTCTCGATCGGCGTCCTTTTTCTCCTGATCATGGCTCGCAAGGTATGGCGGGGAGATTTCGATGAAGGAAGACGAGGGTTCTTCACCAGCCGCAAGGGTCATTATGAAATCGTCGAGATCATGGGGCTTTATTGGCACTTCGTCGATCTGGTCTGGGTCTTCATCTTTGCATTCTTCTATCTGTGGTGAGGATGGCATCATGGCACAGACGCAGGCACATTCCGGACAGCAGCATCCGATACGGCTTTACATGGTGGTCTGGGGACTGCTCTTCGTCCTCAGCACCTTCTCCTATCTCGTCGACTATCTCGGCATTCAGGGCTATTTCCGATGGTTTCTGATCCTGCTGTTCATGATCCTGAAGGCGGGGCTGATCGTCGCCGTCTTCATGCACATGGCCTGGGAACGGCTGGCGTTGATCTACGCCATCCTGGTTCCGCCGGTCCTGGTGCTTGTCTTCGTCGCTCTGATGGTGTCGGAATCGCACTATACGGCGCTTAACCGGCTCGCCTTTTTCGGCGCCGGCCAATAGGGATGAAGCCGCCATATTGCCGATAGTGGAGCCGGTAGCGAGGAGCGGACTTGCCGGTTCTCGCCCTTCCTCGCACAACCTTTTGAAGATTTCGATCTCGAAAATCTGGGGAACCCATCCCGTCTGTCTCAGTTGTTCCAATGTACGACTTGAACAATGGAGACAAAAAATGAGCAAAAGCGACGTTCACAAGCTCCAGAAGCGAGCCGAACGACAAGTAAAAAACACCAGCGCCGGTGGCCATCTAGGCGGAACCTATTTTGGTCAGCAGCCTGACGGCAAGACAATCTCGTCATCCAGCAATGACAGCGCCAAAGCGCGCAAGAACGATGGAAGCAACTAGTTCCATTGTAAGTCAGACCAGCATAGCGCCCAACCTCCCCGAGGCGCCAAGAGCACAGGCATACAAAGTCCCGGACAGAGCCAAACGGTTGTCCGAGCGTCTTCGTCAATCTCCGCCACGATGGCCCGCCCGAGCGGGCGAGCCACCCTCGGAATTCTCAGAAGTCCATTCCGGCGCCGGGGGGCAAGGCCGGTGCGGAGTCCTTCTTCGGCTTCTCTGCGATCATCGCTTCTGTCGTCACCAATAGCCCCGCAATGGAGGCTGCATCCTGCAGCGCCGTGCGCACCACCTTGGCTGGGTCGATCACGCCCATGGCGTAGAGGTCGCCATATTCGTTGGTCTGAGCGTTCCAGCCGAACGAGAAATCGGCATTTTCGCGCAGCTTGCCGACGATGATCGAGCCCTCAGCGCCGGAGTTCTCGGCAATCTGGCGGACAGGCGCTTCGATTGCGCGGCGGACGATCTCGACACCGACGCGCTGGTCGTCATTTTCTGCCTTCAGCCCGTCGAGCGATTTGACGGCGCGCAGCAGCGCCACGCCACCACCTGGCAGGATACCTTCCTCAACGGCGGCGCGTGTCGCATGCAAGGCGTCGTCGACGCGATCCTTCTTTTCCCTCACCTCGATTTCAGTCGAGCCGCCGACGCGGATGACGGCGACGCCGCCGGCGAGCTTGGCAAGGCGTTCCTGCAGCTTTTCGCGGTCGTAGTCGGAGGTAGTTTCTTCGATCTGGGCACGGATCTGCGTGACGCGCCCATCGATCTCGCTCTTCGCTCCGGCTCCATCGATGATGGTGGTGTTTTCCTTTTCGATCATCACCTTCTTGGAACGGCCGAGCATATTCAGCGTGACGCTTTCCAGCTTGATGCCGAGGTCTTCGGAAATGACGGTGCCGCCCGTCAGGATGGCAATGTCTTCCAGCATGGCCTTGCGGCGATCGCCGAAGCCAGGAGCCTTGACGGCGGCGATCTTCAGGCCGCCCCGCAGCTTGTTGACGACGAGCGTCGCAAGCGCTTCGCCTTCGACATCCTCGGCAATGATCAGAAGCGGGTTGCTCGATTGCACCACAGCTTCCAGGATCGGCAGCATGGCTTGAAGATTGGAGAGCTTCTTCTCGTGGATCAGGATATAAGGATCTTCCAACTCCACCCGCATCTTTTCCGGGTTGGTCACGAAGTAGGGGCTGAGGTAGCCGCGGTCGAACTGCATACCTTCAACGACTTCGAGTTCGGTTTCCGCAGTCTTGGCTTCTTCGACGGTGATGACGCCTTCGTTGCCGACCTTTTCCATCGCTTGGGCGAGATAGCGCCCGATTTCCGGGTCGCCATTGGCGGAGATGGTGCCGACCTGAACGATCTCGGAATTGTTGGATATCTTGCGGGCATTGGTCTTCAGTTCTTTGACGACGGCGTCGACGGCAAGGTCGATACCGCGCTTCAGGTCCATCGGGTTCATCCCTGAGGCGACCGCCTTGGCGCCTTCGCGAACGATGGCCTGGGCGAGAACGGTTGCGGTCGTCGTGCCGTCGCCGGCGATATCGCTTGTTCTGGAGGCGACTTCTCGCAGCATCTGGGCGCCCATGTTTTCGAACTTGTCTTCCAGTTCGACTTCCTTGGCGACGGTGACGCCGTCCTTGGTGATGCGCGGTGCGCCGAAGGACTTGTCGATAACGACGTTACGACCCTTCGGACCGAGCGTCACCTTGACCGCATTGGCGAGAATATCCACCCCCTTCATCATGCGTTCACGAGCATCGGTGTGAAATTTGACTTCTTTGGCAGCCATTTTTTTACTCCTCCATAGGCGGCACAGTTTTGACTAATGCTTGAAAGAAAACGGCTCAGGCGGCCCTCTGGTCTGCCGCTTGGACGTCGATGATACCTAAAACGTCGCTTTCCTTCATGATCAGCAGGTCTTCATTGTCGATCTTGATCTCGGTGCCGGACCATTTTCCGAACAGGATGCGGTCTCCCGCCTTGACATCGAGCGGCTGGATCTGACCGGCCTCATTGCGAGCCCCGGGACCGACGGCAATGACTTCGCCTTCCTGCGGCTTCTCCTTGGCGGTGTCGGGGATGATGATGCCGCCCTTGGTCTTTTCTTCAGACTCGACGCGGCGAACGAGGATGCGATCGTGAAGCGGTCGGAACGTCATGTTCTCCTCCATGGCAAACGATGATGATCAATGCCCCTTGACCGGGCCGGACAACCGTCCGGATAGGTGCCGAAGCCCTCCAGCTTCCGGTGAAATTTGATCTGGCTCCGGAAACCGCGTTTTCAAGGAGACGAGCAGAATTTTAGCACTCTATATCTTCGACTGCTAATGCGATCGAAAGAGGTTTTGTCAGTATTGCGAACGTTCCGGCCTTGCTTCGCCCATTCTTTCACGGGACAAGCATCACATGAGCGTTCCAACGACACATCCCTTCGCCTTCGATCCAACCTATGGCATGAAGCTTAAACAACTCCTCGCGATCGAACCGCCGGAGACGGCGCCCGGTTTCGACGATTTTTGGACCGAGCGGTATCGGCGCGCGACTGCGGTCGATCCTCGGCCGAAACTCCTTCGCAGCAAAATCGAACATCCCGACTGGCATGTTCTCGACATGACCTACACATCGACCGGCGCGTTTCAGATCGGCGGCTGGCTGCTGCTTCCCCGTGATGGGCGGGTGCGGCGCGGCCTCGTCGTCGGGCACGGCTATGGCGGGCGAGATCTGCCCGACTTCGATTTGCCGGTGAAAGATACGGCCGTATTATTCCCATGCTTTCGCGGGCTATCCCTCAGCGCTCATCCGCCGATTCCGAACGATCCCGCCGGGCATGTTCTATACGGTATCGAAAAGCCGGATTCCTACATTATCGGCGGCTGCGTCGACGATCTGTGGCTTGCCGTCTCGACGCTTGTTGCCCTTTATCCCTGGCTCGCAGGGAATATCGGCTATAGCGGCATCAGCTTCGGCGGCGGTATCGGGGCGCTGGCGATCCCTTTCGATACCCGGATCGATCGCGGGCATCTCGTGGTGCCGACCTTCGGGCACCGGTCGCTGTGGGTGACCTTGCCGACAATCGGCAGCGCCCAATCCGTCCAGGCGTACCAGAAGAAGCACGGAAGCGTGCTTGAGACCTTGCGCCTGTTTGATGCGGCGAGCGCGGCTGCCCGCATCAAGGTTCCGATGCTCGTCGCTCCGGCACTGTTCGATCCGGCGGTGGCACCGCCTTGCCAATTCGCTGTCGCGAATTCGTTGGCAAAATTTAACGAAATCTTCATCCTCGACGCTGGCCATTTCGATTATGTTGGCAGCAGCGAGCAGAATGCGCTCCTTCATGAAAAAGTCCGACGATTTTTCAAGGTGCCATGAATCGGGAATACCTGCGCTGGTACAGCCAGCGCCTGCATCGAGAGATGGAGCTATTGGTGTTCGGCCACGCCGGCGCCAAGGTATTGATGTTTCCGACGAGGGACGGGCGTTTCTGGGAGTATGAACAGCTTGGCGTCGTTGCCAGCCTTGCCGACAAATTGCAGGCCGGTCATCTCCAGCTATACTGTATCGAGGGTCTCGCCACCGAGACCTTTTACGGATCCCGGCAGCATCCGGCCGAGCGCATTCGCCGGCATGCCGCGTTCGAGGAATATATTCTGAACGAAGTTCTGCCGCTGATGGCGCAGAAAAACCCTCATGACTGCACCATCGTGCACGGCTGCAGCCTCGGCGCTTTCCAGGCCGCCAGCCTTGTCTTTCGCCACCCTCACCTCTTTCGCAAGCTGGTTGCCTTTTCAGGCCGTTACGATCTGACGATGAAGGTCGAATCCTTTGGTGATCTCTTCGAGGGTTACTACGACGACGATATCTATTTTCACACGCCGATGCACTTCCTTCCAGGGCTTGCCTGCGAGTGGCAGCTTGAAAGGCTGCGCCAGATCGACATCGTCCTCACTATCGGGGACGCCGATCCCTTCCTCGACAAAAACCGCCACCTGAGCCGGCTTCTCGTCGACAAACAGGTCGGACATCAACTGTATGTCTGGGGCGGGCGGGCGCACCGGGCCGGTGCCTGGCGTAAAATGGCGGCGCTGTACATTTGACGACCGGCCAGAGCAGCGGCCGAAGCTAGACCCGCGGAGGCTTTAGAGATCTATTCCCGAGGCGATCCAGGCATCACCGAACGGCCGGCTTACACCAAGCCGACCGGAATAGGCGCAAGCTTCTTGCTGGCGCCGTAATCGCGCTCGTGAGATCTGCGGTTCCGCTTTTCGCGACTTGAGGAAAAGTCGATACGGTCGTGTTCCATCATGCCATCCGGATAGGTTCCGGTGTCTTCGGTTTCCACTTCGGACTGAGCGGTGACGATTTTGAAATTCATCATGTTTCCTCCGGTGCGGCGCAGAAACGGCTAACCCCGCGCTTAGTTCCATGAGTAAACACAAAATTATTAAAAAATTAACTACGTTCGTTAATTAATTCGGGTGATTGATCAATTTTAGCCTGCGACAACGGAGCACATCTGAGCCCTTCGCTTTGCTCGGAACATTTTTTGTGGCCCGACGTTCAACTCACGATTTTGTTTTGGAGGTCTCCATGGATCGATCCAAAATCAGCGACCCCAATCCATATCGTTTCCATCATTACTCTCATGAGTTTCAGCTTCGCCGGACGTGATCCCCAAGCGGATCGTGGCCGATGGTCGTCGCCTGCGCTCGATCAATCGCCGTCGACGAGCGGATAAATACTGGAGTAGATCATGGCCATCCTCACAACGTCGGTACTTCTGGCGATCATCGGACTATCGCTCGGCTGCGGCGGACTCTGGCTTGTCCTGCTTGGCGGCAGTTTCTTCTATCTCTTCGCTGGCCTCATGTTCATAGTCACCGCGATATTGCTGTTCATGCGCAAAGCGGCTGCCCTTTGGCTTTACGCGATCCTGGTGCTTGCCGCCCTTCTTTGGGCCATATGGGAGGTTGGTTTCGATTGGTGGCAGCTTGGTCCGCGAGGGGGTGTCATCATTCTGATCGGCCTCTGGCTGCTCACCCCCTGGATCAGACGTCCGCTCGGTTTCCGCAGCCCAACCGGCATCGACTATGCCGCAAACCCCTGGCCGCTTGCCGTGCCGCTGATCGTCGCCATCCTCGTCGCTCTCTATTCGATGACCACCGATCCGCACGATCGTTCCGGCGATTTGCCGACAACGGTTGCGGCCAATGCGCCGATGGGCGGCAACGTACCGGATGGCGAATGGCATCAATATGGCCGGACACCGTTCGGCCAGCGCTATTCGCCGCTCGATCAGATCAATGTCCAGAATGTCGCCGATCTGAAGGAGGTCTGGCGATATCAAACCGGCGACGTAAAGCGCCCCGACGATATCGGCGAGACGACCTATCAGGTAACGCCGCTCAAGGTAGGCGATACCCTCTATCTCTGCACGCCGCACAATCTGGCAATCGCGCTCGACGCGCAAACCGGCACGGAGAAATGGAAATTCGACGCCAATTCCGGAATGAACCCGGATCGGCAACATCAGACATGCCGTGGCGTCACCTATTATCACGATGAGGCAGCAACCGCAGGTGCGCCCTGCGCCGACCGCGTCTATCTGCCGACGTCAGACGCGCGGCTGATCGCGCTCGATGCAGTCAACGGCAAAATTTGCACGAGCTTTGCCAATCAGGGTGTGCTCCATCTCGAGGCCGGAATGAAATATAATCCGGCAGGTTACTATTACTCGACCTCGCCTCCCGTTGCCGTAGCGGGCAAGCTGATCGTCGGCGGGGCCGTCAACGACAATTATTCCACGCAGGAGCAATCCGGTGTCATCCGCGCCTTCGATATCAACACCGGCGCGCTTTTCTGGAACTGGGACTCCGGCAACCCGGACCAAACCACACCCCTGCCGGCCGGGCAGACCTACACCACCAACTCGCCCAATAGCTGGTCGGTGTTCAGCGTCGATCAGGCACTCGGCATGGTCTATATTCCGCTTGGCAATCAAGTCCCCGATCAGCTCGGGATGGGCCGAAGCGCAAATGTCGAGCGCTTCTCCTCCTCGGTTGCTGCGCTGGATATCAATACCGGCCAGCTCAAATGGGTTCAGCAATTCGTCCATCATGATCTGTGGGACATGGACGTTCCTGCCCAGCCTGTGCTTTTCGACTTGACGAAAACTGACGGCACGTCGGTACCCGCGCTGGTCGCTTCCACCAAGCAGGGCGACATTTACGTGCTCGACCGACGCACCGGCGCGCCCCTCATTCCGTTCAAGGAAATACCTGCACCCGGCGGCGCCATTCGCGAAGATCACACCGCTCCGACGCAGCCGATTTCCGATCTTACCTTCTCACCCCCACCGCTCCAGGAAAAGGACATGTGGGGCGTCACGCTGCTCGACCAACTTGCCTGCCGCATCGCGTTCCACCGCTACAAATATGAAGGCCGTTATACACCGCCGTCGCTGAAGGGATCGATCATCTATCCCGGTAATTTCGGTACCTTCAACTGGGGCAGCGTCGCCGTCGATCCCGAGCGCCAGATCATGTTCGGAATGCCGACCTATCTCGCCTTCACATCCACGCTCGTTGCCCGTGCGGACATTCCCGCGAGAGCTCAGGACCAGAAGGGCAGCGAGCAGGGACTGAACCGAAACGAAGGCGCGCCATACGGCGTCTATATGGGGCCGTTTCTCGGACCCCTTGGCATCCCCTGCCAAGCGCCGCCATGGGGTTACGTCGCGGGCGTCGATCTTAGGAGCGGCAAGATCGCTTATCAGCACAAGAACGGCACGGTGCATGACATGACGCCGCTGCCCCTTCCCTTCAAGGTCGGCGTTCCCGGCATCGGCGGACCGATCATCACAAAGGGCGGCGTTGCCTTTCTGGGAGCGGCGGTCGACAATTATCTGCGCGCCTACGATGTCACGACCGGACGGCAGCTTTGGGCAGCCCGCCTGCCGGCGGGTGGCCAGGCGACGCCGATGACCTATACGGCGGGCGACAACAAGCAATATGTCGTCATGGTGGCCGGCGGCCACGGTTCAATCGGCACCAAGCCCGGCGACTATGTTATCGCCTACCGGCTGCCGTAGGGCGAATAGCGGCTGAACGCGAGTTGCGGCTTAGGCATTCGCAGCGATGCTGAGGAATTTCTCTGCGGTAATGAGATCGAGCTGAACCGAAAAGCGGTCGTTTAGAAGCTCGAGCGAGGCATCGTGCGTCTCGTCCGTGCCGCTGCAAACCGCATCCTTGAGCAGCACGACCCGGTAGCCGAGGTCGATGGCGCCGAGCGTCGTCGCCAAGACGCAAACATCCGTCTCGCCACCGCTGATGACGAGGGTCGTGACCTGTTCATTGGCGAGTGCAGCATGAAAGCGGCCGCCTACCCAGGGCGAATAAACCCGCTTGTCGAACACCCGCGCCGGAGGCACGAGATCAGCCAGCGGCTGCACCAGCCCCACCATCTCGGAAGGCAGGTGCTCTCCAGTCATCATCCACCATTTCATATAGTAGTCACGCCACTGACCCCATACGTCATCGACCGTACGAGGCGGTACGAACCGCGTGAAGATCGTACGCTCCGGATACGCCCCGCTCACTTCCCTGACCTGTGGGAGAATGCGGTCCATCCACGGAACAAACCATGGGGTTTCCTCCGCAAACATGCGTTGCATGTCCACACATACATGCCGCCAACTGCCAAGCGCCTTCATCCGCTCCTCCGTTTTCAGCCATAACAATCGCGACAGCGGCGAGTTCCTGAGCAGCCGAACTTCGGAAGATACTGATCTCGAAAAACAGCAGAGGAGGTTGTCGATCTCGGGAACATTTCGCCAATTTCGCGTGTTTCCGATTCACATGAGACGTCAGGTTGCGCTCATGTTGTTCTGGCCCAAAAAACGGAACGGAGGCTTTTGAAATGACATTGCGACATGGAGCATGCCGCTGCGGAAGAGTTCGCTATTCCGTCAGCGGCGAGCCGAACCGCGTCGGCATCTGCCATTGCACCGACTGCCGACAGGAAAGCGGCTCGGCCTTTACGTTTTTCGGAATCTGGGAGGCCGAGGCATTCTCGACGACGGGGGAGACAGCCGTCTACGAAGGCCGGAGGTTCTGCCCTCATTGTGGGTCGCATGTTTTTGCGATTGACGACGTCGAAGCCGAGATCAAGCTCGGAAGCCTCGATACCGCGCCGACCGGTATGGTTCCGACCTACGAACTTTGGGTAAAGCGGCGCGAACCCTGGCTGAAACCTCTGCCGGGAGCGGAGCAATATGACCAAGACCGGCTAGCCGATCAGACCAGACTTTAAGACGAACTGCCGCGCATATCGAAAATGCGCGGATCTCCATAAGATTGGGGCATTGGGTAAACACGCAGGTTAGGCGCGTCTCGTAGATGAGGCGTGCCTCAATGCTCGACCCGCAAGACGATTTTGCCGCGATTATGTTCGTTTTGAATTGCCTCTTGCGCCGCGCGAGCCTGTTCGAGCGCATAGACGCGGCGAACCTCCACGCGCACCTTTCCCTCTTCGATCAGACGGCTGATTTCGGCAAGCTGCGCCCCGTTCGGCTGCGCCGTATAGCGAACGGCGCGCATCCCGAGCTCGCTGGCACGGTTCTTGTCGGGCTGGGTCAGCGTCGAAACGAGGATACCACCCGGCTTTACCACACCGAACGATCGCTCCTGGGTTTCGCCGGAGATCAGATCGAACACCATGTCCACGGGCTCTATCGCATCCTCGAAGCGCTCGCTCTTATAATCGATGACCTGATCGGCCCCGAGGGAGCGCGCGAAATCCATGTCGGCGCTGGAAACCGTCGTCGCGACCCAGGCGCCTTTCGCCTTTGCAAACTGAATGGCCAAGTGGCCGACGCCGCCTGCACCGCCATGGATGAGGACGCGCTGCCCGGCCTGGAGCCCGCCATGATCGAACAGGCCCTGCCATGCGGTAATGCCCGCCAGCGGAATTGCGGCAGCTTGTACCGGGTTCATCAATCGGGGCTTCGGCGCTATTTCTTCCGGCCTGGCGATGACGAATTGTTCGTAACCGCCGTGTCTGGGATTAAGAAAGGCGTACACCGCATCACCTGGCCGAAAGGCGGCGACCCCGTCGCCCATCTTCTCGACCGTTCCGCAGACATCACGGCCGAGCACGTATGGCAAATCCTCTTCCTGGACAGCCGGATAGTTTCCTTCGCGCATCTTCCAATCGACAGGATTGACGCTGGCCGCTTCGACACGGATCAGGATTTCGTCGATCTTGGGCTCAGGACGTTCGATTTCTTCGAGGCGAAGGACTTCTGGTCCGCCGAATGCGTGGATGCGCACAGCTTTCATGACGCTCATCGTTTCTCTCCTCGCGGTTTGAGAATGAAATCTCGCCGGTCGGGCGCAACTGCTTTTCGCGGTCCTTTGCGGACACTGCGCATTTTCAGAGATTGCGGTGGCCGCTCCGGGTCAGCGAGCGTTGATTGACGGCAGGAAGGACATCACCTCGTTGCGGCGTCTGGGGCTCAGCGTCTCGATGCGCTCGCTCCAGAAGCTCTCCGCTTCAGGCGGGTCCGGCTCCCAGCAATTTGTCGACAGGATGTTGTCGTCCATCACCAGCAGACGATGGCCACCCAACCGCAAATATTCCGTCGCCAGTTCTTTTGCAGCATTCGTCATCATCGTCCTGCTCCTTGCGCCGATCATACGAACGTCAACAATCGAGCGGGTATTATGTTCCCTTTGGCGCAAAAGCCTCTCGTTAACCTTTTGAAGGCTGCCGGCGTCTTTCTGTCTCGTCTTCGGGATAGGCGGGAGGCTCCCAGCCGAAGACGCTGCGCCCGCCGTAAAAAGCGGACCTGTCGAATTCGCCGGCAACGATCTCCTTGAGATCGGGGCCAGTGACATATCGCTCCAGCATGCGCGACTGATCGTCCAGGCGTTTCAGCGCCTGCAACTCCTCGTCACGGCCGAGCCGCCCTTTCCGCACCGCCGATTTCATCACCTTGATGGTCTCGTCGTAGACTTTCAACGGAACTGGGAACGGGTGGCGATCCTTGCCGCCATGCGCCAGCGAAAAGCGTGCGGGATCGGAGAAACGATAGGGAGCGCCATGTACGACCTCGGCAACCATTGCCAATGCCTTGACCGTTCTGGCGCCAACGCCGGGCGTCAGCAGCAAGCTCTCGAAATCCACCGGCCCGCGATCGGCGGCTGCCGCCAGGTTCCCGTGCAGGCGCCGCATGTTCACATCGGTTTCGCGAACATCGTGATGGGCCGGCATAATCAGATGTGGCAGCATGGGTTGCGTGTTGTTTTCGGCAACTGCCCTCGGCTCTGCCTCCAGCGCGGCGACTTCGCGCACGATCCTATCCGGGCCTAACGATGACAGTAGATCGAGCTGACCCGCACGCGACCGGTCGGCGCGCCGATCGGCGAGATTGACGATCCGGCCTTGGTCTATTCCCTCGATCGCCGCATGCGGGGAATCGAGAAAGCTCGTCAGCCCTTCGGAAAGCCAATGATACCGCCGCGCCTGCCGTCGATCGCCGTTCATGCCCTGCTGGACAACGACCCATTTGCCGTCGTCCGTGACGATGAAACCGTGCAGATAGAGATCGAACCCATCCTGAAGTGCCGCGCTGTCCACCTTGGCGATAAGCCGGCTTGTCGACGCGAGTGCTGCACCGTCGATGCCGACACGATTGCCGATGGCCGCAAGTTCGTCCGGCGTCTTGCGCGACTGAGCGCCGCGGCCGCCGCAGACGTGAATTCCAAGTTCGCCGGAGAGCGGCGTCAGACCGCGTTTCAGCGCGCCGAGAACGCTGGTGGTAATGCCGGAGGAATGCCAGTCCATGCCCATGACGGCGCCGAAGGATTGGAACCAGAAAGGGCTGGCGAGCCGCCGCAGCAATTCGTCGCGCCCGTAATGCTGGACCACCGCCTCGGTAATCACTGCGCCCAGGCGCGTCATCCGGTCGCCGAGCCATTTCGGAACCCGCCCACCATGCAGGGGAAGATCAGCGTTGCCAGCCCTTTGCGCCAAGTTCATCGCACTCCGTCTCAGATCGACGCAATGTAATACCGACGACCGGATTGCGCCATGCTCTGCAAAAACCTATCCGATGGCGTGCCGAATGGTTTTCGAAAGACGCGACAGGAAGGCGGGTCTCGATGAGGCGACCAGCTTCCACGACAAGATCGCCTTCGCCATGCGGCCGGGAAGAACGCCGACGGAAAGAAACCATGCCGCCAGCATCGCGCGCCGCCGGAGTGAGGCATTCATTTCCAGGCTGGCGACGGCACCGGCGGTACCGAGCGCAAATCTGGAATCGCTGACCATGGGATGCTTGGATTTGTCCATGCAAAGCGACGCCAGCCGCTCTTCCAAATGAACGGGGTCGTGGAGATTGACGTCCTCCGGCACCGTCAGGCCGATCTCGGCCGCCTGATCCGACAAGGCATCAAGCCGATGGAAGTCATGCTCCATTCGCCAGCGCGCGCGCTGGCCGAGTTTCTCCGCAAAGACGGAGTGATTGGCGCCGTGAATGCGGTAGGCTCCGAGACAGGACTCGATCGACGTCACCTTTCCATGAAGAGGCGTTACGGTGACGAGATAGCCATCGGCGCCCTGGCGGAAATCCGTCTCCGGAACTGGCATGACCACCTCCAGAGCCGAGCGCTTGAAGGCCAAGCCGCTGGTAACGGTCGTCTGATACCGTCCCCTCTGCAGCAGCTTTGGGGTGACGTCGCCGGAATCGAACGGGAGCTCCGGAGGTGGGAATACGTCCTTTACCTGCATGTCCTCATCGACCATGTGCAATCTGAACTGCACCTGGACGGCATCGTCTTCCCAGGCGTCTATGATCTCCGATATGGCGTTCGGGTAGAGATAATCATCGGCGTCGAGAAAGAGGACGACCTCACCCCGGCTCGCTGCAAAACCGGTGTTGAACGCCGCTCCATGCCCGCCGTTCGTCTTTTTCAAGCAGGTCCTGATTCGGGACCCGTAGGAAGCTAGGACACCGACCGTATCGTCGGTCGAGGCATCGTCGACGACGATGACTTCCGTATTGTCGTAACTTTGCTCCAACGCACTGTCGATGCAGCGCGGCAGGAAGCGCGCGTAATTGTAGTTCGAGATGATAATGGAAACTGTAGCACGGTCTGTGATGGGGTGCATCGCATTGAACCTCGCAAATCTGCTTTGGTCGCGGCGAACCTACTCATTCAGGTCCTGTGGATTGAAACCCGGTCCGGCGAGCGCAACCCTCCAAAGCTGAAAAGCTGCTGTCACAGACATGCTGCCGATGGGTGGCGAAGAGACGTTTGATCTGTCTATACCGCCCCGAGCCTCCCCAGCTTTATGGCTTTTGAATGACCATCACGTTACGGAATCCTGGTTCGACGCCGGCCGGCGGCTCGGCGCGGTTTGGGTCCTACCGCTTCAGCAAAGACTTAAAAACGGTCTTCAGGTGGCTGTCAGCGTCATTGCCGATAGTCGCGCCGCATCGGAACAGAAAGCCATCTCCCATGAAGCAAGTGCAGACCCAAAGTTATTATTCGCGCGTTCAGATCCCACCGTATTGGTTTAGGGCTGTACTGACGTCTCCTCGCTCCAGCGCTTTGTCATCGTCTGTAAGCCTGTGAACTATTCCCGCAATATTTCGGATCGGTCACTGACGGCGACCGGCAAAGCTCTTGTTTCCGAGCTCGACGGCTCTCCTGACAAGGCGATAAAATATTCGCAATCCGTCTCGGTTATCGTTCCGACCCTCAATGAGACCGACAATATTGATCTTCTCCTGTCCTCCCTGTTGTCGCAGTCCGGTGGCGATATCGCGCTGGAGGTCCTGATCGCCGATGGCGGATCGACCGATGGCACGATCGACCGCGTCCGGGCATGGGAGAGCAAGGCGCCCGTCAGGCTCATTTCCTCAGGCGGAAAGGGCGGTCTGGCAGGAGACGTGCTCTGGGCTGCGAAATATGCTCGTAGCGACATCGTCGTGGTCATGGATGCCGATCTCAGCCATCCGCCGGAGGAGATCGGCAACCTCGTTCGTCCCATTATCGACGGGACCAGCGACATGGTGGTTGGAAGCCGCTATGTGCCAGGCGGCGCCACGCCGGATTGGCCGCGCTCCCGCCGGCTCCTCTCGCGCCTCGGCGGCGCCTTGGCATGGCCATTGACCGATATGCGGGATCCGATGTCCGGCTTCTTCGCCGTGCGCAAGGAGCGGCTGTTGGCAATCGATCCAAAGGCAATCGGCTTCAAGATCGGCCTGGAGATCATCGCTGAAGGTGGTGACGCACTTCGACTGACCGAGATCCCGATCGTCTTTCGTGATCGAGTGCACGGGCAAACGAAAATCGGATGGGGGCACATGATAGACTATGCCCGCCGTCTGCTGGTCCTTGCCGGAGGCGCGGTTTCATTTGGGAACGCGACCCGTTTTGCGGGCGTCGGCCTCATCGGCCTGGCTCTCGACCTACTGATCTTCCAGATTCTCTTCGGGGCGGGATTCGGTCTGGTGACGGCCCATCTCGTCAGCTTTGCCGTCGCCACGATCTCCAACTACATTCTGAACTCCAGATGGGCATTTGCAAGCAATGGACCACGGCTTCATGAGCGGGATTGGCGACGTTACATCCGCTTCATGACCATCTGCCTGCTTGCTTTTGCCTTGCGGGGCGGTGTGCTTGCCGGCGCCGTCGATCTTCTCGGATGGCCCGCTCAGGCCGCCATTATTCTCGGCGTCGGGGCCGCCTCTGTCGTCAATTATCTCGGCAATGCCTTCTTCGTGTTCCCGTCTGAGAACCCGCGCATGCCATCCGACGTCCGGTGGCGCGTGGCCGCAATCGGCGTGCTGGGTTATGTCCTTGCTTTGCGACTGGTTTATCTCGGGCTTGTCGATCTCGTGCCGGAGGAAACCTATTACTGGAACTACGCGCAGCATCTCGACATCGGGTATCTCGACCATCCACCGATGGTTGCCTGGCTGATATGGGCCGGAACGAGCCTGTTTGGCAACACAGGATTTGGCGTCCGCATCGGCGCTTATCTCGCCTGGATCGTGGCCGGCTTCTTCGCTTTCGGCTTCTCGCGCAATCTGTTCGGCAAGTCGGCAGCCTTCGTCAGCGTGCTGCTTATCGCCATCTTGCCATTTTTCTTTTCCACCGGCTTCATGATGATGCCGGACGTACCTTTGACGGCCGCATGGGCCGGAACGCTTTATTTCCTGGAGCGTGCGCTGCTAGCGGGAAAGCGCCGGGCCTGGTGGGGAGTCGGCCTGTGTGTCGGCCTCGGAATGCTCTCCAAATATACGATCGCGCTCCTCGGCCCCGCCGCGCTAATCTTTCTCCTTCTCGATCCCAGGGCGCGACGTTGGCTACTGCGGCCAGAACCTTATCTTGCCGCCGTGCTCGCTGCCGTACTTTTCTCACCGGTGATCTATTGGAATGCGACGCATGGCTGGGCATCATTCGCCTTCCAGAGTGCGGACCGTCTGCAAAGCACAAAGACCTTCTCGCTTCCCTCGCTGGTCAGCAGTGTCGCGATCCTGCTGACGCCAATAGGATTGGTAGCAGCGCTGGCCGCGCTGGTGACAAGAAACAGCGTGACATTTGCAATGAAGACGGACGCGGAAGCTGCCCGCCGATCTCTCTTCATCAAGATCTATACGATCGTTCCGCTGCTGGTCTTCGTCGCATTCAGCCTGTTTCACGAGGTCAAGCTGAATTGGACGGGGCCGCTCTGGCTTGCCCTTCTGCCGGCAATCTCGGCGACCATCGTCGCGGCCGGTAGCAGCGTATCGAAATTCGACGGTCTACTGCGGCGGCTATGGGTTCCGACCGTGGGGAACATGCTCGTGGTCTATGGGCTCGGTTTGCATTATCTCGTCCTCGGATTTCCGATGGTCGGTCACTTCGGCAATATCCGGACGCTACCTGTCGCATGGCAGGAATTCGGTCGTGAAACAGGATTGATCGAGCATAGTGTCGAGCAGGAAACGGGTAAGCAGGTCCTGCTCGCCGGAATGGACAAGTATTTCGTGGCAAGCGAGATCGCTTTCTACAATCGCACCGACGACGATACCGTTCATACCTCCGTGGGGCGGGGCGCACTCGGCCAGGATAGCTTGATGTATAGCTACTGGTTCAAACCCGCCGACCTGCAGGGGCGCACCGTCATTCTTTTCGGACTGAAAAGGGGCGACCTGGAGCGGGCTTCTCTTGATCCGCTGTTTTCCCGGATAACCGAAGTCAAGGAGCAGCAGGTGACGAAGCATGGCGAACCTGTGGGCAGCTTCTTCTACAGGGTCGGATATGATCTTCGCAGTTGTCTTCCGCTTGTCGCCCAAACGTCTGGGATAGCGTGCCACGGGTCTTGAGTCGGCGGAAAGCCGGGCAAAGAACTGCAGGCCAGGGCGGCTAACCCTGGCCTGATAAGCGCAGCCGGACAGCAGACGATCAGCCTACCGGAAGAGATCCTGGATGAACATGGAGGTTTCCGGGATGAGGGTGACGATCATGAGCGTGGTCCAGAGCGCGACCATGAACGGCCAGATCGAGCGGATCACCCTACTGACAGGCACTTCGCCGATGGCACAGCCGAGATAGAAGGCGGCACCAACCGGCGGGGTGTTTAGCCCGATGGTCGAATTCAACAGCACGATGATGCCGAACTGCACCGGATCCATGCCGTATTGCGTGACGATCGGTAGGAAGATCGGCGTGCACACCAGAATATGCGCGGCCATGTCGAGGAATATGCCGAAGATGAACAGCGCTATGTTGACCAGGATGAAAATCACCCATGGCTGCGTGCTGACGTGGCTGAGCGCCTCACCGACCATGTCGGCAACGCCGTAAATGCTCATCAGATAACCGAACATCGTCGAGATGCCGATCAAAAGCAGCACGACGCCCGTCGTCTTGGTCGCCTTCGCCACCGCCTTCAGAAAGTTTTCGAAGGATAGGCTGCGATAGACGAAAATCGTCAGAAGCAGCGCGTAGAGGACAGCGACTGCACCAGCCTCCGCCGCGGTAAAGACGCCGGACAGGATGCCGCCGACGATGATGACGATGATGAAAAGGCCGGGAACTGCGGCTGCGAGACTGCGCCAGACTTCCGCCCAGCCCGGAAACTCGCCGCGGCTATAGCCGCGCGATCGCGCGACGAAATAGGCGGTCAACACATTGGCAACCGTCAGGATCAGCGCGGGAATAGCGCCTGCCATGATCAAGGCGTTCATCGACACGAGACCGCCGGCGGCGAGCGAATAGATGATCATATTGTGGCTGGTCGGCATCAGCGCGCCGACGAGCGAGGAATAGGTGGTGACGTTGACCGCGTAATCCGCATCGATCCCTTCCTTTTTCATCAGGGGGATCAGCGCCGAGCCCATGGCCGAAACGTCTGCGACCGGCGAACCGGAGACACCGCCGAACATGGTGCAGGCGACGACGTTGGTCATGCCGAGCCCGCCGCGCACATGGCCGACCATCGCCTTGGAGCTGCGGATGATCCGGTCGGCAATGCCGCCGTACATCATCAGCTCGCCGGTGAAGATGAAGAACGGAATAGTGAGGAAGGAGAAGGTGCCCATGCCCGACGCCATGCGCTGGAAGACGACGGCCAGCGGCAGCCCTTCATAGAGCACCGTGGCGATCGAAGACAGGCCAATGGCGAAGATGACCGGCATGCCGAGCACCAGCCCGCCCACGAAGGTTGCGCAGAGAATGATCAATGCCATGAGGGGATAACCTTGATTTTCAGGACGGCGGCGACGATGCGCTCGACGGCAAACAGGGCGATGAGCACGCCGCCGGCCGCGAGCGGCACATAGCTCCAGGCCTGTGAAATCGGCAGGCCGGGATTGATGTAAGGCGCCATCTCGATGCTGAGTTCGCCACCGCTCCAGGCCATCGACAGGCCAAAGACGACCATGCCGAGATAGACGATAACCTCGGCCCCCAGACGAACCCCTTCGGGCGCGAAGTTCAGGAGCGAGTCCATGCCGATATGGCGTCCGTCGCGAACACCGACCGCTGCCGCCAGGCAGGTGACGTAAAGGATGACCACAAGCGCGAATATCTCGGTCCAGGCCGGGGAGTCGTTGAGCACGTAGCGCCCGAATATCTGATAGAGGACGGCTGCAACGATGAGAATTGTCCCCACGACCGCAATCATCAGGCAGATGCGCGAGAGCCATGCGTGGAAGGCGAAGTAGGCGCCGAGCAAGCCTGTGGTATTGGTGGTGGTGCGGACCACTTGCGAACGCACGGCGGGATCTGCCGGCAGTGCATGCATATGCGCGCCCATTGCGTGTCTCCTCGGATTGACAATGTGATGCTGATCGATCGATCCCCTCCGTTTCACCCGTCCCCGAGACGTTGGCGAAGGCAATCGCAGGCAGTGCGGGGGCGCAACCGAGCGCCCCCGACGAACGTCGTTACTTCGTCGCCTTGATGCGGGTGATCATGTCCTTGAGGGCCGGATCGGTGACAAACTGGTCATAGATCGGCTGCATGGCGGCTTCGAACGGCGCCTTGTCCAGCGGGATCACCTCGACGCCGGCCTGCTTCACCTTCTCCTCAGACGTCGTTTCCATCGCATCCCAGAGCTGACGCATGTAGACGACCGACTGCTTGGCGAGCTTGCGCACCAGCACCTGCTCTTCCGGGGTGAAGCTGTCATAGACGCGCTTCGACATCAGCAGGACATCGGGAGCCATCGAGTGTTCGCTCAACGAATAGTACTTGGCGAGTTCGTAGTGATGGAAATTATAGTAGCTCGGCCAATTATTCTCCGCGCCGTCGATAAGCCCGGTCTTGAGGCCTGTGAAGACTTCGCCCGTTGGCATCGGCGTGGCGTTGGCGCCGAGCGCCTTCATCATCGCCACCCAGATATCGGACTGCTGCACGCGGATTTTCAGACCCTTGAGATCCTCCATCTTCCGCACCGGCTTGGTGGTGTAGAAGGATCGCGAACCAGAATCGTAGAAGGCGAGGCCGACGAGGCCATGGGCGTCGCAGTCCGCCAGGATCTGATCGCCGATCGGCCCGTCGAGAACCGTGCGCATCTGGGCCTTGTCGTGGAAGAGGAACGGCAGGACCGGCACCATCATTGCCGGGCAGATGGTGTTCAGCGTTCCGGAGTTGACGCGGATGAAGTCGAGTGCCCCGAGCTTGACCTGCTCGATGGTGTCCTTCTCGCTGCCGAGCTGCGAGTTCGGGAAGACCTTGATCGTATATTTCCCATCGGTTGCCTTGCTGAGTTCATCGCTCATGTACTGCACGGCCTTGACGGTCGGGTAATCCGGCGGCTGCACATCGGCCGAGCGGAACTGACGGGCTTGCCCCGTCGTGAACGTGCCGAGCGCGAGGAGGCCGGCAAATGCTGTCGTGATGATTCTGGTGGTGCGCTTCATTGTTTTCCTCTCTCCTAATCACAAAACAAGAATGGCCGCCCGCCTCCGTGCCTGGAAATTCAAGTCACGGGCGGGCTGAAAATGGTCGTTATTTTTGGAATGCCGAGTTCGATCCAGCGGCCGGTCCAACAACGGCGCAGCCGCCTCGGACTTCAAAGATACGGGCAATATTCATCATCTCCCCCTCCTCAACGAGACCGGAACCTCCTCGTCCCGGCCGAAATCTCGCTGCATTGCGCCCCGGAAGGGCGCGAAGCCAAAAAGCGCCTCGGGATTGTCGACAAGGGCAAGCCCGAGGGCGTCCACATTCGGCAGCCAGCCGAGCACTGTGTCCGTGAGCATTGCGTCGTCAGGATAGTCAGCGTTTTGCCGCGCCAGATTGTGAGGCCAGTTCGTGCCCCAGACGATCCGCTCCGGCGCGTGGGCGGCCACATCGCGCGCGACAGCGGCAATATCTTCATAAGCGGGGCCGCCACTCTTCGAGGATTCATAGCAGCCAGCGAATTTGAACCAGCAATTGCCCTTGTCGATCAGCCGCTTCACAGCCCTGACCTGCGGGCTCTCCGGCGTCACCCCGGCAAAGAACTTGCCGTGATGATCGAGCACCCAGCGCGATTTCAGCCGAGCCAGCCGGGGCTCGTGTTCGAGAATATGGCTGCCGTCGAATTGCACGGCCAGCATCCAGCCACGCGCGCTCGCCCTGTCATCGATGGTTTCGAGCGCATCAAGGCCGATCGCGCCGCCAGGCAGATCCATGATGCGCGCGCCGACGACACGGGCCTCAGCGAGCCTGTCGAGTTCGGCCTCCGGCGTCTCGGCGTCGATGACGGCAACGCCGCGGGCGATATCGCCCATTTCCGCAAGGCAGGCCAAAAGATTGCCATTGTCGCGCTGATGGGCATTGCCCTGCGTGATGACCACGCGGTCGATGCCGAGCCAGCCCATCACCTGGCGATATTGGTCTGATGTCGGCAGACTGCCCGCCGGCAGATCGGGGCCGCCGGGCTGCGCCAGGAAACCGGGCAGATACATGTGCATCTGCGTGTCTACTGTTCCCTGCGGAAGCACGGTGCGAGGTGGAGTGCCTGAGAGCGTGCGCACCAGCATGTCACTTGTCCTCCGTACGAAATTCAACCGCCGCCGCATCGAAGGCAATCTCGGTCGAGTACAGAGCCCAGCGATGTTCGAGGCGATATGAACGGGCGACGGTCATCATCTCACCGCTTCCAAGGCGCGATGAGCTTATCGAGCATGACCTCTTCCTCGGCAGTCAAATCGTCCAGAGGCGGCCGTACCCTGCCCGCTTCGAAGCCCTGAAGCCTGACGCCGGCCTTGATGGCAGCGACCGCATAGCCCTTGCGGCGGTTGCGGATGGCCATGAACGGGTAGAAGAAGTCCTTCAGGATCGTCTCGCAGCGCGCACGTTCGCCGGCGCGAAGCGCCTCATAGAACTCGACGGCAAGCGCTGGTACGAAATTGAAGACGGCGGAGGAATAGGTGGTGAAGCCAGCCCCGAGATAGGCTTCGGCGAAAAGTTCGGCTGTCGGCATGCCGCCAAGATAGGTCAGCCGGTCGCCCATAGTCGCGGTGATCTGGCGTACTCCGCCGATGTCGCCTGTGCCGTCCTTGAAACCCACCAGGTTCGGGCATTCGTCGCACAGGCGTTTCAGCGTATCGACCGAAAGCACCGAGTTGTCGCGGTTATAGACCATGATGCCGATATCGACCGATTGGCAGATGCGCTTGACGTGGGCGTAAAGCCCTTCCTGCGGCGCATCGATCAGATAGTGCGGCAAAAGCAGGATGCCGTCGGCGCCGGCCTTCTCGACCGCCTGCGCCAGCTCGACGCCGACATGTGCGCCGAAGCCGCAGCCGGACACGATCGCCGTCTTGCCGGCCGCCTCCTTGGCTGCCCTGACAATGGTCGGGATCTCGTTCGGCGATAGTGAGAAGAACTCGCCCGTGCCCCCGGCTGCAAACAATACCGGCGCGTCATAGCCCGACAGCCATTCGATATGACGCTGATAGCTGTCGGAGCGGAATCTCTCCTCCGCATCAAAATGCGTAACAGGAAAGGACAACAGGCCTGCGCCCAGCGCGGCCTTGATTTCTTGCGGCGTCATCAGGAATTCCTCTTCTGCCTCCTCAGGCAGCAGTTGTCATATATGTATGACGCTTCCCTGTCAACGACTCATCATACAGGTTTGCGCTGTTCGCGCAGAAGCGCGCGATAGCGCTCCTGGCTGCCCCGCAGATGCCTGCGCATGGCCTCGCGGGCGCCCTCTTCGTCGCCATTCGATATCGCCACGACGATCTGACGATGCTCCTCGTCGATCAACAGGATATAGGCGTCCTGATCGGACTCGAGCTCGCCTTCGCGCATGGCCGCGCGCGGAATGATCCGTGGCCCGATCATCGAAAGAAATTCCCGGAAACGCGAATTGTTCGTCGCCTCGGCGATGGCGAGATGGAGAGCAAAATCGGCTTCGCTCGTCGGAACGCCTGCATTGAGGCAGTCGCGCAGCGCTTGATGCCGCTCGAAGATCGTCTCTTCCTGCGCCGGTGACCGCCGCAATGCGGCAAGCCCGGCGGCTTCGACTTCCACGGCGGTTCTGAGCTCCAAAAGCTCGATGACGGACGAAACCCGGGCCTGATCGAGATTTCCGAAGGAGAGAACCGGCAACGCCGGCGATTCGAGCACAAAGACCCCCGCCCCCTGCTGCGCCTCGACCAGACGGTCGGCCCTCAGCGCCGCGATCGCCTCGCGCACGACCGTGCGGCTGACACCGTGGGTCTCCGTGAGCTGCGATTCGCTCGGCAGCTTGCTTCCGGGCGGAAACTGTCCGCTGGCGATGGCCCGACGCAGCGTATTGCTGAGACGCGTAACCAGCGTCTGCGACCTGGCTTCAGTCTGGGACTTTGGCTGAACGGCCACGTCGATACCTCTCTTGCTGGGCGTAAGCGGTGAGAAAAGCACTGCGCGAAGTCGTATGTCAAGTTGGTGCCCATACTTGCAACCTGCCAAACTTGTAAACGGATATTGCCAACATGTATGATGGGTTTGATTTGGCAAGGCGCGCGTCGGCTATCCCTGGACCGTGCCTTGGAGGAAACAGGGACAGGACATCGACAGGTTCCAAGCACTTCAAGCGCTGGTTGGGGGAAATCGGTGTCTGATTGGGCGCGTAGCGCTGCCGTCAGCGCGGACCTCCGCACCGATGCAAGCGCCGAATTACCTGCCGGCAAGTTAGGCGGAGCGTCTTTCCTCTCCGCCATGCGCGCTCGAGGGTGCACCCGACCAGCCAAGTTCCGGCGCGATCCGGGTGACGAAATCGTGGAGGATCTGGCGGTACTGCTCGTGCTCGAACTCGTAAGGCAGTTCCAGCCGCAACTCGCTGACCTCAGGCAGCAGCGGATCGGCAAAGAGCCGTTCCAATATTTGGTCCGAGGTGCCGACGATATCGCGGGCAAACAGGGTGCGCTTCTCGCCTTGGGGTGACAGCGTCCGCCCGTCGCGGCCGGCGGCATAGTCCTGATACCGGCGGCGGGTGGCGGCATCGGCGCTGTCGAAGGGTACGATGACGCGCCCAAGCGCGATACGGCGCTTTGGCCCGGCGGCGGCACGATAGGTTTCGATCAATCGCGACTGGGCGACGAAGAAATCATCGGTTCCCTCGCCCGTAATCACATTGCCAGTCAAAAGGTTGAAGCCATTGCGGCCAGCCCACTCGGCCGAGCGCTGAGATCCGCCGCCATACCAGATCCGGTCGATCAGCCCCTTGGCATAGGGCTGTAGACGCGGCCGGATCGGACCGAAGGGCGTCTTGATGAAGGTCCGCTCGTCGCCGAGATGGGTACCGCGCAGATTGTCGGCAAAGCGCAGGACGCGATCGTGGGAAAAATCGTTGTTCGTCCAGTCGCCGTCGAAGACCAGCGGCGCGATCAGGTCGGCGTGCAGTGGACGTCCGGCGCTGACGCCGATATTCAGCCGGCCGCGCGACAGAACGTCGACGGTGGCAAGATCCTCCGCCAACCGGTAGGGACTTTCATAGCCGATCGGAATGACCGCCGTTCCCAATTGAATCCGGCTGGTGCGCTGGGTTGCCGCCGCCAGGAAGGCGGTGCCCGACGAAATACCGGGCTCCAGATGTCGCTGGCGGACCCAGGCGCTGTCGAAGCCCAGCTCTTCCCCATATCGCAGTTGCTGGAGGGTCTGCTCCAACCCCGACAGTGGATCCTCGTCCGGATAGTTGCCGGGGGTGAGGAAACCGATATGGCTGATGGATATCTTGCGGCCGCTCATGTTTTGCTCCTGTCGATGCCGTCAGGCGATCAATATTTCGGCAGGCCGGGCGGATTGGTTTCCGACTTCGGCAGGGCCTCTTCCGCCAGATGCCAATGATCGAGAATCTTTCCGTAGGTGCCACTAGCGATCAGGTCGTTGGCGGCGACGGTCAGTGCATTGGCCAAGCCGCTTCCCTTGCGCGTCGTCACCGCCACATCCGAGCGATCCGGCCAGCCGGCGCTGAGCGTACCGACGCTTTTGATGTTCTCGTCACGGGCGGCGATGTAGACGAGCTGCGCATGCGGTTGCACGATCACATCGGCGCGGCCCGACGCCAGAGCCAGCAGGCTTGCGGCATCGTCGTCGTAATATTGCAGCTCCAGCGGTTTCAAGCCGGCCGCCACGTTCTCCTTGCTCCATTCGAGCAGGATGCGTTCTTGATTGGTGCCGGCGCCGACGATGAACCTGAGACCGGCCGCATCCTTCGGCTCCTTGATCGAGCCGATCTTGCTGTCCGATTTGACATAGATGCCGTGCAGCCCCTGCCGATAGGTGGAGAAATCGAACTTCTCCTTGCGCTGCTCGGTAACGCCGACATTGGAGATAACGGCATCGTATTTGCCCGACGTGAGACCCAGCGGCCAATCGATCCAGGCGACCGGCACCAGTTCCAGCTTGAGCCCGAGGCTATCGGCAATAGCATAAGCGATATCCGGATCGGCGCCGACCACGGTCTTGGCATCCGTCGCATAGGTGGCAAGCGGCGGCCCGCCGGGTGCGACGGCAACCGTGAACGTGCCCGGCGTGACGAACTTGAAATCCTTAGGGATAGCGGCGACCGCGGTCTCGTCCCGTCCGACGTGAATGCGGCCCGGTTGCTCGGGGCTCAAGTCGAAGGTTAGATCATCGGCACGGGCCGCGCCGAAGGACGCCAGCGCCGTCATCATCAAAGCGAATGAACATGCCCGGATGGCCGGTATGCCTGTCATGGGAGCCTTCTCCATATCCTGTCTTCATGAATGGCCGGCTTCGCGCGAGCGAGCCGGCCGTCTTGCGTTTGAGAGACGGTTACGAGCCGCTTTTCGGCAGGCCGGGCGGATTGGTCTGCGACTTTTCGAGCGCCTCGGAGCCAAGGCTCCAGCGCTTCAGCACCTCGCCATATTTGCCGTCCTTGATCAGGTCGTTGAGCGCGATGGTGACCGCGTCCGCAAGACCGGCACCCTTGCGCGTCGTCACCGCGATCTCCGCCGACACCGGCCAGCCGCCGCTGACGGTCCCTACCAGCTTGGTGGTGCCCTTGATGGATGCGCTGTAGGCGAGCGTGGCGTTCGGGTTGAACTCGACATCGGCGCGGCCGGACTGGATCGCCAGATCGGCTGCGGCACGGTCATCGTAGTATTGCACCTCGATCGGCTTCAGCCCGGCGGCGACGTTCTCCCGATCCCATTCCAGGAGGATCTTCTCCTGGTTGGTGCCGGCGCCGGTGATGACCTTGAGGCCAGCAACGTCCTTCGGGTCCTTGATCGCGGTGATCTTGCTATCGGATTTGACGTAGAAGCCGAGCACATCTCTGCGATAGGTGGAGAAATCGAACTTCTCCTTGCGTTCCTCGGTGACCGTCACATTGCTGATAACAGCATCATACTTGCCAGAGGAGACGCCGAGCGGCCAATCCTCCCAGGCAACCGGCACGAGGTCGAGCTCAAGACCGAGCGAATCTGCGAGCAACTGTGCGATCTCGGGATCGGTGCCGACCACCGTCTTGGCGTCCGTGGCATAGGTCGAAACCGGCGGATCCCACGGGTTGATTGCCACGGTAAACTTGCCGGGGTTGACGAATTTGAAACTGGACGCGATGGCCTTGATCGCCGCATCGTCCTTTTCCGCGCGGACACGGTTCGACGTATCCGGGCTCAGATTGAACTTTTCTGCCGCATGTGCAGAGCCGAGGCCGATGGTGGCTACGGCGACAATGCCGGCCACCAGAGATTTCGTTGTCTTGAAGATAGTCATGTAGCTTACCTCTTTTTCTCTCTATGGTTGTATTTGCGTTTACTCTCTTCCTCTCGCGAAGGGGCCGGGTTTTCGCTAGAGAACTTTTGCCAGGAACTCGCGGGTGCGTGGATGTTCCGCTTCGTTGAAGATGCGGGCCGGCGGGCCGGCCTCGAGGATGTGGCCGCTTTCCATGAAGACCACCGTATCGGCCACCTCGCGGGCAAAGCCGATCTCGTGGGTGACGATGACGAGCGTCGTGCCGGTGCGGGCGAGCTCCTTGATAACGTCGAGCACCTCGCCGACCAGTTCCGGATCGAGTGCCGACGTCGGCTCGTCGAAAAGCAGCACCTTGGGGCGGAGCGCCAGGGCGCGGGCGATCGCGACGCGCTGCTGCTGGCCGCCGGAAAGCTGGCGCGGATAGGCGTTGATCTTGTCGCTGAGGCCGACGCGGGCAAGCAGCTCCTGCGCCAATTGCACGGCATCCTCGCGGCCGATGCTCCGCACCTGGATCGGCGCCTCGATGAGGTTTTCGAGCACGGTCAGATGCGGAAAGAGATTGAAGCTCTGAAACACCATGCCGATATCGGCGCGGCTCCTCAGAATATCCTTCTCCTTGAGTTCGTAGAGCGTGTCGCCCTTCTGGCTGTAGCCGATCAGATTGCCGTCGATGGAGATAAAGCCGCTATCGACGCGCTCCAGATGGTTGATGGCACGCAGGAGCGTCGATTTGCCGGAGCCGGATGGGCCAAGGATGGCGGTCACGCTGCCGGGCGAAAGGCTGAGTTCGATATTATCGAGCACCTTCAGTGCTCCAAAGCTTTTCGAAATGCCGTGAATGCGCACTGCCCCTCCGGCCGCCCGGAAGCTTGCCACGTCGATGACGCCGGGCCGCAGCGCGGCATCCGTCGAGACGTCCAAAGCTGGCAGCGGACGGCGGAACCGTTCGAAGAAGGCTTGGAAGGGAAGCGGCGTCGGGTTGCGCACCGCGCCTTTCGAGAAATAGCGCTCGATATAGTGCTGCGCGATCGACAGCACGGTCATGATGACCAGATACCAGACGGTCGCGACCATCAGCAGCGGAATGACTTCGAGGTTGCGGCGATAAATGACCTGGACCGTATAGAAGAGTTCCGGCAGGGCGAGCACATAGACCACGGAGGTGCTTTTTGCCAATCCGATGATCTCGTTGAAGCCGGTCGGCAGGATGGAGCGCATGGCCTGCGGCAGCACGATGCGGAAGGCCTGGCGGCGACGCGACAAGCCCAGAGCCGAGGCCGCCTCAAGTTGTCCCTGATCGACGGAAAGGATGCCGCCGCGCACGATCTCCGCGAAGAAGGCCGACTGGTTGAGCGTCAGCCCCAGGAAGGCAGCAGCGAAAGGCGTCAATAGCTGCACCGTCGGATAGTCGATGAAGACCGTATCGGTGAAGGGAATACCGATCTTGATCGTCTCGTAGAGATAACCGAGATTGTTCAGTACCAGCAGCAACACGATCATCGGGATCGATCTCAGCAGCCAGATATAGCCCCAGGAAAGGCCTGACAGTAGCGGCGACTTGGAAACGCGGGCAAGCGCCAGCGCCGTGCCGAGGATCGAGCCCGAAATCGCGGCAAGCACCGTCAGAAGCAATGTCCTGCCGAGACCGGCGAGAACGGGCTCGGCGAAGAACCATTGCGCGAAAACGCTCCAACCCCAGCGCGGATTGGTGAAGGTGGAATAGAGCACGGCGGCGATGACAAGGGCGGCGAAGATGGTTCCCGCCACACGGCCGGGATGGCGGGCCGGAACGATGCGATAGCGGGAATAATCCTGCTTTTGATCGGCGACCCTGTTGCCGGGAGCAATGCCCGCGAAATCTGTCGTCAGTGCCATGATGTTTCCCTTTTATGGACTATCGGTCCGTGACCGTTTTCACCTGTTGCCGCCGGCCACGCGCAGTTCCGGTTCGGCCAGATGGCTGACATCTTTCTCGAAAGGGAGGGTCCGGTGGATTTCCGGATCGACCGCCTGGTCGAACAGGGCGGTGTAGCCATAGTTGAGATAGAGGCCGACCGCCTCCGGCTGGCGGAAACCCGTGGTCAGGTAGATGCGGGAATAGCCCTGGCGGGCTGCCTGCGCTTCCAGCTCGATCAGGACCTTGCGCGCCAGCCCTTGCCGGCGCAGATCATGGCGGGTCCAGATGCGCTTGAATTCGGCGGTGCGCTCGTCATAGCGCTTGAACGCACCGCCGCCGATGGTTTCGCCATCGCGGATCAAAAGCACGAAATTGCCATCGGGCGGCGCGAAGGCTTCCGGCGGATAGCGGTTGAGCTCCGCCGCCGCACCCTCGGCGCTGAAATAGGTGCCGTAGCGGCTGTCATATTCATGGATCAGCTCATCGATCAGCGGCTTTGCGCGGGGGTCGAGAGGGGTCGTGTAGAGAAAGCTGTCACTCATCTCATCAGCCGTCCTGTTGTCGTCATCATGAAAGGAAGGTCTCGACCAGCCGCACCCAGTAGCGGGCGGCGGGCGCGATGATCGCGTCGTTGAAATCGTATTGGGCGCAGTGGAGAGGGGCGCTGTCGCCGTTGCCCACGAAGAGATAGCTGCCCGGCTGCGCCTGCAGCATGAAGGCAAAATCCTCGCTTGCCGTGCGCGGCCGGAAATTCTGCACGATCCGCCCCTCGCCGAAGGTCTCCAGCGCCACTGCGCGGGCGAAGGCCGTCTCTTCGCGATGATTGATCAGCGCCGGAAAGCCGAGGCGATAGTTCACATCCGCCTGCGCACCGAAACTTTCCGCCTGGGCGCGGGCAAGTGCGGGGATACGCTCTTGCAATTGCTGGCGCACCGCCTCGCTGAAAGCACGCATGGTCAGCTTCAGCTCTATGCTTTCCGGGATCACGTTCGAGGCCGAACCACCATGGATCGAGCCGACAGTGACGACCGCCATATCCTGAGGATCGATATTGCGCGCCACGACACTCTGCAGGGCCGTGATGAAGGCGGCAGATGCCAATACCGGATCGACCGCCTTTTGCGGTTCAGCCCCATGACCACCTTTGCCGACGATGCGGATCACGGCCTGATCGACCGAGGCCATGGCCGCATCGGCGACGAAACCGAACTGACCCGATGGTACGCCCGGCCAATTGTGCAGGCCGAAAACGGCGTCGACTGGAAATCGTTCGAAAAGCCCGTCGGAAATCATCTTGCGCGCGCCGGCACCGATCTCTTCGGCCGGCTGGAAGATCAGCGTCAGCACACCGGAAAAATCTTTGGATTCAGCGAGGTAACGCGCTGCGGCGAGCAGGATCGACATGTGCCCGTCATGGCCACAGGCATGCATGACGCCTGGATTGTCGCTGGCATAGGGAAGATCCGTGGCCTCTTCGATCGGCAGGGCGTCCATGTCGGCCCGAATGCCAATGCGCCTGCCGCCGTCGCCGCCCCGAAGGGTTGCGACGACGCCAGTGCCCCCAACACCGGTCGTCACTTCATAGCCCCAGGAAGAAAGCAGGGAGGCGACGATCTTGCTGGTCCGCCGCTCCTGGAAGGCAAGCTCCGGATAGCGATGCAGATCATGACGGAGAGCGATGATCTCATCGACAAAGGAGGCTATCCCCTTTTCGATATCATCAGTCGGTCGATGATGCTGGGTGATCATGTTCATGGCAGCGTCGACCATGCCTCAGGCACGGATCGCCCTTCCTTGTTCGACTTCGTCCTTGGCCTGCGCATAACGGCTCTCGCGATAGGGCAGCCCTAGATGATCACGCAGCGTCGAGCCCTTCAGCAGGGGGCCGAAATAGCCGCGTTCGGTCAGGATCGGCAGGACGTATCGGGCGAAGTCGTCGAAGCCTTCGGCAATCACCGGGAAGCCGAGGATGAAGCCATCGGCCGCCCCTTGGTCCACCCAGCGGATGATCTCGTCGGCGATATGGTCCGCCGTGCCGATGAAAGCGGTGCGGGGTGTTGCGGAATCGAGCGCGACTTCGCGCAGCGTCAGCCCCTTCTCGTGCGCCGTCTTCTTGATGCGGTCCGTGGTCGCGCGGAAATTGTTGCGGCCGATATCGCCGAGATCGGGGAAAGGCGCGTCGAGCGGATAGACGCTGAAATCATGATGATCGAAGAAACGGCCGAGATAGAGCAGCGCCTCTTCGATAGTGACGAGATTGCGGATTGCCTGATATTTCGCCTCAGCCTCTTCCTTCGTCGCGCCGACGATCGGGCCGATGCCGGGATAGATGCCGACCTCCGCAGCCGACCGCCCGTGTGCGATCGCGCTGTCCTTGAGCTGGCGATAGAAGGCCTGCGCCTCCTCGATCGGCCCGCCATTGGTGAAGACGGCGTCGGCATGCCTGCCGGCAAGCCGGATGCCCGAGTCCGACGCGCCCGCTTGGAACACCACTGGCTGCCCTTGCTTGGAGCGGCCGATATTCAGCGGCCCTTCGACGCGGAAGAAGCGACCCTTATGGTTCAGCCGCCGCAGCTTGGTCTTGTCCGCAAAGACGCCGGTTTCGCGATTGCGGATGAAGGCGTCGTCATCCCAGGAATCCCACAGGCCCTTGATGACGTCCAGATATTCGTCGGCGATCTCGTAGCGCAGCTCGTGTTCGGGATGCTCGCGACTGTAGTTGCGACCGGAGCCTTCTAGCGGCGAGGTCACCGCATTCCACCCTGCCCTACCGCCGCTGATCAGATCAAGCGAGCCGAATTGCCGCGCGATGGTAAAGGGATCGCTATAGGAGGTCGAAACCGTCCCGACGAGGCCGATCTTCGAGGTGGAAGCGGCAAGCGCCGAGAGGATCGAGATCGGCTCGAAGCGGTTGAGGAAATGCGGGATCGACTGCTCGTTGATGTAGAGACCGTCGGCGACGAAAGCGAAGGCGATGCCGGCCTCTTCCGCCTTGCGTGCCGTATCGACAAAGAAGCCGAAATTGACGCTGGCATCGGCCGGACCGCTCGGATGTTTCCAGGCGTTCATGTGGCCGCCGGGACCCTGTAGCATGATGCCGAACGTGACGTGTTTCTGAGCCATGGGTGCAATCCTCTTCAGTATTATCAAGCGACGAGGGAGAGCCGCTCCTCGGCGAGCAGCTCGATGGAGGAAAGGCGCTCGGCAGCCGTCAGCGCCGGTGTGTCGAGAATGAATTCCTTGACGCCATAGCGGCGATGCAGTTCGTCCAGCTCATTGCGGATCTGCGCCGCCGTGCCGTGCAGCACGCTCGGCACCTTCTCCTCGGTCCGGTAATCAGTGACGCCAGCCTGGCGGGCGAATTCGGCCGCTTGTTCCTCGCTGCCGACATTGATCGTCTGACCGTTGGGAAGGAAAATCTTGACGATGCGGAGATCGCCGACACGTGCGCGCGCCTGCTCCTCGCTCTCGGCGGCAAAGGCCGCCAGCGCCAAGATCGGGCTCTTGCCGCCGCTCGCCGCCTCATAGGCTTCGAAGGTCTTGCGGAGATTTTCGGGATCGCCATTCAGATGGCCGGCAAAGACCAGCTCCCAGCCCTTCTCGGCTGCCAGCTTGGCGCTGTCGACGGAAGCACCGAGCAAATAGCGTTCGGGAGCGACCGCAGGAAGCGGCGTGGCAACGGCGGTATCCGCCGAGGATTCGCCTGAGAGATAAGCGTTGATGTCGGCAAGTTGATCGGCAAAGCTCGGCTTGCGCTCTGGATCGACCGCTGCCTGCAGCGCCCGCGTCGATAGCGGAAAGCCGCCCGGCGCTTTTCCGACGCCGAGGTCGACCCGGCCAGGCCCTAGCGAGGAAAGCAGATTAAAGGTCTCCGCCACCTTGTAGGCGCTATAATGCTGCAGCATCACGCCGCCGGAGCCGATGCGGATCTTCGATGTCTTGGCGAGCAAATAGCCAATCAGCGCCTCCGGCGCGGAGCTCGCCAAGTTCGCCATATTATGGTGCTCGGCCACCCAGAAACGATGATAGCCAAGCTCCTCGGCTCGAACCGCCAGTCTGGCGGTCGCCCGCAACGCATCCGTGGCATTTTTCCCGGCGTCGATAGGGCTTTTGTCGAGAAGACTCAGAAGATAGGACATATGGATCATCCGATTATCGTGCCGGCGTTTTGGTGCGGCTCTATAATCTATAAAACACGTAGATTAAATGTATTATAAGAAACGACTTTCTCTTCGCGCGGCAAAGTGGGGAAATAAGTTGCAGAGCGTGCGCACCTGTCTGGATGGGGCGGTAACAAATGTCACCTGACCCGGGGTTAGGCGACAACTTGTGCCGTAAAAAATGTCACAGGCGCAAAATGGCCGCGCGAACGGAACGTACTGTCACATGATTGGAAGAGGTTGACCGTGTTTACCGATTCAAAAGGTCAGAGGTTCGAAATCTGCCGCGTTCAGCATGCTTTCAATGAAAACCTGACAGCCCAGATGAGCATTTGATGCCACCGCGTTGATCTGCGTCCAGAAGGGGCGCTTTGTTGTCAAATTCGCGTTAGCTATGCGTCCAAACCGAAGACCCCGGATTTGCGGCACTTTTTTATGGCCGTGGCGCGGCGAGACGTTTGCCACAGATCGGCGTTAGCTTTGGCACGGCAAAACTGGTGTAGCGCGCAAAATCGCATGGCAAAGCGCGCAACATCAGATGGCAACAGATATTCAATGTAGCCGGACTATGGCGCGGCGCGACCAGTATGGCCCTCCAAACTATCCGGCAGTAACTCTTGGGACAACTTGGGAAAGCGCGGCTTTGAGCCTTGTTGCTTGCGGATCTCGCATCGCGCGACCGAGCCAGCTTTCGAATGCGGCCTTGGGCGTACCTTTGAGGTGCCTGGCGGCCAGCGCAAGGAACGCCTTGTTATCGAAATTGGCCATAAGTGTCGTGAGGTCCTCCGACGCAACGGCCTGCTCGATCCGGCGTCGCATCCCGCTCGCTATTGCAGCGATATCAAGTGCAGAGGTCTTCTCGGCGAACGTCTACGCCAAGCTTTCCGCAGTCGAGGCTTCCGTTAGATCAATCTTTTTCAGTGTGCGGTCGATCCGACGGCGGCAGTAGCGCAGTACGACATTGTCGATTGAGCCAGGTTTATTAACCTCTGCCAGCACGTCCTGTTTCAGTGCATCCAGCCTGGACTGCAATTCCGCGCCTTCAAACTTCTCCTCTTCTAGGATGGCGGTGGCAACGCTCGGCAGTAGAAACAAATTCTCGATCTCCGACACCGGCAGCGTGGCAACGCCTAGCTCACTCAGCGTTGCCTTGTCCTCCTCGCTATAATCATCCGCATCAACGACGCCCGAGCAGGTGATCCGGGTTAAACTCGCGTTATGTCGCATGGTGGCGACCGCGTGGATAACGTTCTCGCAAGCACCTCGCGGCACCACGGTCCAATCCGGATAGCAGGCTCGATAGATTGCGAGGTCGAGGCTTGAGCCGGTACCCTCCACAAACAAAATTGGCTTGCGGCTACCGAGAATGAGGGTGGCGACGGCTTCATCGAAGCCGGTGCCTTCAGGCACCAGGTCCAGTTCCCAATTACCAGGGGGCTGATAGCGGCGGATAACGAATTTTTGGCCTGGCCGCGATGCTGCGAACTCCAGATCATGAGTAATCACAAGAAAGGCGCAGTCAGGGCGCGCAGCCTCAGCCTCGTCCCAAAGCCTGCTAAGGATAGCGCGATGAACGTGGAGTTCGGGTTCATCAAAGATGAGGACAGAGTTCGGTTCAGCAACCAAGACCTGACCGAGTAAATAGAAAACGGCGCGCTCACCGTCGCTCATTTGTCCCGCATCGTATGCGGGATGACCTGCCGTGACCGCCTTGATGTTGTCTCCCGTGATTTCGAGAGTACGGTGCGGCAACACCCTGTCCCATACGGCACGAAGCTTCTGCAATTTTGTTTTTTCTGGTGTGCCAAGGGCCCCAGCATGAGCCGCATCGTGCGTTTTTAGCGCGATGTTGGATTGATCCGCAAAGAGAACTTGGACGAGAAAGTCGAAATCGTTGAGAAGCCGTGTTGCTGCCTCGTTTCCCCACCTGCTGCTTGGCCGATAATTGGTACCTTGTCCAGGACCTGCGTCCGGGTATCCATAGCGTAAACCTGCGAGAGCCTTTCCCTCGCTGATTTTCGCAATGTGCGTATTCAAAATCAAAGCCCGGTGAGCCGAGATGCGGTGAGCGTTTGACCCCCACTGACTTTCAGCTTGGGCTGCTAGGCGCGTCTTTCCACTTCCGTTCGCGCCGACAAAAAAAGTTGAAGAGCCGGGCTCCAGCTCAATAACGTAAAGCTGGTCCGACAAACCAGGAACGTTGAACGTAAATGTCATGGTGGGAACACCGCTTTGATGTGAGGTTTTGGTTCGAGGTGGCTGGATGTGCACAGGCCTTTGGTTGCCCATCTTTGTGCCGTGCTCTACCCAAAATCGCAACTAGAATTGGAGTTTGAAGGCGACTTGAAACCACCTTCAAACTGCATCATTTTCTTCTGGCTTGGCGGGCGGGCCAGCGTGACATGCGGCAACTGAAAACCTTGAGCAGAGGTGCGCCCGCATGGAAGAAGCGTACAAATGGACCGACAGCATCTATTGGCTGTCACATCACCAGGGCGAGATTGCCTGTTTTTGGTGCCCCAGGTGCGGCAAGCAGAAATTCTACCGCGTCAATTCCATGCTGAACGTGCTTGGCGATGCGCATTGCCTCGCCTGAACTGCTCCCTGAGAATGGGTTATTGCCTCATCTAAATTGCTCCCGACGAATCAACCTCGGGAGCTGTGATGAGGAAGGTAAGCATGGCGACACGTGCGGAATTGGTTGCGGCGATCAGTTGTCGCTATGTGTTAGGTGGGCGGACCGAGAAGGCGAGGATGTTAGACGAGTTCGTGGCGCTCACGGGCTTTCACCGCAATCATGCGATGCGACTGCTGAGAGGAGAACGCGAACCGGCGAAGGGTGGTCCTAGGCCAGGGCGCCGGGTCTACGGCGATGACGTGCGGGCAGCGCTCGTTGTTGTTTGGGAGGCGTCGGATCGAATTTGCGGCAAGCGACTACACCCTCTGTTGCCAACTCTGATCGAAGCGATGGAACGTCATGGACACGGCGATATGAATTGCGAGACGCGCCGGCAACTCTTGGCGATGAGCCCAGCGACGATTGATCGGGTCCTCAAGGAGATCAAAGCGAGCGCCACGGGTCCGCGGCGCCGGAAAGGATCAACGGCGATACGGCGTAGTGTTCCCGTTCGAACCTTCTCGGATTGGGATGACCCCGCACCCGGCTTTGTCGAGGCTGATCTCGTTTCTCATTCCGGCCCGTACGCGAGGGGTGCCTTCTCTCAAACGCTGGTGTTGACCGATATAGCCACGGGCTGGACGGAATGCGCGCCGCTGCTGGTTCGCGAGCAAACGGTACTGATCACTGCGTTGGCCGAACTGCGCAAGTTGCTGCCGTTCCCGCTGCTGGGCTTCGACACCGACAACGACAGTGTATTCATGAACGAGAGTGTTCATGAGTATTGCTTGCGCGATAATATCGAACTCACCCCGTTGCCGCCCCTACCGAAAGAATGATCAGGCATTTGTCGAGCAGAAGAATGGCGCGATCGTGCGCAAGATCGTTGGATACCGACGCTTCGAGGGGCTACGAGCCACTCGGGAGCTGGCCAAGCTTTATTCGTCAATGCGGTTGTTCGTGAATTTCTTTCAGCCATCATTCAAGCTGAAAGAAAAGCACCGTGACGGAGCCAAGGTAGTCAAGCGCTATCATCGTCCCGCCACGCCCTACCAGCGGCTGCTTGACGACCCACGCACGCCGGAGGATACATGCCTTTGGCTCAAGGCGATGTACCTGACGCTCGATCCGGTCCGGCTGCTCCGCGACATACGCCTGGCACAAGAGAGATTGGTCGAAATTGCTGACAAGCCTGATGGTTCGCCTGCCACCGACGGCGAGGCATTACCGCTCGAAGACTTTCTGTCTGGCTTACGGATTGCTTGGCGTGGTGGTGAAGTGAAACCGACTGCCCGATCCAAGCCAGCGGCCAAGCGAGAGCGGCGGAGGCCCGATCCTCTACTCGCCGTCACTGCCGAACTCGAGGAATGGTTCGAGGCGGAGCCTTGGCGGACTTCGCGAGAGTTGCTTGAACGCTTGCAGGTCAAATACCCCGGCGTGTATCCCGACGGCCTCATTCGGACCGTGCAGCGTCGAATGAAGATCTGGCGCAGTACACAGGCCAATGCGCTAGTGTTCGGGCCATTCGCCGATGTCGCGCGGCAGACGCAAATCGTAGAGGTCGTGCAGTGAGATCGTTACCGAACAATACCGAATCGGCATCCGCGCTCATACCGCCAGGTTGGCCTTCGACAACGCGACCCTACGCAAAACATGAGGACCGCCCGCGAAGCCGCCCGCTCGCTACAGCGCTATTGAGGGCGCGCTCGCGAGCGGCTTCGCTACCTCCGTCCTCTGCACCATGTGCGGGGACACGATCGGAACAACCCGTGAGGCATTCGAGAACATCGTAAGCGCCGTCTCCGCCCCATTGAATTGGCTGTATTTTGAGGCTTGCCGCGTGTGCGAGAAAGTTTCCAGGAATATCTGGAGATTTGCATGGCAGATGATGGATTTGTTGGTCGGTACGAAGTTGTCGAGCCGCGCCGCGGAAACCGGCGTTGGCCGGATGATGTGAAGGCGCGGATCGTGGCGGAAAGCCTTGAGCCTGGTGTTCGTGTTGTTGATGTCGCGCGCCGTCATGACGTTGTTGCGCACCAGCTTTCCTTGTGGCGCCGGCAAGTGCGCGAGGGCATTCTGGCGTTGCCTTTTGAGACTATGTCGGGCCAGTCGGAGAGCGGCGATGCCGAGCCTGCATTTGTGCCTTTGGCGATTGCGGCAGAGCCGAGCGAGGCTGTGAATGTTTTGGCGCCGCCGCTGCCGGCGACGGTTTCGTCGGTCTTGACGTTGGAGATCGGCCCGGATGTTGTGATGCGGGTTCCCGGCGATGTGCCGGTTGAACGTGTGGCGGCTCTGGTGCGAGCCATGCGAGGGACGGCATGATCGTCGCGGGCCAACGCCTGCCGATTCTGATTGCAACGCGGCCGGTGGACTTCCGCTGTGGGCATCAGGCGCTGGCTCTGATGGTGCAGACCGAGTTGAAGCTCGATCCGCATTCCGGGGTGACGGTGATCTTCCGGTCGAAGCGCGGGGATCGCCTGAAAATCCTGGTATGGGATGGCACCGGAATGGTGCTAACCTACAAAATTCTCGAACATGGAAACTTTGCCTGGCCCAAGGTTCAGGATGGGACGATGCGTCTTTCCAGGGGTCAATACGAAGCCTTATTCGAAGGGCTTGATTGGCGACGGGTCATGGCGCAACGGGTAACAGCGCCGACTGCGGCAGGATGACTCAGCCGTCCTGTTTTTGTATTGTTTTATTGGGTTTTTCTGCTTCGATTTGCTATGAAGCTGCATGTCGCAGCCGATCGATCTTAGCCAGTTCCCGGACCTTCCTCCCGAGGTTTTGAAAGCCTTTGCGGACGTGCAGTTCGAGCTGTCGGTCGAGCGTGCCGCACGTCAGCATGAGCAGGCTGTGGTGGCCGAAAAGGACGCGTTCATCGCCGAGCTGAAGGAACTGATCGAGAAGCTTGAGGGACAGGTTCACGACTATCGGCGCACCAAGTTCGGGCCGAAATCGGAAAAGCTCGATCCGGCGCAGATGGAACTGGCGCTGGAAGACCTTGAAACGGCGATTGCCGAAACACAGGCGCGGATCGCCGCCGTCGAGAAAAAGATCGAAGCCAGCGCATCCGATCCGGACAAGGCCGTTCCTCGCAAGGAGCGTAAGGCCCGTGCACTGCCCGAACACCTGCCGCGGGTCGAGAAGGTGATTGAGCCCGACAGTATTGTCTGCCCCTGCGGTTGCGGCAACATGGTCCGGATCGGCGAAGATCGGACGGAACGGCTCGACCGGATTCCGGCGCGCTACGAGGTGATCGTCACGATCCGCCCGAAATACGCCTGCCCCAAGGGTCGAACGGGCGTCGTCCAGGCCAGAGCGCCGGCGTATCTGCTGGAAGGGAGCTGGCCGACGGAAGCCCTTCTGGCTGAGATTGCCGTCTCCAAGCATTCCGAACATATGCCGCTCAACCGGCAGGCCGAAGTCATGGCGCGACACGGGGTGCCGATAGACCGCACGGTCCTTTCCGATTGGATGGGGCGCACGGGCAGCGAAATCGCACCGGTAGTCGACTACATGGCAAAACGGCTGCTGTTTGAAAGCACGCGGCTCTATGTCGACGAGACCACGGCTCCGGTTTTGGATCCGGGGCGAGGCAAGACGAAGACCGGTTATCTCTGGGCTGTGTTGGGTGACGACCGCGGCTGGAACGGTTCTGCGCCGCCGGGCGTGGTGTTCCATTATCGGCCCGGGCGTAAAGGCGAATATGCCGCTGAAATCCTCGACGGGTTCAACGGGACAATCCAGGTGGATGCCTACGGTGGTTACTCTCACCTCGCCACGTCGGACCGTATGGGTGGCGATCCCTTGAAGCTGGCTTTTTGCCGAGTAGGCGGGGTCGTTACCGAGCCCCGCCCCTCACAGATCCGGACGTGCAGATTTCCCGCATCCGGTTCCTCACGGTCCAGTTTCGCTCAGATACGGCTCCATTGATGTACGATCCGGGTCGGCGGCAGGGGAAATCGGTCCAGAACCTGCGCCATCCGGCTCCAGTTCGGCTTTCCGGATCGGCCGCGGCGCGAGAGCCCGCTTTTCCAGATGCGTTCGACCTGATGGTGGTACCACTTCAGACGCCGTCCGTTGCCCGTGATCCCGTAATAGGCGTAGTGGCCTTGCATCATCCGGGCCAGATGTCGGTGCTGGACCGTGAGCGACAGGTGTAGGTGTTTGATGCACCACTCCCTGGCTGCCCGTAAGGCCCGCGCAAACCGATCCTTGGCCGTGATCTGCCGCACCACCGGCTTCCCCTTCCGCGACTGGCCCCAGACATGGGTGAAACCGAGAAAGTTGAAACTGGTGGCGCTTGTTGCAGGGTGCCGCCCGTGCGGGCGCCGGAAACGGAAGTCCACATAGCGCGTCTTGTCGGGATGGAGCCGGAGCCCATACCGCTCAAAACGCTTGCCCAGCACGGCCAGCATGCGCCGGCCGTCCAGGTGATCCTCGAAGCTCATGACGAAGTCGTCAGCGTACCGCACCATCTGGCACCTCCGTTTTAGGCGAGGCTTCGCCACCTCCACGAACCATCTATCCAGCACGTGGTGCAGAAAGATGTTCGCGAGAAGTGGACTGATCACTCCGCCTTGTGGAGTTCCAGCTACCGATCGGCTCAGGATGCCCTGGTCGAGCACCCCTGCGTTCAACCACTTGTCAATCATACGTCTGATGACGCCGTCTCTGATCCTCAGTTCGAGGAAGCTGCGCAGATGCCCGTGGTCGATGCTGTCGAAATACTTCGAGATATCCGCATCAATCACCCAGCGCTGACCAGTCTCCATGATGCCATCGCGCAATGTGCGGATGGCCTCATGCGCCGACCGTTCCGGCCGGAACCCAAACGAGCAGTCCAGAAAGTCCTCCTCGTAGATCGGTTCCAGCAGCATCACGATTGCCCGTTGCGCCACCTTATCCTCGAAGGTTGGGATACCCAGAGGTCGCAGAGACCCATCGACCTTGGGGATGTAGTGGCGTCGCACCGGGGGCGCGCGGTAGCTGCCCGACATCATCCGGGTCCGGAGGCTTTCAAGATTAGCCCCGAGATCCTTCTCATAGTCGGCGGCCGTGCGCCCGTCGATGCCCGCCGCGCCATCCTTGCGCGTCAGAGCCCACGCCTCGAACATCCAGTCGAGGTCAATCAGATGGTGCAAGGATGTGAACACCCTCTCCGGGTGCTTCCTCGCCTGTTCGGCTATCCACTGCCGTTTCGTGTACACGTTTGTAGGGCTCAGGGTCCCCTCCGATGTTTCCTGTCAGTGGTTCTGGTTCCGTGACACCCCCCTTTCCTCGTTCGGGTCCCGCCGGACACGGTTCCCCGCGCTCATTGGTACTATGAGGGTGCTACGACTTCCCGCTCACGCTCACCCATCAGCTTATTGCTTCGCTTTCCGGGTCCCATGCGGCCCTGCATATTCGTGTCCGCCAAGGCGCTCCCTCCGACATGCAGGGCTGTCGCAGGGCCTGGAGTCTTCTACGTCAGCCGGCACCCCCGTTTCCGGCATCGCCTCCGTGGGCGTGAGTGGGATCTCTCAGGTTCCCCGGCGATCCATCCCGTGACTTTGCGATGGCCCAAGACCCCGGACGACCCCACCTGCCTCGCCAATACCGGCAAGTCGGGTGCTGCCCCCGGTCCCAACACTCCGAAGGCGTCATCAAGATCATGATATCGGGGCTTACCCCACCGCTTCATCACCCGCTGTCTACGCTTCACGAATGACGTTGCCGCCATCCATGCAAGACTCGCTTCCGGCTGGCGGGCTGCGCCTTTGGCGGACGGGCGTTGAACCCGCTGAATCGCTGCGAACGGTTTCTGTTCGGCTCTCACCTCCTTTCGTATTCATCCCCCGTTCCGGGGCTTGCCTGACGCAAGTTGGGCGCACGGGCGCAGAAAGCTGATCAAGGCCGCGCCAAAGAGTGGATCGCCCATCGTCGACGAGGCGCTGGTGCGGATCGCCGCGCTCTACAAGATCGAAGGCAGTATCCGGGGCTCAGATCCCGAACATCGCCGTGCAGTTCGACAGGACCTGTCCCTCCCGCTGGTGGACGAATTCTTCACCTGGCTGGCAGCGCAAGCCAAACGCGTCTCACGCAAGTCTGACCTCGGAAAAGCCCTGGCCTATATGCTGACGCGACAGGACGGCTTCCGGCTGTTCCTGGACGACGGCCACGTCGATATCGACTCCAACCTGGTGGAAAACGCGATCCGCCGACCCGCCATGAATCGCCGCAATGCGCTATTCGCGGGCCACGATGAAGGGGGCCGCAACTGGGCCCGGTTTGCCAGCCTGATCGGCACTTGTAAAATGAACAGCGTTGAACCCTACGCCTATCTGTGCGACCTCTTCACCCGCCTCGCAAACGGCCACCTCGCCGAAGACATCGATGCCCTGATGCCGTGGGCCTTTGCCGCCCGCATCAAGGCCTCACAATGAGCTCGTCAGGTACTCTTCGGTGAGCTCATTTGACGGCCCGTAGATCAACCTCAGATCGCTGCAACTGAAAAATCGATGGGGCGCGGACGCTGCATACAGAACATCCGAGTGAGGCAACGGCATTATTCTCTGGGAACACTCTTGGGTGAGGCAATACGAGTCTCACCGTGATTGTCGCCGCGCAAACAGGGTAGCAAGAGGATAGCCGATGGCGATGAGGTCCTCACCAGCCTTGTCGGTGCGCGTCGAAAAACGAGGGGCTTCAGCGGCTCCGGAGCAGCAATCTTAATAAGGGCGAGGTCGTTGTTCGCGTCGACACGCGGGTCGCTGGCATCGCCCTTTCCCCTCACCTCAACCCGCACACATCCTTCAACGACGTGGGCATTCGTGAGCAACCATCCGTCGCTGGTGACCGCAAAGCCAGTGCCATAAGAGGTTGGGCTGTCAGCCAGGCAATTTGACGCGATGCTGGCACACGAAACTAAAACGAAAAGAACGCGAAACAGAACCGACATGCGAAGCTCCCTAAAGTATTGGGACACTAGAACTCAGCGGCACGGTTACGCAACCGGATCTCGTGTGCAAGGTTTGCTGTTCTTGAACGAGTGCTCTATTGTGCTGAGCGAATGGCCCAGAGCATACCCCTCATAGCCGCTAAATTTCCGCGCTGAATAATTTGACGTTCAGAACAGCTCGCCTACTGCCTGATCCAGAAGTCTGCACGCTTCTCGCAACGGATCATCCTTGTCATCATCGCTGAGAAGAGGCTCCAACTGTGTGTAAGCCAACGCCATACTCTGAATCGCATCGTCGACCGACCCGTTGCGAAGATCGGCCACGTTCAGTTGAATTCCTTTCAGAACGTCTGCGGTTGAGTTTTTCTTGACGTCGCCTTCTCTCAGATATTGCTCGCGTTGGCGAATGATTGCTTCCGCCGCCGCTGCTGCCTCCCAAACACTCTCCAGATCGGTATCAGCGCGTTCTTTGATAGGCTCGCCCCATATGAACGTTGATATTTGACGTAGCCAGTGAGGCATTGCACGTTATCTCACAACTGTCGCTAGATAGTACCCGATGCCAATATCGGGGACCACAACCATAAATACAAGAAGATTTACCCAATAGCCATGAGGACAGTGTGATATCAACCGGCGTTGAGATCGGGATTCTTCACCATGAAATTGACACGTCTTCAGCGTTACGAGCGGGTCTGTGGCTTACCGCTTAGTAAGCTCGCGCCGGAATTTGGCATTTCCGGCACGGCACTGGCAGCGGTCTGCAGACAGCATCAGATTCCGTACCCCGGATCTGGCTATTGGACACGTAAATCACTCGGGCTAGCGGCAGAGCTGCCAGTGCTGCCAGAAGCATCCAACGAAACCATTGAAATAATACCTTCGAGCCCGAAGCCACGGCAAAAGAGGTTGCTCGACGATAGCCCTGCCCGTAAGACCAAGGCCGTCAAAAAGGCCCGTCGCATGGAACATCATCCATTGCTCTCTGGTGTCGAAGAGCAATTGCGGAAGACCCGGGATATAAAAGAAGGGGAGTTTCTGCGGCCATATAAGAGAATCCTGCCCGACCTGATATCATCGGAAGCTGGCCTACCTCGTGCGCTCTCGATCGCCAACGATCTTTACCTAGCACTGGACCAAGGGGGATATCGAGTGCACATCGCCCCACCCAGCGATGAACTACATCGCACTCCCGTCAAGGAGCAGGAGGTCGAGCACAAAGATAGAAAATACGGGCGCTATCATACAGGTAGAATCTGGGGACCGGACCGGCCGACGATATTCTACATCGACACCGTGCCGATAGGACTGGCTCTCACCGAAATGACAGAGAGGGTTACGATGCGATACCTTAACGGCGATTACCACCGTGAGGACAGCAGGCTTGTCCAATCAGCCAAGCCCTGGCAGCTGACGCATTCCTGGACAACCGAGCAGGATATACCCTCCGGCCGCTTTCGGGTCATTGCCTACTCTCCAAAGAAGGGCGTCGACTGGACCCTTGGCTGGCAGGAGACGCAGCTGGAGTCGCTTAACAAGATGATCCCAAAAATCATCGAGACTTTGCAATCGTCAAAAAACAATCTGCAACGCCTTATGACAGCCGAAGATCAGGCGGCAGCCAAGCGAAAGAGAGAAAGGGAGGACGAGTGGGAACGTTACGAACGACGCGAGGATGCCCGCAAGGTCGCTCAAGCTCAAACAGACAGTCGACAGCAGCTTGCCGAGATCATCGAGAAAGGGGCAAGGCAATGACAATCGAGCGCTTTTTCGCCGATGCCGAGGAGCGACTGAGAGGCGTTGATGAAGAGCGCCGCCAGCGCGTGGTAGAACGGCTGACGCTTGCACGGGCAATGATGGAAAGCGTGGATCCTCTGGATTTCATCGAAAATTGGCTGGCCCCCGACGAAAGATATCGTTCCAAATTCAGCTAGCCCGCTGTGCGACTAGGAGACCCACCATCCCGGCCTGCGGCGCCAATCAACCTAAATGGGGATTTCTAAGTCTCTTCAAAACGTATCGGTTGCATGATAGCCACCTGCCGATATTCTCCCTCCTATTGTTGAGGGACTGTCATGGATACTTTGGCGACTGGAAACACGCTTCGCGATCAGCTTTTGGCAGATCGGAAGAACCTTCTCGATCTCGGCACGCGAAACCGACTGATCCATTTACCGCTCCGCTCCAAAAACAACAGGATCGTGGAGATCGTCGACGAAAAATCGGTCGAGGTTTGCAGGATGTTGTCCGAAGGGCGCGGCATGACGTTCTTGCCTGGCGTCAAGCTTACAGAAGAAGAAAAGAAAGAACTTGGCCTCGATGGCGACGACATGGTTGGAGGTATCCCGCAGCCGGATGACCAAGACCTCGACGAAAAGGGCATCGCGCGCCGACACACGGATAGCCGCCTCCAAACTAGACTGACATCAGAGGGGCTGCAGAAGCGGCTCTTCGACATTTGGTACGATAGCCGCACGCTGGAAGAGGAACAGGGTGTCAACATTCTCTATTTGGCTATCGGGCTTTTGCGTTGGTTCGAAGATGACAAGTCGGATGTCGAGCGAAACGCTCCGCTAATTCTGCTGCCAGTCAAGCTCGAACGAACATCCGCGTCTGAGCGCTTTACGCTCAAGGGGCGTGGCGAAGCGCCGTCAACCAACCTTTCTTTGCAAGAGAAACTCAACGGGGAATTTGGCATCAAGCTTCCTGACCTTCCCGACGATGATGATCTGAATGTCGAGAAGTATCTGCAGGTTGTCTCCGAGGCCGTCTCAGCAAAATCACGTTGGAACGTGATGGCCGACGCGATAGTGCTAGGTTTCTTTTCCTTCTCGAAGTTCCTGATGTATCGAGACCTTGATCCTGAGAATTGGCCGAGTGGCGACAAGCTCGATGAGCATCCGGTTGTTGCCGGTCTGTTGCGCGACGGCTTTCCTTACCGCGATTCTATTGTTCCGGAAACTGGTCGTATTGATGAGGAGATTACACCCGAGCGCATATCGCATGTCGTCGACGCAGATTCTTCCCAATCCATCGTCATCGAGGAAGCCACACGTGGCCATCATCTGGTCGTTAAAGGACCTCCAGGTACAGGCAAAAGCCAGACAATTACCAATATCATCGCTTCAGCTGCCGCAGAAGGAAAGCGCGTACTGTTTGTGGCGGAGAAAATGGCCGCTCTTGAGGTCGTGCACCGGCGTCTTCGCGACTCCGGTCTCGGCGCTCTCACTTTTGAACTGCATTCGAACAAAGCGAACAAAAAAGGCGTACTGGAAGAGCTGAGAAAAACTAAGGAACTAGTTACTCGGCAGCCGAAGTCCGACGTCACCGTGATTGAGCGGCTGAAGGACATCCAGGCGACTTTGAACGGCCACGCCGACCTGATGCATATTCGGCAGGATCCGAGCGGCCTGACTCCGTTTGCCCTCATCGGCCACCTTATGCGAACGCGAGATCATGGGATCGAAGGCTTCAATCTCAAGGACCCGCATACCTGGACGCCCGCTGATTTTCTGAAGCGAGTAGATTGTTGTGACGAGCTTGCCGATCGTCTCAGAACGACCGGAGCACCGCCTGATCACCCCTGGTACGGCGTGCAGCGCGACGCGCTAATGCCTGAGGACATCGACCGACTGTCGAAGGATGTTGGGGCTTTGCACGATGAACTCGGGGCTCTAATGGAAGCCTGCGAAACCACCCGTGCAATTCTCGAACTCAGATCCCCCAGCACCTTGGATGATATCGGTTTGCTGATGAAGATCAGCGAGGCGGCTGTCACCTTCCCTGGCGATAGATCGAAAATGATTGATGCCAACTGGGATGATCCCGCAGCGGTTGCGGAACTCGTCAACGAGGGGCAAAAACTGCGTGAGATAGTTGGCAAGATCGATGCCACTTTCTCGGAAGCCGCATGGGACGCGAACCCCGCGGAGACGCGATCTGCAATTGCTGCACACGGAGCCTCCCTATTCCGCTTCCTGAACGGAGGCTATCGGAGCCAGCTTTCCGTTCTTCGATCGTATATGAAGGCCGATCTACCCAAAGGGCAGAAAGCCCGGTTGGACGCCATTGATCTCCTCATGGCTGGACAGAAGCGGCGGAAGGCCATCGTTGCGCATAGCGAGCTTGGAAAATCAGTCTTTGGAAACGACTGGAAAGGCGAAGCGTCAGATTGGTCCAAGCTTTCACGGATCGTTTCGTGGGACATGCAATACCGCCCGGTGCTGGACGCCGAAGCCAGAACCAGGATTGCCAAGGTTTCCGATATTGCTGCTCTCAAAAACAGCCTGCTTGCTCTCGACGTTCACTATCGTGAAGTGGTTCGGCAGTGGGGAGAATTGGTCCAATTTATCGATCTCAACGAGCTTCATGCGATTGGGAGCAATGAGCTGGCGAAAGCGCCACTCGAAACAATCCGTGCAAAGGTCGACGCCTGGCACGCGAACGTCGAAAGCATTACGAAGTGGATTTCCTTCGTCGATAGATGCCACCACGCCTCGTCCCTGGGTCTGCAGGAAATAGTCGTTGCAACGACGGCGGGCCGCCTTGATGCTGCGTCGCTTAGGCCATCCATGGAACGTGCCTACTACCAGGCAATTCGCAACGCCTTTTTCGAAAAGATGCCCGAACTCAAGCGGTTCGACGGCGATCTGCACAGTCGTACGGTCGGAAAGTTTCGAGAGCTGGAGGCCGCACGAGTTAGCCTGACACGCGAAAAGATCGTGACCAGACATGCTGAAGAATTGCCACGTGGGAACGCCGGAATCGGGCCATTGGGAGTGCTGAACGCGGAACTGGCGAAGAAGAAAAATCATCTGCCCATCCGTATGCTTTTGGAACGCGCAGGACCGGCGATCCAGCAGATCAAACCGATTTTCATGATGAGCCCACTTTCGGTGGCTCAGTTCCTGAAGCCGGGCGCGGTGGCTTTCGATCTTCTGGTCATCGACGAGGCTTCACAGGTCGAGCCCGTCGACGCACTGGGCGCCATCGCGCGTGCCAAGCAGGTCGTGATCGTTGGCGACGAGCGTCAGCTTCCCCCTACCCGCTTCTTCGCCAAACTGACTACCGACATTAATGAGGCTGATGAGGACGCGGAGGATGTCACGCTACGAGCTCGCGACGCGGAATCCATTCTCGATCTCTGCCTCGCCAAGGGCATGCCCGACCGAATGTTGCGGTGGCACTATCGAAGCAAGCACCAATCCCTCATCGCGGTTTCCAACCGAGAATTCTACGACAACCGCCTGTTTATTGTCCCTAGCCCCTACGATGCGATCGCAGGCATGGGCCTGCGGTTCAACTATCTGCCGAATGCCCATTACGACCGGGGTAACACTCGGACGAACCCGATCGAGGCACGGACGGTTGCCGAAGCAGTCATTGCCCACGCTAGATCGAATCCGGGCCAATCGCTTGGCGTTGCAACGTTCAGCGTTGCTCAGCGGCAAGCCGTTTTGAAAGAGCTTGAACTCTTGCGACGACAGAATCCTGACGTCGAAGATTTCTTCAACAAAGTCTCGACTGAACCGTTCTTTGTGAAGAACCTGGAGAACATTCAGGGTGACGAGCGGGACGTGATTTTCATCTCGGTTGGCTATGGCCGGACCCAGCAAGGCTACATGTCCATGAGCTTTGGTCCGCTGAATAGCGATGGTGGTGAGCGGCGTCTTAACGTTTTGATCTCCCGGGCTAAATTGCGCTGCGAGGTATTCTCTTCGATTATCGGCGATGACATCGATCTTGAGCGCGTAAGGAGCCGGGGCGTCGTAGCGTTCAAACTCTTCCTGACCTTCGCTCAAACCGGAAAGTTTGGGATCGCCGAAGCGACGGGCAATGACGCGGACTCTGTATTCGAAGAGCAGGTTGGCGATCGGCTCCGGAGCTTGGGCTACGATGTCAAAAACCAGATCGGATCGGCGGGCTTTTTCGTGGATCTCGCGATTTCCGACGCTGAAAAGCCAGGCCGGTTCGTGCTCGGCATAGAGTGCGATGGCTATCAATACCATTCGTCGCGATCTGCAAGAGATCGCGATCGGTTGAGGCAGAATGTTCTCGAAAGCCATGGATGGATCATCCATAGGATCTGGTCGACAGATTGGTATCTGCGTCCGCAAGACGAGCTCAACAAAGTCGTTGCTGCAATCGAGTCGGCGAAGGGTGAATGGCGTGCCCGCGATGAAGATCTTGCCCGACCAAAGCAAGCAGTTCCCCTCCACTTCACCGCCGAGGAGCGGGAAGATGTCGACGTGGTAACGGCACATGCCGCGCCCGAACGGAAACAAATCTCTATACCTTACGAAGAAGCCAAAATCGCCGTTCGAAGGGACTGCGAGCCTCACGAGGTCAGTGTCGGCGAAATGGCCCGCTACGTTACCTCCGTGGTTGTTGCTGAATGTCCGATCCATAACAGCGAAGTCGTTGTCCGCATCCGTTCTGCATGGGGCCTGGCACGAGCCGGAAATCGTATACGGGACGCAGTCGAAGCTGGTCTGTCCGCAGCGGTACGATCCGGCTCAATCGTTGGGCATGATGGTTTCTACACGGTGGCGAACAAGGAAATCCTGATTCGAGACCGTTCCGACGCTTCCCTAAGTGTGCGTCGTCCGGAAGCGCTACCTCCTACTGAGATCGCGGCAGCGGCCATTGCCGTTTTGAAGGAAAATTTCGGGGCATCCAAGGATCAACTCGTCCTGCTAGGGTGTTCGGCTTCCTATCGACCAGCTCTCAACTGAGGTCAGTTTTAGAATTAGCTATCGATGGCGCTGTTGCTGCAGGCCAGATCGTTGAGAAGGATGGAATGCTCGTCGCACATTGAGGGCCACTGCCTAGTCAAGGGCAGCAGAGAATACAGTGTCGAAAATTGTGGTCTCCGTGTTTGTGGCCCTCACATTTTTTCGACTCCTTAGACAGTTCGATATATTTGAAACACACGAGGGGCGACAATTGAGTAGACGAAGCAGCTGGATATTCGCTCTGATCGGAGCGTTTGCCTGCTCGGAGGTATGCAACGCGGCGGATATTACACGCACACCGAGCGCTGGCGGTCTCGACATCATCCAGCTTCGCGGTGTCATGAACAGCGGCGACGAGGACGTATTCCGCAAGATTGCTGCAGAATCACAGAAGGCACTCATTGCCCTCGACAGCCAAGGCGGTTCCGTCAAAACAGGTATCGAGATCGGAAAGGCAATCCGACTTCGGGGCTTCGCAACCGTGGTCGCCTCTAACGCGCTTTGCGCCTCTGCCTGTGCGCTTACGTGGCTGGCGGGATCACCACGTTTCCTAGAGCCCAGCTCTAAACTCGGCTTTCACGCTGCATTTCGGCTGGTAGACGGTAAGGCTAGCGAGAGCGGGGTCGGAAATGCCCTCGTAGGAGCCTATCTCAACCAGATGGGGCTGTCGGAAAATGCCGTTGTTTACGTGACCTCCGCCCCGCCCGAAGGCATCGAGTGGCTTACGGCCGCAAAAGCAAAGGAAACGGGCATCGATTTTGAGATGCCGAGGTCTGATGCGCCCTCGTCCCCTCCCGGTGCAGTCGAGTTGCCAAACGATCCGCTGGCAGCCGTCGTCGGCTTTTACGGTGCGCTTGCCGTCGCGGACGGCGAGACCGCAGCTGCGTTTGTCATCCCCGACAAGCGCGGCAAAGGCCCCTTTAGTGAGGCGAATATTCATGCTTTCTATTCAGCGATGGCACGACCATTGACCGTGACTTCGACTACCCGCCTTTCAACGAGCGACGTAAGAGTCGGCTATGAGTATAAGACGAATGCGGGACGAAACTGCCAGGGGCGTGCCGATGTCCAGACCGTATATCAATTCGGCAGAACGCTGATTTCACATATCAAAGCTTTAGACGGCTGCTGATCCGGTTCGAATACGATACATGTGGTTTTACGACGATGTTGCCAGCATACTGGGGCATCCCAATCTAGCAACACCCAAAATCGAGCAAGCCACATCCTGTAATTGTCTATTGCCATGTTGAGCAACGGCCAGCAACAACTTGCAGCAGCCGAATAAATAAGGTTGTAACAGAATAATTTTCTCTAGCCCATGACGTGTAAGTGAGCTACAAATAGGCCCTTAGGGCATTCAATACGCAATTTAGTCTTTTGACTTGAAAGTACTTGGCTTTTGAGGAAGGAAATGTGCGTGCAAAAATTGCTCAGTCTACCACGCAAGCCAAGCGCAGCGCCTAAGATGGCCGCAACAGCCGGTTCGATTCTCTTACTGCCGTCTCCTATTGATGCTGCCCGAGCCGACAACGTGATTGATCGCGCCATATCCAATGCGCAGCCCTGCCAATCCCTGAAGTTCAATCCGGGCATCACCAAAACTGAAGTCGACAAGTTCGAGTCCATGGATGTGAAAGCAGCCCCGATAGCTATTCAAGGAAATGCAGCGACGATGAGCTTGGATGCCTCCTAGGCCAGCGAGACGTCAGACGCGGCGCCCGCGTGTCAGCCAGGATGCATTTTGAGGCGCAAGTCGACTTGGAAAGTTGCGCGCTGACGAACGATGACGCGCAGCTTTTGCGGACAGGCGGCAATCGGTTTTGTTTTGACGGCGGCAGGCATAATCAGTTCAACTTTGAGGCACTTAAGTTAAAGGGTACGCATCCGAGTTGGGCCGCATTGTGCAGTGAGTGAGAGTGTGGATGCTCTGTCTATATAGACGGCAATATAGACGGTGCTTCACACATGGACTTGAGGAATGATCTCACCGGGCATTTCAGCCGGATGGAGATTGTCGATAGCGGGCGTCGCCGGCGTTTCACGGATGAAGCGAAGCTGGCGATCGTGGCTGAGAGTTATAACGGCCCGCGACAGGTGACGGCCACGGCGCAGCGTCATGGGATCACGCGCTGGCAGTTGAATGCCTGGCGCAGGGCCGCGCGGGAAGGACGGCTTGTCCCCCGCTCGGCGAACGGATTTGTTCCAGCGATCGTTGTTACCGAGCCTAATGTTGCGAATACGCCACCTGCGGCGACTGTCGCTGTGCCGCCTTCTGTCACCGCGCCCGGTCGCATGGAGGTGGTGAGTGCGAACGGCCGGCGTGTGATCGTCGGTCGGGATGTCGACGTGGACGTCCTGCTGCGGCTCATTTGTGGTCTGGAGACGTTGCGATGAACCCGTTTCCGATGGGAACGGGGGTCAAGGTGTGGCTGGCGACGGGACATACAGACATGCGGTGCGGCTTTCCTTCGCTGGCCCTTCGGGTGCAGGAGGTGTTGAAACATGACCCTCTGGGCGGTCATCTGTTCTGCTTCAGGGGTCGACGAGGTGATCTGGTAAAATTAATTTGGCATGACGGCCAAGGCGCCTGCCTGTTCACGAAAAAATTGGAGCGCGGGCGGTTTATCTGGCCCAATGTTGAAGGCGGCGCCGTCGCGATCTCGGCCGCACAGCTTTCTTATTTGCTGTCGGGAATTGACTGGCGGGCGCCGCAGGAAACCTGGCGTCCGACACGGGTTTGAGCGCCTTCTTCATTGAATTTGTTCAGGAAATATGCTCTAAAATTTGCATGTCATTGCCACCGCTTTCCCTTCCGGACGATCTTGCCAGCGCCCACGCCGCGCTGCTGGCGGAACGCGAGGCGCGGTTGCAGGCGGAGGCCGAAGCGACCAAAGCCAAGGCAGAGCTTTCCAGCATCGAGGCGCTCAACGCCCATCTGCAATTGCTGATCGCCAAGTTGGAACGCGACAAACACGGTCCGAGCCGGGAGCGCACCCAGCGGCTGATCGACCAGATGGAATTGCAGCTCGAAGAGCTGGTCGCCGACGCGACCGAGGACGAGCTTGCGTCCGAAGCGGCCTCTGCCAAAAGCCAGACCGTTCGGGCCTTCACTCGCAAGCGGCCGGTGCGCAAACCCTGGCCGGACAATATCGAGCGGGAACGTGTCGTCATCGAAGCTCCTGGCGCCTGCATCCATTGCGGTAGCGAACGGCTGTCGAAGCTGGGCGAGGATACTACCGAGACGCTGGAGGAGATCCCACGCCGCTTCAAGGTGGTCGAGACCGTCCGGGATAAGTTTACTTGCCGGGAGTGCGGCTGCATCAGCCAGGCGCCGGCGCCGTTCCATGCCACACCGCGCGGCTTTCTCGGCCCCAACCTTCTCGCCACTATAGTCTTCGACAAATTCTCCGAGCATCAGCCGCTCAACCGCCAGAGCCGGCGTTTCCGCAGCGAGGGAATTGATCTGTCCACCCAGACGCTTGCCGACCAGGTTGGCTACGTCAGCGCCGCCGTCAAGCCGCTCTTCGATCTCATCGAGACGCACGTGTTTGCGGCCGAGCGATTGCATGGCGACGACACCACTATCCCGATTCTCGCCAAAGGGCAGTGCATCACCGGCCGGATCTGGACCTACGTTTGCGACGATAGGCCCTTTGGGGGACAGTCGCCACCGGCCGCCGTCTTCTACGCCTCCAGCGACCGGCGTGGCGAACATCCACAACGACATCTGGCCGAGTTCAAAGGCATTCTGCAAGCTGACTGCTATAATGGCTTCAATCCGCTCTTTGATCGTACGAAGAAACAAATACCGGTGACGCCGGCTTTCTGTTTTGCCCACGCGCGCCGGAAGTTCTTCGAGCTGGCCGACGTCTCTCGCAGTGCGCGCCGCGGTAAAGGCGCACGGCCTGTCTCGGCGACGGCGTTGGAAGCGGTTAAACGCATCGACGCGTTGTTTGCCATCGAGCGCGATATCAACGGCACAAGCGCCGAGGAGCGGCTTGCCGTGCGCCAGGAAAAGAGCAAGCCGCTGCTCATCGAGTTGGAGGCCTGGTTGCGCCAGGAACAGGAGGGCCTCTCACGCTCCTCACCGGTCATCGAACCGATCAACTACATGCTGTCGCGCTGGGTCGATTTTGCCAGATACGCCGATGACGGCAGGATTTGCATGACGAATAACGCGGCGGAAAGAGCCCTGCGCGGCGTGGCTTGCGGCAGAAAAAATTGGAGCTTCGCCGGTTCCGATCGCGGCGCCGACCGGGCCGCCATCATGCTGACCCTGATTACGACGGCTCGCCTCAACGACATCGATCCAAAGGTCTGGCTTGCCGACGTGCTGGCCCGCATCGCCGAGCTTCCCGTCTCCCGCCTGCATGAGCTCTTGCCTTGGGAGTGGAAGGTGATCAAGGCGATGGAAATCCCGGCTGCCGCGTAAACAGTTTCCGAAACAGCTCTTCCGACCGGCGCAGACCCTCGTCCGTCAGCACCAGTGACTTCGACTTGTTCACCGGATCGCCGATCAGGCCTTTCTGATACAAGCGATCAGTCGTCGCCCACTCAAACCCCTTCCAGGCGCAACGCTCGTTGTGAAGCGTCAGCCATAGCAACGCCAGCACCGTGTCGTCAATTTTGTCCTCGTCGATCTCCATTCCGCAAGCTTACCACGCGCGACCCCAAAGATCCCTGCGGCCTACCTCGGATGGATACGTTAAAGGGAGCTTTTCTGTCATGCAAAGACGCAAGGCGACTTTTTTCGGCCTTATGAGAAACGACCCCTGCCAAAGCGCACTAGGTTTCACGCCGCATATAGCGGGATCGGGCGTCTCATATAATCTGGCCTTCGCAGAGTTCGACGACCAGGGAGAAGCCTATGACAACGCGCAGACCGCAGCGGTTCAAGCGGAATTGGATCGGCTTCTTTCTGCGGAGCAGGACGCGATTATTGCAGTTTTCACTCATGGCTGGCGACACGATGCCGATCCAAAGGACGACAACCTTAAGCACGTCAAGGAGCTTCTCGTTAAAATTGCCTTGCGTGAATCATCTGAAGCGAAGCCCCGCCCAGTCTATGGAATCTTTGTGTGTTGGCGCGGCCTAAGCTTCTACGGCAACACACCGGTAGAATACACCACATTCTGGGGCCGACAGGGTGCCGCTCGCAGAATATCGAACGGTTCGGTTCGCGAGCTATTCGGACGATTGCGCCGCTATCGCCATAAACGGCTTAAGGGCGATGGCGGCGCGCCGATGCTAGTCATCGCCGGGCACAGCTTTGGCGGCCTTATCGTCTACTCTGCACTTGAACAATCACTTATCGAGGCTGCGTCCGCCGAAGCCGGACACATTATTCCCAGTTTCGCTGATCTTGTTCTGCTGATCAATCCGGCGTTCGAAGCGTCGCGCTATCTGCCCGTAGATCGCCTGTCGAAGCTGTTGGACAATCGGACCAACATCCAATTGCCGGTGTTCGTTTGTGCGTGCGCGAACAACGATTTGGCAACGAAATACGCATTCCTTGCGGGCAACTTCATCTCGGCGTTTAAACAGAGCACACGAGGTGATTTGCAGCGTAGGATTCTCAATAGAACCGTTGGCCATGTCGATGACTTCACCACCCACCTCATAAGCACTGCAAACGATAGCTTCTTTCTACAGTTGAAACACGCCAGCGGGGTTGCTCCTCTGCGCCAAGCAAATCCCTTCTGGGTAGTCCGTGCAGAAAAGGGCGTCATCAATGGACACAGCGGGATATGGCTTAAACCATTCCGGGATTTCCTTGAAGCGCTTCTCTGGGCTAAGGCCAAAACGACGACGGGGGGCGAAGATATAAGCAAACGAGAGGCTGCTCTTGGTGGCGTTCAACATTTAGGAGAGCTGCTTTGATCTCCGTTGTCCATATCCGCATTGAACGGTTCTTGACAACCGGCAGCCAAGACGCGCCTTGCGCATCGCCCTCGTCACCATACAAGAATACAACGTGACCTCGTCAACGAAAATTCCGCCTGGTTATCAATACAAAACAATATCCTCAATTCTAAATAAAGACGAGCGAAATTCATGACGAATCCGACGGCATTTCTAATATTGACGACAATACTTCTGTCGTCATGCGCAACAAAGCTTCAACAAGTCAATGCAATACCATCTTCTCGCGTCGGAGAGGCGATATCCGAAGTAAAGCGTGAGCTGAGTACATACGACGCTAAAATAGCATTGTACAAGGCTCACCCTGAGACGGATACCGATTTTCAGAACGCAAAGAAGGCCGGGTTCAGATGCGGGAGAGGCTTGATCCAATTCGAAATAACTTCTGTCGCTTTATCACTGACAACGACAAATGACGAGACAGCCGGGGCATCTATAGGATTCTCCGTTCCTGTTTTGCCTGGGTCGGCGGAGTTCTCTGGCGGCGCCTCGCAAACGATTGAGGATACGCAAGAACTTAACATTGCCGTCTACCCAAGCCCGGTGAAATCCAATTTTGCGTACACGCCAACCAATGGCTCAAAATCGCCGCTCACCGATGAGTTGCTGAATGTTCGTAAAGGCTTCTTGGACGCGGCAACAAAGCCGGGTGCTTGCTATTATGATTACGACTACAAGGACAAGAATGGGGACAAGGGCAATACGTATAAGTGGGGTCTTACATTCACTTCTTCTGGCAATGCTGGCGTTTCGCTCAAGCTCGCACCTGTGACCGCAGGTGTAAGCGGTGAGGCCAAATCCGTCACCGGAAACACTCTTATCGCAACCTTCAAACAGGTAGAAGTTCCCGGGGGCGGCGGCGAAGTTGGCAAGGCAGCGCCGGGGCCAAGAGAAGCGCCGCCGCCCCCGGGGAATTAACTCCTTTACAGAGCGGCAATTACCGGGAGCTGCAGCATCGAAATCGGTCGAAGGAAGCCCGAAATGTTTAACAAAGCGACTTTTGCGATTGCGATTCTCTTTATGGGGCTTGAGTCGGCAGTCTCGCATGATCTTGCAAATTTGGGTCCCCCTCCGCCGCCGGATAGCCTCCTCAATAGCTTGCTTCCTAAACTGGCGACCGCCACCTTATCAGCTCAGAACCGGACGGCCGTACAGTCGATAGTCGAACATGCCGACGTTTGGACAAAACCCGTTCCTACTGTTTGTTTTGGTCCGTCAAAAACGGCAACTGAGCGATCCGACTTGGTTCGCCACATCATAGCCGTTGCAAGTGAATGGACCACAAACAATAGCGGCGTCGTGCTCGATTTTGGGCACCCTTCTTTTCGACTTTGCAGCGCCTCGGCATCTGCAGACATCAGAATCGACGTAAGTGATGGAGGCAGCCACGCAAAGTTTTTCTCCCAGGTCGGAAGGGCATCGCACGCAAACATCCCCGATGACGGTTACTTTTCCATGGAGCTTCAGTTTCCGACACAGGCCGCACCCGATTGGTACGAATACTATTCCAGTGAAAAAGTCTTTCGATTCTACGTCTTACATGAATTCGGCCATGCCCTGGGACTACAGCATGAGCACCAGCGGAAACACTGCGATTACGACTTCGACTACATCGCCAAGCACTTCAACTTTAAGAGCGCAAAAGACGCCGAGGAACAGATGAAGCAAATTTTCTTTGTTTCCGATGATTCCTATACCAACAACAGCATTGACAGCAGCACGCCTTACGATCCTTTGTCGATCATGAAGTATAATATGTCCGACAAGGAATCTCCCGATCACGACGACCCAAAGGTTTATAAAGACGGGTCCAACAGTCCTTGCTACAAATCGTTTTGGATAAGCGACATTTCACAACTTGATTTTGAGGGCGTTCGAAAAGTGTACGGTCGCTCACGCGAAATCAACGCGGCAATCATGTCGAGCTTAGGCAAGTCGAACTCCAATGAGGCATTATCTGCGCCCGCAATCAAAGCACTAGGCCTTTTGCCTTTCAGTATTAGTGCACCGGAACCTGAGTCCGACTATTCGATAAAATTGAAGAACGCTGTCGATGCAGTGCGCGCCGATCCGAAAGCGTTCTCCGTTCTCAATTCGGCATTGGAGAGTGTTGCAAAATAGCAAGACCCGGAGGGCTCCTTCGCAATCCCGGCTCAAGTGCCTAGTTTTCTCTGGACGCGGTTTAACAGTTTAACACGTTTGGATCTTTCTCAGCCGCGCAAGCGAGAGCACCGTCCGAGATTCTCGTGGCCGAGTTCGCGTGCCTGTTGATACGGAGGAGGCCGCGCCGAAAAAAGCTCCAATCAAGCGACTGAACCCTGAACACGGCGAAACGCCTCATCCTGCTCAAGCGCCGCGCTGCGTCTGTCTCCGAGGTCAATCAACGCGTCGAGGAGCTTCAGCAATCCCCGTGCGCGATTAACTTCAAGGGGATAATTTGCTTCAGCCAAACCTTGGATTATGGCTGCAAGCCGCGCGGGCAATGACGTTCCTACCCAACTTCCTTTTGCGTATTCGATTGACTCCAATGCTGCGGTAGCCTGTTCAATGAAGGCCTCGATCGGGTAAGACGCCGCAGCACGCTCGCACAGGCTCAAAAAGTTTTGCATGACGTATGTTGACCATCCGGTCGCTTTAACGAGCTTCGTCACGAGAGGCATAATAACTGCGATACCGCTCCAATCGCCATTCACAAACCGCGCAGCTCCAGGACATTCAGCGTCGACATTCACAAACAGAAGCGCCTTAATGAGGTTCGGCATATCGTAGCCGTAGATTTCACCCGCGCGATAACCGTTCGGCGCAAATGCTCTGTCGTCGATGACCCGTTGCGCACAATCGCCGAGAACTGGCAGTGCATTCGCGGGGATTTCTTTGGCATCGAGGACATGGCGGGTCACGATGCTTTCCGCGAATTTCGCAAGTACGCGCAATGCCTCCTCGTCGTTCGAGCAGAACGGCTTGACGAAATTGTCGCGAACCCATTGCAGATCAAAAAAAGGCAAGGCGCGGGCAAGCATTGTCCCCAAGGTGCGATCCCATTCGAAAAGAGTGGTATCTTTGCCTTGGCGCGTCTTTCTATCGTCCCAAGATGGCATCAAGCGCTCGGCGGTCCAGCGCACGACATCGAGAAGAAGCGACTGGATTCTCGGGCGGTAAACATCTGACCGGCACCACTCTTCAACCGGAAAGTGCGCGAAGAGCTTGGCGGCGTATTGACCATTGAAAGAACGCTCAGGGTCTGTCCAATAGCCCTCCACGCGTCCGCTCTGTTTGGATGCCTTCACCCACGCAGGTGGCAGAGGCTCAAAACCCTCCTCGGTTTCGACATCGAGGGCATGCAATGCCTTCATCAGAGCTGCTTCGCGTGCATTTCGATTTACCATGTCGTCGCGCTCGAAGGTCTTTGCATTCCTGATCGGATCGATGTGGTGCGTGAGATCGAACGCGAAATGCGCCGCAACCCACTTCACATGCGGGTCCGGGTCCGCAAAGAGGGCTTGGAAAGCCATGTTTTGCACATCCTCGTTCGGATGACTGGCAAGCTGAATCAGGCTTGCGGAGGAGCCTGAACGGGGCGCGACGCTCTTGCGATCATGGAACAGCGCGGAAATGAGAGGGAAAGAAGGATGCCACGGAATTTCCGATCCATAGAAATCGCTGGGTTCCGGCATTTTCAGAACGCGTTCCATCACGCTCCACGCCCATGCCCGATCGGGAGAATCGCCCTCGCCAAATCGGATAACGCACGCGGCGATCGCGGAGACGCCGCTCTGGATTGCATGGGGCCCGACATCGGCGCGCTCATCGAACAGGTCGTCGCGATCGTGCTTTTTGGCGTAGGATACGGCGTTTGCCAACGTCCATCCCTCGGTAGGCTTACCCTCGTTCAGGGATTCGAATGCCCAATTGAGCACCCACTGCTGGTTCAACGATTCCGTGGCCTTAGCGGCTCGTTCCTGTGTCGCCTCGGGCGGCGGCTTCGGCGGTTCATAGCCGATGGCGATTTGATCGCCTTCCGTTTCATACCGCCGATAATTCTCGATATTGCCGAGACCGGACCAGAGCTCCGCTTTCTCCTTCAAATCCTTCGTTCGTTCGGGGTGTTCCCGTTCTTCTTCCACGATATACGGAAGGTTTTCGGGAAACGCCTCAAGCGCCGTCTTGAAACGATCCCGCAAGCTTGTGTCACTGTTGATGGCAAAGCGCATCGCGAGCTCGCGCACATCGTGTTTGCGGTATTCTCGGCTCTCGAGAAATGCTTTCGCCTCTGCCTTCTCGCCTTTCAATTGTGTGAGGAACCCGAGCCCGAATAGGTCGATGTCCTTCTGTGGCTCTTGGATACAGCGCGCAAGATCATGTTCCCAGAGACGCTGGCATGTGATGATTGGGAGCGTGGTCTCCGAGACCTCGAACGTCTCGATGGCGAGGCGCAAGCAAAGTCCCAGGGATGCATAACACTCGCTGCCTTCGAGGATTTGCTTGATCACGTCGCTCGTGGAGCGTCCTTCCTCGATCTCCTTGAACGCCCAGTAAGCGAGCGAAAGATAGGCGCACTGAAGCAGCTCGGAGCCCAACATTCCAAGGCCCCAGCCGAAGACGTGCCAATCTCCCCAGAACTGCTGCCGACCCCACGGAAACTCCAGCACGACGGGGATCGGCGTGCCGCGCTCGCGACGGCGAAATTTATGGATTTGACGCCAGCCGGTGGTCGCATGGTTTGTAAGCTTGGTGATGAGGCGAAGTCCGACGCTGGGTCTTTTCGCAAGCAGGCTGGCGAAAGGCTCGTGCAGCGCTGACGGCGGGTGGAAGTAGCTATTGTGGGCTTCTAGGCCGATATCGTCCAATCTGAAATCGGAATAGCTTGTCGGAAAGTGCGGTGGGGACGACAGCGCCACCTTTTGATGACGCGTGCGTTTCGCCTCCGGGATCGCCGCGATCTTTTGACGCCATTCAGTTTGTTCCGCTTCTTCGCGACGGCGGCGGTCGTATGCAGCCTGCGGCAACTCTTGTATGAGTTTTGCTTCGCTAACCTTTTCAACTGCCTCCGGTGCCACTTCTGCCATAATCGGCGTGAAGCCCATCAGATCGTCGAATGCTGACCGCAGTATCTGTTTGTTGCCAGCAGCTCGTTCAAAAAGAGTAACCGCAAATTCAGGATAACCACGGGCCGAGCGGAGAATGAGGCCTCGCAACCCAGTCGCAAGGCTGTTCTGCGCTTCGCTGCCGAGTACGTCCCATTTTCCGCGTGCTCGCGAATAACCCTCGGCGTATATTTCGCCTTCGAGATCGATCAGCCACGCACCGCATGTGGCCAGAATATCCTTCGAGCGCTTGTTCTTGAAATCTGCGAGAACGTTCTGCCACACACTGAAGACTTCGAGCGCCTGCGGAACAAGACGGGCCGGTAGTGTCTGCTGACGTGCGATGATCCAGTCAATCAGGCGTCCCCAGGCCACTCCGTCGGAAGGCCATCCGAGAAGGTCGGCCATCCGAACCGGGTCCATACCGGCGATCTTAGTGGCCTTTTGCATGATGATAGGACTTGGCACGGTATGCTGCGCCTGAAACCATACCAGTAATTTTTCGCATTGCGCAAAGTCTTTTGCCTCGACGCGTTGCGTGAATTCGTCGATAGCTTTTTCAAATGCGCTCGTAAAGGGCGGCGCAGTGAGTCATTCGCGCCGCCATTGGGCACGAAGAGCAGAGCCCTCAAGTTTGGCGTAACCGGCTGTCCATAAACCCGTTTCGGTAAGCGCGTCTTGTGCTAGCAAACCCACCACGCGACCGAGCAAAGGTGGCTCGCCTGCGGCGGCAAGCGCTGAAGGCCATTGATCGCCCAACTCGATAAGCAGGCGGAAGAAAACCCACTCAAAGAATATGTCGTGAGTAAAGGACACTATCGCACCGCCGCGCTCGGTACGCAGGATCTGGTCGGCCTGAAGTGCAACCAGATGTTCGACGGTCTCCGGCTTGAGGTCTCGGACAGAGATTCCCTTGCCGAGATTACGCACGCCCCGTTCGGCGAGATCGATGAGTGCGCGCTGACGTTGCGGCACTTTTTCTGGCATCGCGTCGTGCCCCGCCCGCAGCCACCACGCATTAATCAGGTCGACTTCGGTTTGCGGCTGGGCGTCTTGCGGAAAAGCCCTGGCGAGAACCGCCACAAAAAATGGGCGGCGGGCGATCCGCTCCACGGCTGGGCTGGGACTGAAAAGAAGGCTGCGGAGGTTGGGCTTTGATTTGGCAAGCAGCTCCGCTTCATAGTCGGAGAACCCCTTTACCGAGACGCTACCCATACCCTTTTCGGAATAAAAAGACTGGGGAAACCAAGCCCGGTAGGCTTCGAGCCCTTGGTCGCGCGAGCTGGCGAGGAGTTTCCAGCACCGGAGACTGGGGGCTGACTCAATGGCGCGGATCAAATCGGTGATGATGTGCTGTTGATCTGGCCGGATACGGTCGATTCCATCGATGAACAAAATCGGCGTACCGGAAACACCGATTTCGGCGAGAAGATCAGGCGCATGACTGTTGCGGAGACCTAGCGCCGTTGCAAATGTTGTCCAACTTGTTCCTTGCAGCCGATCGTTTTTGAGAAATAGGACCGGTCCTGACTTGGCCGCTTCGGCAGCAAAGTGCCTCAGCACCGCCGACTTGCCGCATCCGGGCAGACCACCGATCGAAACAACGCGATGCTTCTGGAGGGCCTGGGCAACTTCCGCCTGCAAACCATCGCGCACGACGTGAAAATCACCGACGGTTTCGGAAACATCGTTGAGAGCATCGAGCGACGCGGTGTTCAGCCTATCGATGTCACCGCTGAGGTTCGGGGCCACTTTGAGACGCACCGAGCCATGCAGTTGAGCGAGCAAGGATGAGCGCGTCCATCTGGCCGCGTTCGCTGCGCCTTCGCGTGCAATGCGGCAGAGGCGGTCAAAAAGGAGGATGTCCTGACCGTCCACATCATCCGCAACAAGCTCCTGCAGGCGATTGACGATCTCGGCGCGAAGCGCTCCGCCTTCTTCCAGACCGGCCAGATGGAGGGCGGCAAAACCTCGGTAGAAACTAACTTCCTCATCCAGATTTGTTGCGCCTATGAGGGGCAGCAAGCCTTCTCGCAGTTTCTTGTCGTCTGCTCCGGCCGTGCCTGTCGGCGCGAAGTATTCTTCGAAGTCTTTGGAATCAGGGCTCGCCTTCGCCTTGCTGATCAGCCGTGAAAGGCTTCGGTATGTCGTATCCGTGACGTGCTCAACGACAAATCCACTCGCGTCCGAACCCTTTACGAAGGTATCGGCCTCTTGTGTCTTCACGGCGGCAGCGACGATTTCCTTGAATTGCTTGTCAGCGCTGCTGATCGTGACAGAGCGTTTGACTTGAAGATCGAGCGACCTTTTTGTCCCTGCATCGTCGAACTCGATGATGACGTCATCCATCGGATGACCGTGACCTTGCCGTTGAACGGCGACGCTGGTGACGATTCCAGGTTTGCCTGCCGCGCGCTCGTGCCGCAGCAGATGCGCGAGGTAATAGGCAACGACCGTGTCTTCGTACGTGAAGCCTGCACCGCCGGTCAGTTCCGTGGAGGCCGGTTTCTGATCTAATGTGTCAGTCAAAGCGTCTCGCCGGGAATTTCTTTTGAAAGGGTTTTCAGTGCGCGAGCATTGTGCGCGACGCAGGTTAGGCACTGTATATTAAGCGACATTGGGAACCGGGCAAAGATTTTACAGGCGTCAATCCCAAACGATACACAGATCAGACTGCCGAACGACGCAAGAGGGCTCATGTTACGAATTCCTGGATGTTCGCTTTGGACCGGTGCAGCCTTCGCGCAATGAAAATTGCCGCTCTTTACCTTGAGCGTGTCGACGTAAAGGTTCGGATTGTAGATGTCTCTGGGGTTGACGGCAGCTTCGGGGTCTCTCGCGAATCAGGCCCCCGATGCGTAAAATGATCCGCCCTGGTAAAAGGCAGCGTGAAGGACTGATCGCGGTCGGCCAGACGTGACAGATCGGTAGAAAGGTCTAACAGTTGCTGGGCGACGAGGTGGACGACCTCCCCTTTCCGTTGAATACGACCGGTTGTTCCACAAAGCGTGCACTAAAGGTGGATTAAGCACCGAAAGGAGTTGATGTCCAATGTCTCTACAGGGCGTTCCCTTCAGCAAGGTCTCAGAAGCGGATATCCAGCGACTGCTCGAGTTTAGTGTCGGAGAATCCGTTTATCTGGACTATAAACGACAGTCTTACGAGAAGTCTGAACGCAAAGAATTCCTGAAAGACATCTCCGCGATGGCAAATACATTGGGCGGAGATTTACTGATCGGGATCGCCGAAAAGGACGGGGTTCCTACTTCAATTAGCCCACTTTTCGGCGACTGTGATGAAGAGATGCGTCGACTTGAGCAGATCGCTATCACGGGACTAGATCCTCGCATCCGGAACTTGCAGATTAAGCCGATTCCTCTGACGGCCGGTGGCAATCTCATCATGGTCCGAGTCCCCCGAAGCTATCTAGCTCCCCACAGAGTAATTCTCGAAAACAGTGCCCGCTTCTATGCACGTGCGGGTACCACAACCTACGAGCCGAACGTTGACCAGCTGCGTCAGATGTTCACTTCGACGACGATTGTTGCAGAGAAAATCAAAGCGTTCCACGCAGATCGCTTGGTCAGGATCACAGCTGGTGAGACGCCCATCGCTATGAATAATGCGGGCAAACTGGTGATCCACGTCGTCCCTGTTCCTGCGTTCACTGAGGGATCAATGATGGACCTCATTGCAAAACTTAGCTTTGGGACTGAAATTCCAATTCCTCCGGATGAGGTCGGAACACCAAAGAGAGAAGCCGTAAATCTGGAAGGATATTTGAATTATGTCATTCCCCAGGCGCACGACGGCTCTCGGATGGCATATGCTCAGTTCTTTCGAAACGGTGTGATCGAGGGGGCCGCTGATCTGCGAACGGGCGACGGCCAATCATCACGTTTTGTCGGCGTCCCATTCGTCCAGTTGGTCGTCAATCGCGTAAAGCAGTATCTGAACATAGTCGATCACTATGACATGGGACTACCGGCGTATGTCTTTTTGTCGTTGTGCAACGTGTCGAACACCGTCTATCGCTACGCGCCATCAGGAGGCGGATTCCAGGAAACGGAACCACTAGGGCGAGAAATAGTCGCCTTGCCGGAAATGTAACGGCCCGATTGCTACCGCGGGGAATATGGCTTGACGCGTGCGGCGATCTCTTCGTCGAGGACAAAGCAATCGAGGAACTCCTGCCATTTTTCGGCTGACCGACGCGCCTCAGTCAGCATCTGCCTAAGTTCGTCGATGCCATCGTCTGTCAGAGCGGGTGTGCTCTCGTCATCTCCGGTCACGACGCTGATGATATTCCCATAGGTCAGGTTGTCATCATTGCTGATGATCTCCCTGAGGAGGTCGACGTCCTCATCGAGGATTTCGGCGACATAGTCGATGGTGAAGACGAAGCTGACCGTTGCCATCAAGCGGCCTCGGCGCAGATGATTGCCGCTGTCGGCTTCCAGTTCCATGGAAGCAGCTCCGCGAGGCGATTTATCTTGTGATCCTGAATGCGGTCGAGCACATCAGCCAGATAGGCCTGCGGATCAAGGCCATTCATCTTGGCGGTTTCGATAATCGTCATGGCCCGCGCCAGGGTTTCTGCTCCAGTGTCGGCACCCGCGAAGAGCCAGTTTCGTCTTCCAACGCCGATAGGACGCAACGCCCGCTCGGCGGCGTTGTTATCGATTGCGACACGGCCATCTTCCAGGAACAGGCAGAATGAAGACCACCTGCTCAAGCCGTACCGGAAAGCGCCCGCCAGATCGCTCTTGCCGGGGATACGGGTCAGTTGCGCTTCGGCCCAGACGCGGAATGCTTCGACCTTTGCCTTGCTGTGCTTCTGGCGCGCGGCAAGACGGATATCGGCAGACTTGCCTGCAATGCCGCGCTCGATGTCGTAAAGCGCGCCGATACGGTCGAGAGCCTCGCGGGCAATCTCGGATTTGTTCGAGGTCCAGATATCGTGGAAGTCGCGCCGCCAATGCGCCCAACATGAAGCCTCCCGGAAGCGGCGTTTCCCGTCCGTTCCGGCCTCATATAACTTCGCATAGCCTTTGTAGCCATCGGCCTGAAGGATGCCGCTCGCCTCCTTGAGGTGACGGTGAACGTGCTCTTCCTTCCAGTCGGGAGCAAAATAATAGACCGCACCGGGCGGAGCTATGCCCGCCCATGGGCGCTGGTCCCGGACATAGGTCCAGAGCCTGCCCTTCTTCACCCCTTTCCCCAGCCCCTTGTCGCGTAGAGAACGATCCAGAACCCGGATCGGCGTGTCGTCGGCGTGGAGAAGGTCGCTGCTCATGATCGCGGCTTCGATCAACTCGATCAGCGGCAGGAGCACCTGCATGGCGCGGCCACACCAATCGACCAACGTGCTGTCGGGGATATCAACGCCCATGCGGGCGAAGATTTCGTTCAGGCGATAGAGCGGCAAGTGGTCGTCGAACTTCGAGACCAGGATATAGGCCAGAAGACCAGCGCCCGCCATGCTGCCCGATATCGGACGGCTGGGCGCGGGCAACTGCACCATCTTCTCGCAGCAGCGGCAGGACTTCTTCAGCCGGGCGATCTCGATGACCTTCATCTGTGCGGCGATCATGTCGAGGATTTTGCTGACGTCTTCGCCGACAAGCCGCAGTTCGCCACCACAAGCGGGGCAGCACGTTCCGGGATCAAGTTCCCTGCGCTCGCGAGCGGCCTTGTCCGACACGCGCGGACGGCGGCGCATGGTCTTTTCAGGCATGCTTTCCTCAGGCGCGGCAGGCTCCGTTTCTTCGTCCTCGGCGAGTGGCTCGCTGCTGCCTTCCGAAGCGGCAATCATCAGGTCCTCGAGCGCCAGTTCCAACTGCTGGATTTCCCGTTCGATCTTTTCCGACGACTTGCCGAAGCCATGTTTCTTCAGCCTGGCGATGCGCAGCCGCAGGGACTGGATCAACTGATCATGCGCCTGCAAGGTCGCAGACATCTTCGCGTTCTTCGCCTCAAGCGAGGCGATCATCGCCTTCAGGAAGGCCGGATCATCGGGAAGATTTTGGCTCGCGTTTGACATGAACCTGACTACCACAGGTCAGGGTCAATATCCATAAAAACACGCAGATTCAGGGAGATAAAGTCAACCGACACGGGCCGGAGGAACGCCCCAGTCGGGCCGTCGCCAATCAATCCCTTCCCACAGCATTGCCAGTTGAGCAGACGTCAACCGGGCTGCTCCATCTGCTGCCAAGGGCCATGGAAACCGCCCTTTCTGCAAGATTTTGTAATAAAGGCAGAACCCCTGGCCGTCAAAATACAATAGCTTCAAACGGTCGCCCCGCTTGCCCCGAAACGCGAAGACCGCACCTCCCGTCGGCTTCTGGCGCAGCACATCCTGGGCAAGAGCAGCCAGCCCCTCTATCCCCTTGCGCATGTCCGTGACACCGCAGGCGATATAAACCCGAACACCTGTCCCAGGCCCGATCATGCCGCCTCGATTGCCCGGATCAGGCGCTTCAGTGCAACCACATCAACATCGCCACTGAAGCGAAGGCTTCGTCCGCAGCGCAGTTGCAATTCCATCATTGCAGGCAAAACCTGCATGCCTTCAAAAGCCCGAGCCTCTTTGCTGTCCCCTGCCGGCGGCATGTCCAGCGGCAGAAACACCGTCGTCGACGGCGGCGACAGCAGGCCCTTCTTCCGCAATTCACGCCGCCAGGTGTAAACCTGCTGCCGCGTGACCGAATACCGGCGCGCCACCTCTGTCACCGACGCGCCGTCGACGCCTACCGACAGCACGACCTCCAGCTTGCTCTCATCACTCCAACGTCGGCGACGTTCATCGCCGAGAATTTCCACGCGCATCACAGGTCTCGCCTAAAGCACGTCGCTAACGACGTCGTTATAGACGGGTCATAAACAAGTAAGCCGATCTCCGACAGGCGGCCACAATCGGGCGGTTACCCGGAAATTTACATCGATAGCTTTGATATAGATGTGGCTAAGGTCATGCGCCCCGCGTTCAACGTGCTTTGGAATGCCTTTGGCCACTATCATTGCGATGTGTACGACGCGAACGGCAATATTCTTGCATCGTGAGGTTTCTCACCGACCAAGGGCTCATTCGCCGAATCTCTGCTGCCACCAACGGCTATCGGGACATTTCCTTAAATCGGGCAAGCCCCCGATCAACCGCGCTTTCATTTGGCGTCGCGAATATCCGCCCACCATGGCAACAGATCGTTTATGTCCAGGGGATAGGCACGCCCCACCCCCTCGGCGGCCGTTGACCTTCTTACCTCGCGTAACGACCATCCTTTGAACTCTTCTTTGGCAGCATTCTGGAAAGTAGCCAGAAATTGGTTCTCGTCCGATATGAACATAATATCTGCCACTTCTTGCATTGAGCAAAAAATTACCGGCCGCATATCAGCTTCAATTATCTCGGGATCACCCAATTATGCACCATAGGACTGCGACCACCAGAATGGCTGGTGCCATTATGTTGGCGACGAAAGTGTTGACATCACGCAACATGCGATCGGCGCGATCCATAGGAGATGGTACCTAACGATCCCCCGACTACCAAAATGCCAACTTTCAGACGCAAACCCGCGTTCGCCTGCGCCAGCCCGCCGACTACCACAAAGCAGGCGGCTCATTCCTTCCGAACCTGGATCGCCTATTCACCAAATTTCTTGAACGTAATCGCCGGATACACTTCCGGGATAACTTTTTTCATGAACTCGCGCTCGGTAGCCGAAGCTTCGGTTGCGACCACAGTCGGCTCGTCGCGCTTCCCTTCGAAGTGCGCATAGCCAGCGTCGACGATCTGGCCTTGGCCGATCGTGATCGTGCTCGCCCCAGCAAAGGGCGTGACGTGACTAAATAATCCATCGTCATCGTGTCCGCCTTCGAGCTCAACAATGGGCGCACCGTATTGGCAGCGAATTTTTGTGATCACGTAACGGCCAGATGCAATCGGGTAGAAGGAATCCTCATATGTATTGGCGTCCGGAACGTTGTTGAGGAAACCTGCCTTCTTGCCCTCGGCCTTCGTCTCCTTAGGCAAAAACATGCGGCGCGCACCACCAAGATCGACGACCTCGGCCTTGTCGTCGGGCACTCCACTGCCAAGCCTGCGCAGGCGGATGCCTCCGAAACATGGCTGGTCAGCGAACAGACCCGGCTCGTAAATACGGAGGAGAAGCAACGCACCCTTCCGGTTTTTATTCGCGAGTATCTGAGCGGACACTGCCTGTTGTTGAGCGGCGGTTTTGGCCGGATCAGTACTCCCAGCGCATCCACTCAGCAGGCTGATAACCGAACCGAGCCCAATAAATGCCAATAGGGCAAAGCGCATTCCAATATCCTTTTAATAACCACGGCAGGGGCGGCAGCACGTCTTGAAACCATGCCGACCTGACATCCCACTAATCTTGCGGGCACGTTCTTGCGCGCGACCAAGTGAAGTTGCAACCCCGCTGTTGGACCCGCGATACACTGCCCAGGGCTTCAACAAGCTTGACTAATATCGCGTTTCGCGAGTTGTGGTAGATTAGCGAAGTTTGGCACTCCTCCGCCTCGGCTGCGACGGCTTCTCACGATTCGAATCGTTAAAATGAACGTGCAATCGTTGCCTAGCTTGTCAGATCTGTCACGATTCCAGCATGTCTTCTGGAACATGCGGAATATGACGCGCCAGAACCACTGCAGGATCGCCCTCCGGATAAAACCACGTCTGCCAGTTCTCAACGATCCAACTTCCGTACAAAGCGATCTTATTTGGTGCCATCGCGTTTGACGGCAGATTAGCAACTATGTGTCCCGCTTTATAACCGGACCGAACGACAACTTTTAAACCGTCTTGGCTATCGGAGAGAACAAGCATAAATTCTACGATCTTTTCATAGGGATAAGCGGCAGGAAATCGAAATACCGTGCCTTTGTAAAAGAGGCAGTCTGGGCATTCAGATATTCTTTTCCACATTTCTGACATTGTCGGTCCTCTGCGTCACGGGATTATTAGATCGTGCCCCCCGCTAAGATCAGCGGTGTCCAACTCGGAGCCATCGATTCGAATTTCGCCCTGATGCACGCCCCTGGAATTCAACACTTCGAATGAGCCGTGAGCTGTGTCAACTGCATATAGGGTCCCGTCTTGCGCCTGATATACCGTTCTATTGTTTGCCGCAGAGATCGTTGTCGATTTCGTCCAACCGTTGGCATCGGCCACCTGTCTGGTAATGGTATTAATTTTAGCTACCCTTTCATTTGGCGCCAAATTCTGCAGCGACGAGTAGAAATCGGTAGAGGATGGAATTGTCGAAGCTGGGGGTTGGTAAACGCTCCAATTTCCATCTGTCGCTTGTGCCACGCGATACCATTGGCCATCCGCCCCTTGGACAGCAAATCGCTGCTCGCCGTTGACGTAGTACGTGTTAATCTCCTGAATGCCATCCTTCAGGGCCAACCCACTAACAGTATCAATCACTTCGTCCGCCAAACTATATGCGCCTGAAGGTTTGCTGGGTCCCAAACACTCGTTGTGTACCCATACTGGTTCCGCTTGGTCGTTGCCTGCCTGCTTGACAAAATAAGTATGAAAATCTGCAATCGTCAGATTGTAGGCGTCGAACGACTTATCCTCGACGCGGACGTTGACAACCGAACTCCAGCCTCCGTCGGCATTAAACAATTTTTCGCCTGGACGCAGGTCGTGGGCGGCTACCCACGCGCCGTTTTTAATTGCCCCCTGATATAGGTGACCTTCCGGCAGTGATACCGGGACAGTCCTACCCTCCGAGAGGACAGCGAAGAACGGATGGTTCGTCGTCGTAGTAATTGTTTGACGCGCTCCAGTTGCATCCGACCTCACAGTGAGACGTAAGGTTTCCGTATGTTTCTCGGTGATCCTCGCAAGCGTTAGCTTATAGGCTGCGTGACCCTGTTCATCTTGTGACCAGACGAGTGTCTTTCCTGGACGAATTCGGCTGATCGCCGTGAAGCCATCGACCGTCTTGACCAAGGTCGAAGCATCAAAGGAGCAGCCCGTTGAGCACGTGCCTCCAGCGCAAGCGCCTTCCCCTTCAATCGCCTTCCCTGCGTTGGTTCCACCACCGGCATATACTTCGAGCCCGAGGGAGGCACCAGCGATGACGAGCTGGGCGATACTATCATAGCCAATCTGTTTCCACGTCTCCGCCACAGACGGTCGATATTGCTGCAGCAGCGCGATGATGCTCTGGCGTTCGTCATACACCGCCTGCTTGAGCGCTTGGTTTGCGGTCCCCTCAAAATGACCGCTGAGAATTTCGTCCTCGATTTCACGATACCCGTTGTCGGGCAAATCCATGAGTGTCGAAAGATAGTCCGATGATACATAGTATTCCGCAGCGATCAGCGCATCCTTGATGGCCGATACGCAAGCGGGTCCCTTTGGTGCCGCATCACATGCTGTCTTGAGCTGCTGATCGGTCTGTCTGTCCTCTTGATCGTATTGATCGACCATAGACTGGTATTTGGTGATCTGCGCATCAGAGCAGGTTCCACTGTCCTGGCATTCCGCCAGCTTTGCTTTTGCCACAACACGAGAACGCGCCTTGTTCTGTGCCAGGTAATTGTACTGGAAGTTGGCCGCCCCATAGGCGGCACCTTCACCTCCGCCAACTATACCACCGGCGGCCGCACTCAAGCTGGCACCGAGCAGCGTGGCAAGGGTCTGCTTGTCTGCGGCCGACAATGTGCTGTCCTTCAGCATGCCCTTAACGAGATCTGCGATCGCCGGCGCGAGCAAAGTCGAGGCCGCGCCGCCGAGGGCGCCTTTGAGCGCTCCCTCCCAGCCGTTGACGCCACCAAGCAGACCGCCGCCGATGGCGTGTAGTAGTGCGCGGCCGGCACCACCCTCTTCCCAATACGCGGCATCCTCCGGATGCCGCGCAGCCAGAGCTTGCGCTTCAAGCTGATCGGCGATCGTCCCCACCAATCCCGCCATCGTCTTCTGCGCTTCCTGAAGATCGGCCTGGGTCTTGTATTGGTTCCGTAAGATGTTCTGCAGGTCCGGCAAGCTGGGCAGTGAGGTGTTGGTGTTTTCAGTATCGCGGCGGATGGTGGCGATGTCCAGGACCTGATGGGTAGGATCGGTGATGGTGATGCCGATATTACCGCCGATCGCCGACAGGGCCTGACCGGTCTTGTTCTCACCGTCCTTGACTGGTGGTGCGATGGAGAGGCCGCTCGTGCCGATCGAGCCGCCGTAGGTCTCGGCCTTCCAGGTCGAGTGAGTATCGATATCGGCAACCGTCAGCGTACCGGTGGCAAAGTGGTTTTGATCGGCCGCCGCGCCGCTGGTAATCAGGCCACCGATGAGCGATGTTTGACCGGCGACATTGATATCGAGGCCGCCCGCGCCCGCATGAATGCCGGACTGCTCGGAGACCATCGCCGCGTCACCGCTTGCATTTTGCGTCACACCCGAGACACTAAAGCTTCCGGTACCAATCGAGCCGGAAAGGTTGAGCTGATTGGCGCTGGCCTTGCCCGTATCAACCTGACTTTCGATCGTAAGGTTCTTGACGTCTGCGGTGACAGAGTTCCCGGCAACGGTCGCGCCTTTCAGGAGAAGGTCATTGGTGAGGATGGTGACATCACCCGTTCCATCAACATGAGTGTTGGTGTGGGTGACGGTGGTTGTACCGCTTCCACCTTCACCATAGGAGGCACTGGCGTAAACGCCAGTTTTATCGCAGCCGCTCTTCGTGCCGCAGGAGAAGCCGACGCCGATGCCCGCGCTCCAAGAGCTGTTGGAGCTTGATGAATCTGACGTGCCGGTGGCTGCATTGAGATTGATGTCGCCGTTTTGTGCCGACAGGAAGATGTCACCGGTCAAGGGATCGCTGGAGACAGTGGGCAAGCCATCTTTGCCGTACCCTGCCGAAATCTGCGCACCATCACTGGTGATCGAACCGTCTTGCGCCGCCATTGTGATCGAGCGGCCGGCGCGGATGTTAGTTACGACCGGTGTCGTAGACGACGACGAGGAGCTGCTTTGCTGATGGCTGATGCCGGCGGAGAGCGAGACATCCAAGGCAAGACCATCTTTACTGTTGAGCTGCTGATTAGCGCTCTTCAGGTCTTCATAGCCCTGATAGAAGCCCAGAGCGGCAATGGCCGTATTGGTGACGGCGTTGACGCCTCCACTGTCGCTGAGCCGCTCGGCCGAGTTATAGATGCTCTGAGCCGCCTTCCCCACCTTGCTCGAAACCGTCAGGGTCACACCAGCGAAGGTCTTCTCGTGAACCTCCTGATAATTTGTGACATCGTTGGCCGAGAGAAGGTTGATGTCGTTCTTGGCAAAGAGATTGACATCACGCTCGGCCGACGCGCTGGTCGCCTGAAAGTTGACATCACGACCCGCCGAAACATTGAGATCACGTCCGGCCGAGAGTGTTGACATGGCGTTGGTGTCGGACTGCTCCGCGCTGCTGTCCTTCGTCGACTGCGCTCCGATACCAATGGAGAAGCCACCGCCGCCTGTGGAGAAGGCGAGACCAAACCCGGATTTCTTCTGCTGTTCGGACTGCGACGAACTCTCGGCGCCTGGGGTGACATTGACATCACGGGCTGCCGACAGGTTGATATCCTGATCGGCACTGACCGACGAACCCATGATGTTCACGTCGGTTGCTTTGGCCGTCAGATTGACGTCCTGACCGGCCGAAAGCGTGGACCCGACATTGTCCGTGGAGGATTGCTCGCCCTGCTTTTCGTTTTTGCCATAGAGCGAGATGAAGCCGCCGCCGGAGCCGACGAACAGGCCGGAATCTTTACGCTGGCTGTCGGACTGATGGTTCTCCTGTGCGCCGATGATGGAAACGCTCTCGCCGGAGACGTTGAGCGAACCGTCGGCATTGACCTTCGAGCCGACGATGGCGGCCGCCTTGCCGGCGTCCAGGTTGACATCGCCCGAGGCCGAGAGCTGCGATCCAACGGTCGTCTCATTGTAAGCGTCATAGCTTGAGCTGCCGCTGCGCAGGAAACCCTTGCGCTTTGATTTGTCGTTTTCGGTTTCGGTATCCTTGCCAGCGGTGACGATGAGATTGCCGACGGTCTGAATATTGAGATCCGATGTATGCGTGACGTCACCCGCCGTCACCTTGGAGGCCGAGACGGTCGTGTCGCCACCGGAGATAATGGTGACATTGCCCTTGCCAGAGACCGAGGATCCCACCTCCGTCGTGGTCTCAAGGTGGCCGGAGGCATTCTCCTTGGTCGAGCCGAGGAAACCACTCTTCTTGGTGGAGCTCTTGACATCGAGGGTAGCGCTATCGGTCGCCTCGGCGATGGTGACATTGTTTTTCGCCTGCAGGCCAAGGGTGCCGTCGGCCGCCATCGTCGAGCCGATGACGTTGATGTCGTTGTTGGACTTCGCGACGAGATCGCCACCAGCCGTGATGGTCGAGCCGTTATGGGTGAGCGAAGACGCTGAGTTTTTGCCGAAAGTCGAGCTTGATTGGTTCTGCGAGGTGGTGACGTTGATGTCGCCGTTGGAGGTCAGGCCGACATCGCCCTTGGCCGTCAGGTCAGAGCCGGAGATCAGGACGCCAGTATTGGCATTGATCTGCAGATTGCCGTCGGCCGAGAGTTGCGAAGCCTGCTGGTCGGTGCCTGCGGTCTTGGTGTAGCCGTCGTTCGTGCGACGGGCGACATCGGTCGAAACGACATTGACCGCGCCATTGTTGGCAGTCACCGAGAGATTGCCGCCTGATTTGGCGGAGGAGCCGATGACGTTGACATCGTTGTTGGCGGCAATAGCAAGGTTACCCCCGGCGGTGACGCGTGCGCCGGTCGCATTTTGCTGGCCGCCATTGTCGACCTTGACCGCGCCAAGGGTGACATTGTTGCCGGAAAGCTGGGCCGAGCCGCCCGCCTTGACGCTGGCGCCCTGGAGATTGAGGTCGCTGTTGTCGGCGGCAAGCTGGACATTGCCACCGGCCGACACGCCGGCATTCCGGTTGACGACATTCTGGCCGCCGATAGTCATCGTCTGGGCGGCGAGTGTGATGCCGTTCGAGGCGGTCAGATTCAGGTTGCCGCCAGCATAGAAGGTGCCGGTCGACTTGATCGTGCTGGCGGCGACATTAAGACCGCCGGCTGCTGCCACGGCGCCGGAATTGTTGACATCAGTGGCGTTGAGATCGACCGTGTTGCCAGCGATCATCGCGCCGGCCGACGTGCCCGCCTTGGCGCGGTCGGCGGCCGACAGGTAGACGACCGGAGCCATTACCTGAACCCCGTTGACGGTCTGGGCCTGGTAGAGGACGATAGACTGCTTCAGATTGGCTGCCTGTTCGGGCGTCAGTCCCTCGCCGAAGGCAAGGCCGTTGGCTTCTGCGTAAGCAGCGCCATTGTCCAGCAACGACTTCATCTGCTCGATGGCGCTGTTGCCGGGAATGAAGGAGCCGTTTCCGAGCCCGTCGCCGACCAGTTGCCGCAGTTGGGTGTCGACCAACTGGTTGTCGAAATAGGCATCGCCGAGGAACGGAATGTTCGTCTCGGGATCATAACCGGCGCGGTTCAGGAAATAGGCCGAGCCGTAGAACTTCGAGACATCAAGAAAGGCCGCGCGGGTTTCGAAGATGAAGGCTTGGCCAGGAATGGTGCCGCCGACACCGCCCGACTGCGGCTTGGCGAGTGCCGCGAGTTGAGCCACGTTCGCGGCGGAGATCTGGGTGAGATTGCCAAGTGCGGCGGTCAAGCCGCCGCTTGTGGTCAGTGAACTATTGCCGGCGACGCTGGAGAGCACACTGTTGACCGTGAACAGGGCACCGCCAGCGGTCATGCCGCTGAGGGCCGACAGCGGATTGCTTGATGTCGATGCCGCACTGACGGCCGCGCCACCACTCGTCGAACCGAGGGAGGAGTTGTTGACCGTGCCAAAGTTGAGGGTCAATGCGCCGGCCGCCTTGAGGGTACCGGCCGCACCGCCGATGACCTGTGATCCCGACACGATCGACGTGCCATTGGCGATATTGTGCGACGGATCGGCTGTGCCATCAGCATTGTAGGCCGTGCAGGCACCCTGGGCATTACAGGTCAGCGTCGTGGTGCGGTTAAGGACGACACCCTGGTTGGTAAGCGTCGATCCGCTGAGCGTCGCATTGCCGCCCGCTTCGATCCGGCTATAGGAGTTGGTGAGATTGGTGGCATCGACGGTGAGATTGCCGCCGGCGCGGATTACCGCTTCCGGGCTCAACGCACTGGTGAACTGGTCCTCGTAGACCGATTGGCTGATATTGGCACTGCCGTCCCAGGTGTAGGTCGTGCTAGCGTCCGAACCGCCATTGATGACTTCGTCGACAATGAAGTATCGGGATGGATTGTTCGCATCGAGCACCGGATTGCCGTTGGCATCCTTCGGTACTCTCGCCAGGATCCAATCATAGATCGGCCCAACTTCCGTCGGCCCGTTGGCGCTGATCCAGGTCCAGGCATGATAGCTCGTGCCGTCGGCGAGCGTCGCCTGCGACCAGAGTAGCGGCTGGTAATCGGAAAACAGTCCCGGATCGACCCCTGCGTAAAGCTGGAACATATTCTGGTCGGTCGATTCCAGATAGGCGAACGGCTGGCCCGCGACAGCTGGATTGAGCACGAAGGTGCCGACAACGGAACCGGACGAGATGAGTACGCCCGTCGTCCAGGTCGGCGTCGTCAGGCGCTCGTTGGTCAGATTGGATGTCAGGATCGACATGTCGCCGCCAGCCTGGATAAGGCCGGAGATATTTGTGGTCGCAGCGTTGCGCTGACTGAGCGAGCTGCCCGCGATCGTCAGGTCATTGCCGGCGAGAATGGCGCCCTGATTGTTGGTCAGCGTTCCCGCGACCAGCAGGGACGCGTCGTTCCCGGCATAGAGCAGACCAGTCGCCGTATTGGTGACATCGCCGCTGGTATTGATGGTCAGGTTGTTTGCGGCGGCAATCTGTCCGCTGTTGGAGAGCGTCGTCGCGACAATCGCAGGCGATTGCGCTGACAGGGTCAGCGTCAGGTCATGGGCGGCCAGCAGCGTCGTGGCACTGCTTGTGGTCATGCCGCCTGCGGTGATCACGATATCGCCGGAGCCACCGGCATTCGTGACCGTGTTCACCTCAGCGCCGGTCAGATCGGCCTGACCGGTGAGATCGAGCGTCAAGCCGCCAAGGACCAGGCTGCTTCCGGTCAGGTTCGCGGACGTCGCCGTGACGGCCAGGGTGCCGCCGACAGCGAGATTGGCGCCGCGCGTCCCGGAAAGATCGATCGTGCCGGTATCGATCGTCAAATTGCCGGTGACATTGCTGTTGTTGGTATAGCTGATGCTGCCCGGCGCGGTCAGCGAGGCGCTGGCAAGGCTCTGCAGCAACGCGTAGCTGATGCCGCCGCTTGCCGTAGCGGTGAGATCGCCACCGGACAGCAGCGCATTGCTGGCGGTGACATCGCCGTTCGTCGCGGTGAGCGTCATGGTGCCGGATTGGCTGCTGCCCTGCGCGAGCATCAGCGCCCCGCTCGTCGATGCACTGGTGGCGGTGAAATCGACACCAGACACCAGGCTTGCGGCTGAGATCGACTGGCCCTGCAGGGTGACATTGCCCGCCGCCATCGACTGGCCGGCAAGGGCAATCGTACCGCCAGCCGTCATCGTCAGCTTTTGGTGCGCAACCGCATTCGTGGCGACGCTATTGCCGATGCTACCGCTGGCGGTCAGCGTGATACCTTCGGCCGACAGCAGGCTGGCGGCATTGATATTGCCGGCGGTGGCCTTGAGCGTCAGCGCGCCGGCCGAGCCAAGCACAACGCTACCGCTCGGATCGGCACTGGTGGCGGCGAAGTCGACGCCGGAGACAAGCGTGTCAGCGGTAATGCTCGCGCCGGTTATGTCGACATTGCCGGCGGCAAGGAGTGTACCGGTTATGGTCGCAGTGGCGTTGACCGTGACATCGCCGTGGCCTGTGATGTCCGAGGCTGTGAACGAACCACCTGTCACGTCGAGATCGCCAGCAACAAGTAGTGGTCCTGTGCTTGCACTCGTGGCGTTGATGACCAGGTCACCAGCCGAGCCGATGACGATAGCGCCAGTCGAGGATTGCGCCATGGCGGCAAAATCAACACCAGTTACCACCTCACCGGTCGTGACCGTGCCGCCTGAAAGGGTAATGTCGTCGGCACCAAGGATCTGACCGGTCGCGGTCAGGCTGGAATTGCCGGTCAGCGCGATATTCGTGTGGCCGGTGACGCTGCCAAGACTGAGATCTGCGGCGGTGGCGGTGATGGTGCCGGCTGCAATCAGGGCATTGGCCGTGAGACTTCCGGAGGCTTGCAACGTCAGATCACCAGCCGAGCCGAGCGTGATATTGCCACCACTGGCTTCGGTTGCCGCGAAGTCCAGACCGCCGACAATCTCATTGGCCGTAACCGTGCCGCCCGTAAGCGAGACGTTGCCCGCTCCCAGAACCTGGCCGGTTGCGGTCAGGCTATTGCTAGCGGCAAGGGTTACATCACCGTGGCCGGTTACATTGCCGACAGTGAGATCGGTGGATGTGGCGGAAGTCGTTCCGGCCGCAAGCAGCGTGTTGGCTGACAGATTGCCGGAGGCGGTCAGCGTCATGTCGCCGGCGCTGCCGAGGACGAGATTGCCGCCGTTCGCAGCGGTTTGCGCAAAGTCGACCCCAGAGACAATGGCCCCGACCGAGATCGCAGAACCCGAGATCAGGATGTTACTCGCAGCAAGGACTTGGCCGCTCACATTTGTCGCGGCGTTGATAGTGACCGTCCCATCCGAAGTGACAGCACTTGCCGTCAGCGACGCAGCGGTCACGGTAAGGTCGTTGGTCGACTGGAGGCTGCCAGCGCTCATGCTACCGCTGGCACTGGCATTCAAGACTCCAGCCGACAGGAGATTGCCCGTGGCAATATCGCCACCTGTCGCCGTCAGGCTGAGGTCGCCGGTCGAGCCGAGCACCACGTTACCACTCGGATCGGCGCTGGTTGCGGCAACATCGATACCTGCGACGACCAAGCCCGTGGAAACCGCGCGGCCAATGGCGGTGACATTGCCTTGCGCCAGCACGTTGCCGGCGACGGCAATGTCGAGACCGGCATTCAGCGCGATGTTTTGGTTGCTCAGCAGAGAGGCGGCCGAGATCGAGCCCGCCGTCGCCGTCAGATTGAGGTCACCGGCACTGTTGGCAGCACCAGCAATCGTCACATCCCCGGAGGTAGCCGAAAGCGTAGCGGCACCACTGCCCGCCGTGACGCTGCCAGCGGCAATACCCCCGTCCGAAGTCATTTGCACGACGGTGCCGCTGTTGACATCGCCGGAAACGCTGAGCAGACCAGCACCACTGGACAGAACGATATCGCTGTCGGCTGCCACAGACTGCAGCGTGATGCCTTGGTCGGCCTGGATCGCAACCTTCTGCTGCGATGTCACCTTGGCCGCCGTCACCTTCTTCTTCGAGGTGATGCTGACGCCCTGGCTGCCCGACGCATTGCCGATCGAGATCTTGCCGTCGGCCGACAGCGACAGCTCGCCGGCATTGGCGGCCATGTCGCCGCTCATGTTGACACCGGCACCTTTTTCCGTGACGACAATCTTGATGCGGTCGGCCTGCATCGCGCCAAGCGCGGTGCCATCGATCGCGTATTCCGGTGTGCCGGAGGTGGCGGTCAGCGCGGTCGCCTCGCCGGTCGCATAGTTGTATTGGCTCGCACCGCCCGTCAGCCGGATGGTCTTGCCATAGATCGGCGCATTGACGTGGATGTTGCGCGCAACGACATCGAAAAGATCGACAGCACCGGGGCTGACTGCGAAGTTGCCCCCTACCCCTTCGAAGGTGACATCGCCGCCATTGACGGTGAAGCCGGTGAGACTTCCGTCGGTGCCGATATTCGGAACACCCGTGGTCAGCGTCGCATGAGGCGTATTGATAAAGCCACACCCGGAGCACGAGATCCCATTAGGGTTGGCGATGATGACATCGGCCTTGGTGCCGAAGACTTCGGTGGGGCCGTTGAGTGCCGAGCGATTGCCGCTGGTTACCTCATTCAAAATGACCGAGGCCGGCCCTGGGGGTGACACCGCCGAGATTCGACGTGCCAACCTCGCCGTTGAAGTTATTGAGGATCAGGCCCTGTGTGCCGACATTCAGGTCATTGTATTTATTGTGAGATAGCCCCGTGCTGTTCGGCGTGACGATATCAATCAGCGGCACGCCGTTTGACGCGGTACCGACACCTGGCTGATTGGCCGTTGGCGCCGTCGTACTTGCGGAGACGGACTGGGCATTGGCCAGCATGGGCTGGAAGATAAGCAGGCTGCTCAGCAAGATCGCAACTGTTTTGCGGGCAAATCTGCCCGAGCGATCGGCACTTACCTCGTCATTTCCGCCGCTTGAAATAGATGCTGACGTCCTGGTCATCGCCCTGTCCTGTTGAACGTTTCCTGCTCGCTTCGGATTTTTTGCCAACTACTTTCGTGGCGTCAGCCACGCCTTCACCTGCTTCATAAATGTTTCGGCCAGTTGGGTTGCCACTGCGGTTTGATTGGGTGTGACAGCCGCATTGATGACCATCGCAGGGAGGAGAGCTAACCCATTGCCGCGGACTGTCATGTCGCCGGCGCGTATCTCTTGGGCCTGCGCGATCAAGTTGCCGGTGCGCATGTCCTCAAGGCGGACGGTTCCATCGATAAAGCTGTTGTTACCTGCGATAATTCTGCCGGGAGCCGACGCCACATCCAGATCATGAAGGGTAACAATCAACCTCGCGGGAATTTTACCCCCTGGATAGCCCTTCAGATCCTGCGCAAGTCTTTGCTGCAGGACGCGCGACACAAGCGCGACCTGGGATTCCCGCGTGTCACCGTTCATCAGAGGTGCTCCCATCCTCAGATCGGGCGCCACTTCTATACGGACATCAGCGATACTGGCGGTGCCAAGCGCTGCGGTGAGGCGTGGATCTTGCGTGGTGCATCCGGTCCCGACAGCGGAACCCATAAGAGCCGCGACAAACAGGGCTCTGACCGTTCCGCGCTGCAGCCTTTTATTGTTGTCTTTCACCTTGATTACCTTTCTCATTCACCACTTCACCGATGTACTGACGAACAAAAGCCCGGTGTCGCGCCGGCTGACCGTGCCGCCGAGGACATCCGAATAACCCATGTCGAAATTGACGTAGCCGCCGGCGAGCTTGGCTCCCACCGTCCAGCCGAACATGTCGCCGCCCTCGATGCGAGAGCGGGCCTGCGAGGCGATGCGCCCGTAATCGAGCCCGAGATAGGGCCGGAACTCTCCAAGGATCTTGGCAAGTTCGCCATTGCCGGCAAAAGGCTGCGTCCGCCAGACCAGGTCGTTGCGGACAAAGAAGCCGTTGTTGCCGAACAGCATGGTCTCTCTCGTGCCGCGCACGGTGGAATAGCCGCCGACCGAGATCTGCTCCGCGCCGAACAGGTTGTCGGGGGAATATTGGCCGGTTACGAGCGAATCGATCTCGAAGTGCTGACCAGCCACTTCGATGGGCTTCGTCGCGGTAATCGTACCGGTGAACTTCGAGAAGCGCGGATCGGCATCGCCGGCTCCGACATCACCGGGGTCGACGGCGTCGAAGAGGTTCAGTCCCTGGCTGTAGGAAAGGTCGAAGACCCAGAGCCCGCCGAGCATGCGGCGCGAATGCGAGATGCCGAGATCGCCGACGGTATATTTGCGGCTGCCAACCTCGATCTTGCTGCCGAGCAGGAAATTGTTGGTTTCCTTGTAGGTCAGGCCGCTGTTGAAGGTCGTGATCGAATCCTTGTCGCGGAGGATGACGCGGTCGGCACCAATGCCGAGCTGCTTGGAATCGCCCGATGTCTGCAGGGTGCCGAAATTCCCAGGCACGGAGCTATTGTATTCATACCAGGAGCCGTTGACCGAAAACGTCCAGTACCCGTAAGGCACACTGGTATTGCCGGAATAGCTGTTGCTCCTCCCCTGGCCGTCGTCCCGCCACGGGTAGTCCGGCCCGGTTCGCTCATAGGCCAAGTTCCATTGATCGTTGATGCCGAAGAGGTTGTCATAGCCGACCGAGGCCGAGCTCTTGGAATATCCCGTCTGTTCCTCGCCGAGATTGCTGTTGCCGACCGAGAGGTGCCAGGGATGGCTTGGCTTGTTCTCGATATTGAGGATCGACGTGCCGTCGGTTTTGCCAGGCAGCATCGCCGTCTTGGCGTTGTTGGAGGTCAGGCGGTTGATCTGGTCGAGACCCTGCTCGATGCCGCGCAGATTGACGATATGGTCCTTTAGGCCGGCAAAGGCGGTGGCAAGCATGCCGGAACCCGGAGCCGGCTTGCCGTTGATGTAGATGTCGGCAAGCGTGCCCTCGACGGCGACCAGGCGCAGCGCCTTGGTCTTGGCGATGTCCTGCGCCGGCACGTAGACGCGCGAGCTCACGAAACCCTTGTCGAGATAAAGCTGCGTCAGGTCCCGCAGCAGCGCATTGATCTCGCCGACACCGATACAGCGGTTCGCATACGGTGCCGTGATCTTGCCGATGACACTGGCCGGGAACTTGGTGACACCTTCAACATCGATACGATTGATCTCGAAACAGGGACCAGCCTTTTTGCCGCCCGCTGCGGGCGGCGTTTGAGCCTCGGCCGGAGCTGGTTTCGGGGTCATCTCACCGAGGGCCTTGAGGCGCTGCTGTTCCGCCTCTTGCGCCTGCCGGCGTGCGAAATCTGCATTGGGTGTCTGGGCGGCCGCTATGGAGGCAGTAAAAGTCACCGCCAGCAGAGCACTGGCGGCCAAACCGATGCGATCTAGGGCGGAAGCTGCTCGCCGGATTGACATAATAAGCGTGTCCGACCGGCCTTAGTTGGAAGCGGCCTTCTGCAGCGCATCCAGCGCCGCCGGCAATCCCTTCAGCGAGAACTTGATGTTGACCTTCTGGCCATTCATCATCTGTACGTGGCCGGTGCCATCGGAAGCCTTGGTCAGCGCCGCAACCATCTTGCCGTCCAGCTTCTGCTGCGACCAGCAGCCGGCCTGATTGCAGTTGCGGTAGGCGAGCTGCACCACAGGCTTGTCGGCGGCATAGATGCCAAGACCCGCTGGAATGTACATGTTGAGCGGCACGAGCGCCGTCAGAACCAATTCGCTTGCCGGCTGCTTTGCTGCCTTCTTGTTCGGTGTTGCCGGCTCGTCCGTTACCTTCGCGATCGCAAGCGTCAGGATATTGACGTCCTGGTCACCCTGCTTGACCGTGGCGATCTGCGCGACTTCGCAATGCGTGGCCGCCGAACCATCGGCCGCCTTGCCATCGATACAGCGATAGTACCAGTCGTCGAACTTCTGAACGCGCGCCTGCGGAACCGGCGGCTGCGAGTTATTTGCAGCTTCGGCGGGCTTCTGCTGGGCGTCCGTATTCGCGGGCGCAGCCGGCTGTTCTTGAGCAAGGCCGGACGATGAACAGAACGCCGAAACGAGGAGCGTCGATGCGAGGGTTTTGACGGAAAATGCCTTAGCCACAGCCGAAAACGTCATGCAAACCTTCCTGAAAGCAATAATTCCAATCAGGCAGGAGAGCCCCCTGCCCTTTTTTTACGGACTATCAAATTCTTGAAACAGCGCTCAATACTCTGCGCGGCTGATCATCAGCTAGGCAGGTCAATAGCAGAATTCCGGTTTGTGCATCATAAAGTAGTGGGTGCATCGCACAAATTCGCGCTCGTTTTTGGAGAAACGTGCTGATTTTGCAACATCAATGGTTGCCCATTCGCCGCTGTCACGCTGATCGCGGGAAGATACTGCAACTAAATGGCGATTTCAGCGCAGTGGTTAGACAATGGAGCCGGGCGCTCGCGCTGCGGCTCCATTCCTCATTCATGGAGTGAAAAGCCGAAAATCTTAGCGATTACCTTCATCAGAAACAAGAGTCGCGTGCCATGGTGCATTAGAGGATAGGTGCCATCTGACAGGGGGCTGCTACGGCCATCGCTTTCAGTTTCGCAATGGGTTGCTCTTGGGGGCCTTACAGCTCTATCTATGGCCCCATGGATTTGGAGCGAAAGAGAAGCTTGCATAATGCCAGATAGCCGAGGTCAAATGAACGACAATGTCATCAAATTTCGGAGACCTAAGCCGCCCAAGACACCGCGCCCCGGCCTACGCAAGTTGCTTGTCATCCTCGTCGTGATTGCGGTTTTCGTTGCCGCCTGGGGATATTTCCAGCTTTTCGGCCAACCGGTCTAGTGAGAATACGGCCATCCTTATAAAGCAAAACGCCCGCTGTATGAGAGCGGGCGTTCAAACATCGCACTGTCACCGTGCGAGAGAATTCAATATTACCGTGCGAGTGCTTCGCGAGCGATGCGCTGGATGTCCGAGCGCTCGATACCGAGATCGTTCAGCCTGCGGTTCGACATGCGGCCGAGTTCCGATACGGTCCGGCGATACTTGCGCCAGTTGTTGAAGGAATGCGCTACGCTCATGTTCATCCCCTTTCTGCGGGTTTGGAAAAGCGGCTGCCATCCGGGCGCCGCCGTGTTTTCGATGATTGGAATATAAGACTCGCCCTCGCCGGTTAACAGGGCCGTTCGGTCAATGCACCATTGCAATGAGCGCATATCTTTAAGACGATCGCATATTTTTTAGACGATAAAGATGGGAAATTGCGCTTGGCGCGATGGCAAGATCGCGATTATTGATCGAAACGCTTCGCAAATTGGACTGCGAGCCAAATTTTGACTGCACACTTACGACGCTTGAATAGTCGACATGCGATTGCGGCATACCTGCCACAACATAGCACCGGTGGACCATAAAAGCCTGGCCTATCGATCTCCCGGACATGATCGGTTAACATCATCGCAGAGCAAAAGGATACTCATCCATGAGCCTTCGTCCGCCGCAATCTCTGAGGCAGTTCAATTCGAGTGGCGGCTTCAATGTTCTCGAATACGAACTCATGTCCGAACGCGCCGCTTCTCTTGGTCGCAACGGCCTGAAGGTAGAGTCCGCGCTTGCGGAGTTGCGGGCATGGGACGCAACCCGCCACAGCGATGCGGAACGCGAGAACCTTATCAATAAGGCTTCCGACGCCGTGTGGGCCTTCTTCATCCAGCGCGAAATCTGCGGTCTGCGAAACGGTCGCGACATCATACAACGTTACGCGATCCCCAACGAGGTGCTCGCAAAGGTCGGCGTTATCCGCCGATAAACCGGGCAGAATCTTCGACATAAGCGCGTAGGCGCAGCCTCTCGTGCAGGCAGCATTGCCTCAAACTTCCGCCTGCACAGGCCAGATCATCGGACGCGACTGTGGCGTATGTTCACACCGGCATCGTCGAAGAGATGGATTGCCGACATGTCGGGCGAAACCCGCAATATCTCTCCCGGCTTGGCACGAATACGCTCGCGGAAGACGCAGGTGATGGTCTGTTCGCCCAGTTTGGCAATGATCAGCGTTTCCGATCCAGTCGGCTCCAGCACGATGATGCTGATGTCGATGCCCTGGGGATCGAGATGGATGTTTTCCGGGCGGATGCCGTAGGTTGCGGCATTCTCGGGCTTTTTGAGCGTCGGCAGCAGGATTCCATCGGCCGTCCGAAAACCCTCCTGCGTCATCGTGCCCTTGATAAAGTTCATCGCCGGGGAGCCGATGAAGCCGGCAACAAAGAGATTGCTCGGCTGATCGTAGAGATCAAGCGGCGAGCCCATCTGCTCGATCTTGCCGTCCTTCATGACGACGATCTTGTCGGCCATGGTCATCGCCTCGATCTGGTCATGCGTCACGTAGATCGTCGTCGTCTTCAGGCGTTGATGCAGCTCCTTGATTTCCGAACGCATCTGGACGCGCAGCTTCGCGTCGAGGTTCGACAATGGCTCATCGAAGAGAAACACCGCCGGATCGCGCACGATGGCGCGCCCCATGGCAACGCGCTGGCGCTGGCCGCCGGAGAGCTGTTTCGGATAGCGTTCAAGCAGGCTCTCCAGGCCAAGAATGCGCGCCGCCCGATCGACCCTCGTCTTCATGTCCGGCCGCGGCATGCGCTTCAGCCGCAGGGAAAAGCCCATGTTCTGTGCTACCGTCACGTGCGGATTTCACCGCTGGTGATCATGGTGCCGCTCTATCGCTATATGAACAAGCTCGGATTGCTCGATACTCTTATTGCCGGCAAGAAGATCGCGTGCCGCCTTTTCAAGGCCGGCCGGCAGCTCGATCGTCTGGTCGAGCTGCGTCCGCTCTCGGATCTGACCGCTGAGGTCGATCAGCACGGCTTCCGGGCAGGCCCCGCCCAGCCGGACGCCGATCGAGAAGGCGCCATCCGGATTGAGTGCAAATTCCGTGGACGAAGCCCCCTTGGCCGCATCCCTGCGCCGCCTGGATGTGATGAGGCCGTCATCGCTCAGCCGGCGCAATATATTGGTGATGCCCGGCCCGCTCAGTCCGGTCCGCTGTCCCAGTTCGAGCCTCGTCAACGGACCGTAGCGGCGAATGGCTTCGAGGATGACGCGGAAATTCCGATCGGCGATCTCAGTCGAGCGAAGGCCCACCTTCTTAGATGTCGCCGGCACGTTAGGTCCGACGCGCGCGCGCCCTTGCACATCTGACCGGGAGTGCCGCATGAACCCTCTTCTTCGTCACATTTCGACGCATGATAACACCGATGCCTTTTATCATCGGAACATCTCTTGTCGAGGCGGCAGCAAAAGGCTCACCGAAGGCTGATAGCCTTAGCGGCTAAGCCGGGCGCAATAGCGCCCAGCTTTGATAGCAAAGGAATCGTTCAGCTCGCAATTGCGAGCTTGTCCTGCGTCTTGGTTTCAAAATCGCTGGCGTCATGGCGCTCATGCAGTTGGCTTGAGGGCTCACCGGATACCCGGTTGACCATCCGCCCGCGTTTGACTGCCGGCCGTTCGAAGATTGCATCGGCCCAACGCTGGACATTCTTGTAGTCCTCGACCTGAAGGAACTCGGCCGCACCGTATTGCCAGCCCTTGACCAGGCCGCCATACCAGGGCCAAACGGCCATGTCGGCGATCGTATATTCCTTGCCGCTGAGATATTCGCTTTCGGCAAGGCGGCGATCGAGCACGTCGAGCTGGCGCTTCACCTCCATGGCAAAGCGGTCGATCGCATATTCGATCTTCGTCGGCGCATAGGCGTAGAAGTGGCCGAAGCCGCCGCCGAGATAAGGTGCGCTTCCCATCTGCCAGAACAGCCATGAAAAACATTCGGCGCGCACGGCGGGGTCGGTCGGCAGGAAGGCGCCGAATTTTTCGGCGAGATAGGTCAGGATGGAACCGGACTCGAAGACGCGAATCGGCGTCGGGCCGCTGCGATCCATCAGGGCCGGAATTTTTGAATTGGGATTGACCCCCACGAAGCCGCTTCCGAATTGATCACCCTCGCCGATCTTGATCAGCCAGGCGTCATATTCCGCGCCGCTGTGGCCGAGCGCCAGCAGCTCTTCCAGCATGATCGTGACTTTCACACCGTTCGGCGTTGCGAGCGAATAAAGCTGAAGAGGATGGCGGCCGACCGGCAGATCCTTGTCGTGGGTCGGTCCAGCGATCGGACGGTTGATATTCGCGAACTGGCCTCCATTCGCCTTGTTCCAAGTCCAGATTTTCGGCGGCGTATAGTCGGAAGAACCGGTCATGCTCAAACTCCTGATATTTGACAGGGACGTACAATCGATATCGCGTAGATAGGCTGTATGCACCTAGCAGAGGTAACGATGTTTTGTCAGGGGCGAGAATGCCACTTCACATAACAGTGAGACAATTATCGAAATGAGCGTTGAGATTTTCGGTGGCTGGATTGTCAAGGACGACAATGGGGCGCCTACGCCCTTGAGGACAGCAGACACCATTAGAGCGCATCATTTAGCGCAGTTGCGCGCTGCGGAAATGCTTGCGACAGAACAGAAAAAGGCCCGGAGGGAAACCGGGCCTTCTCCCTTTTCTGATCGGAGGTCAAATTCAGATCAGATTAGAAGCTACGCTCGAAGCGGAGGATACCAGCCCACTGATCTTCGTTGATCGAATCCCAGTTGGTGTAGGAAACTTCCGGCTCGATGAGCAGGTTCTTAACCGGGTTCCACTTCAGGTTCGTCGTAGCGGCGAAGATCTTCGAGTCGGTATAAGCGACCTGGAAGTTCCACTTCAGCTTTTCGTTGATCGGAACGCTTGCGCCGCCCCAAACTGCCCAGTCGCCCCAGCCGATACCGGAAGCGTCGCCGCCACCGTTCGCGCCAGCGTACTTGTTCAGCTTGTCGCCGTCCGTGTTCCAGCCGCCCATAACGAAGGCAGAGAAGACGCCGAAGTCGGCATCGACACGAGCCTTGATGGCGCCTTCTTCGACGATGGAGTCATAACCACCGACGACCTTGAAGGACCATGCGCCAGCCTTGTAGCCAGCACCGGCAACGACGTCCGGAGCGTAGTGATCCGAGCTGTCTTCGCCGTTGGAGCCGGTTGCGCCAACGCCAGAATTGGTGTCTTCGAGCGAGATCACAGCCGTGAAGCCGTTGCCGGCGTCGTAGTTGTAGGTGATCTGGTTCAGTTCGTACGGGCCGTCATAGACCACGTCGTCGTTGATGACGTCGCCGGCGTAACCGGTGAATACGTTGAACTGCGAATCTTCCTTACCGATGGTGAAACCACCGAGGCTGATGCTGCCGTGGAGGAAGTTGGTGCTCGTGGAGCCGCCTTCCTGCCAATCCCAACGCAGTTCCGTGTTGGTCTTCAGCGGACCATATTCGGTGTCGGTAGCCGTCTGAAGCTGCAGTTCAGCGCGGGTGTGCCAGAGCGTGCCACGAACGTCGTTCGGGTTGTAGGCGTTGTACCATTCACCTTCCGTACGAACCTTGCCGCCGATCTTGAGGCAGGTTTCGGTGCCCGGAATGAAGAAGTAGCCAGCGCCGTATGCGTCGCAGATGCGGACGTATTCGAGCGGCTCCGGTTCAGCAGCGACGACAGCGTCAGCCGCGTGAGCGCCGGAAACTGCTGCAAGCGCAGCAGCGGAGCCGAGAAGAAGGCTCTTGATGTTCATTTTGTCTCCAATCTGTGTGCCTGATCGGAACGACCCGGAGATTATCCGTTACGTTCATTCATCCGGCTGTTCCCTTTGAATCGAAAGTTCGTGAACTTCCGGGCGCACGATAGCCAGAGAAGCTCCGTCGCCAACACAATATTTTGATAAATCCATGGAAATACGCTGACATAAACCTGTCATAGATGCAGAAATGCATCATTAAATTAAGAATAACCGAATATATAACCCTAAATATGGCCGCAGAAATATTCAGAAACATACGCGCTGCACGTATAATAATGAATATTGTACTTATAATACTTATCGATAGCGCCCATATTGTAAGACGATATTATCATTTTCCCGTCGAGTTATTGCGCAAAATGAATCCTCAGGGCTGCAAAAGCGTCACCCCATATTGCCTCCATGGGTTGTCATGAATGAATGCTGCCACGACTGGTGCAGGCGCCAAGCGCTGAACTTGTCGGAAAACAAGCGGCAACCAATAAAGGGCGTCACAGCCCCCAGGCATAAGCGCAAGCTTACAAATAGCAGGAGGCACCAACTTTCGCCTGCCCTGGCCGCCGGGACATGGCGGGACTAAGCGCCAGGAATCTGGTCGATGAGGGAATTGGGTAAAAGCGTCCGGCATCTATGCGCGAGCCGGCAGAGGAAGGACCTCCGGCAGAGGTCCTTCCGGTAGGATTAATCGAGAATTTTGACAACCTTGCGCGTCTTCGGTTGGATGATGACACGCTGATGGTTGACGACGGCATAGGCGTAAGTCGGGTTATCCGGAACCGGCGTTACGACAACGGTCTCGGGGAGCGGCTGACCGACGACGACTCTTTCTTGCACGACGGCTTCAGCCGGAGGCATCGGCTGCTCTTGCACATAGGTGACAACCTTCTGTGGCGGCGGATCGATCGCGGTACCGACAATAGCGCCCGCAACACCACCGACTGCCGCACCCACCGGGCCACCGACAACTGCTCCGGTAACCGCGCCACCCGCGGCCCCAGTGACCGTCGAGGACTGCGCGAAGGCTGAACCAGTGAGAAGGCCGAAGGCGGCCGCTGCTGAAACGATGAGTTTCGTATTCATAGCATTCTCCTTTCCTTTTCGGCTCATGTGAGCTGGAAGGGGAATGACTACTGCATCCGAAAGTTCCTTTGCGGAGTTACCTGCAATTATCACAAGTTGCGCCACGGCGATAGAATTCGTGAGACGTCCGTCGGTGACGGCATCTGCGACTCTATTTGTTGTCATCATCCCCGGTCGCCAACGGGACGACCAGACCGAGCTTGACGTCTCGCAGGACAACATTGGTATGCATGCGTCGGATCTGCGGGTTTTCCGCCATGATCAGCGCAGCGATGTCGTCGTAGTGTTCGACGTCCCGAGCCGTGATGATGGCAATGAGATCAACTGCGCCCGTGACATAATAGACCTGCTGGATATGATCCTGCTTCTCCGCCCAAAGGCGGAACTTCGCAAGCGCATCGTAATTGTCCCGCTCGATTTCCATCCCGGTGATGAATACCATGGGGGTGCCGGTCGCCTTGCGGTCAACGACGGCGACTTCCGCTTTGATGATCCCCTCCTCGCGCAGGCGTTTCAGGCGCCGTTGCACGGCCGAGGTCGAAAGCCCCACCCTTTCGGCGATGGTTTCCGCCGTTAGCTGGCAATTGCGCTGGATGATCTCGAGAATATCGCGATCAAAGCGATCCAGTTTTTCCATCCTACCCCCAGACCGTAGTCGTGAATTGCCCGGCAATACCGGCATTCTGTCACATTTGATGCATATGAAACAAATTTCTGCATATATTATGCAAATCAATCAGAATTTGCGCGCAAAAACGGCACATATACGCGATATTCTCCGCAAATTATTTTTACTCGGAACCCCGTATGACAGAACCGCCTCTCCAAGCCCTTCATGTGGATGATCTTCACAAGAGCTTTGGTCCCCATGAAGTCCTCAAAGGCGTTTCGACGAAAGCCCAAAAAGGCGATGTGATTTCGATCATCGGTTCGTCAGGCTCCGGAAAGAGCACCTTTCTGCGCTGCATCAATTTGCTGGAAATACCGGATCGCGGCCGCATCGTCGTGAACGGCGAGGAAATCGCTTTAAAGCGCAGCCGTGGCGGCCAGGTGCAGCCGACGAACTGGCGGCAAGTCGAGCGGCTGCGCACCGGTCTCGGCATGGTCTTCCAAAGTTTCAATCTCTGGGCACACCGAACCGTACTCGAAAACATTATCGAAGCGCCGGTTCATGTCATGGGCGTTGCCCGCCGGGAGGCCGTCGAAAAGGCGGAAGCCTTGCTCGAAAAAGTCGGACTTTACGAAAAGCGCCACGCTTACCCCGCCTTCCTCTCCGGCGGTCAGCAGCAGCGAGCCGCTATTGCCCGGGCGCTTTGTGTCGATCCCGCCGTCATGTTGTTCGACGAGCCAACGTCAGCACTCGATCCCGAGCTGGTCGGCGAGGTGCTAAAGGTCATCCGCGACCTCGCGGAAGAGGGCCGAACCATGCTGCTCGTCACCCATGAGATGCGCTTTGCCCGTGACGTCTCCAGTCATGTTCTCTTTCTGCATCAAGGGCGGGTCGAGGAGGAGGGTCCGCCGCGGCAGATCTTCGATGCCCCCTTGAGTGCCCGCTGCCGGGAATTCACCGGCGCACTCAGCCACTGATCCCTCCCCGCTTTCACAAAACAACATCAGGAGAATCCACAGAATGAAACTGCCCTTGCTTCTTGCCGGCGCCATGCTTGCCGTTTCTGCCTTTACGGCTCAGGCCGACGTTCGTTTCGGCATTATGAACGAATCCTATCCGCCCTTCTTCGCCAAGGATGCCTCCGGTCAGTGGCAGGGCTGGGAAATCGACCTGATGAATGCCGTCTGCGATCAGATGAAGGAAAAATGCTCGATCGTCGAACTCTCCTGGGATGGCCTCATTCCAGCCCTGCAGAGCAAAAAGTTCGACGTGATCTGGTCATCGATGTCGAACACCGTGGAACGCTCGAAAATCATCGACTTCACCGATAAATATTACAACACGCCAAGCACCCTGATCGGCCCGAAAGACCAGAAGCCCGGCGCAACCGCCGACGATGTGAAGGGCAAGACCATCGGCATTCAGGTTTCAACCATTCAGTCCGACTACTTCAATAAGTACTTTGCCAAAGTCGCGGATCAGAAAACCTATCAGACCCTGGACGAGGCATTCCAGGATCTCGCCGCCGGCCGCATCGATTATGTTTTCGGCGATTCGCTGGCTCTTGATGCCTTCCTGAAGAGTGATGCCGGCAAGGATTGCTGCGCCAAGATGGGCGACGTCGCCGACGACAAGGAAATTCTCGGAGCTGGCGTTTCCGGCGGTCTTCGCAAGGAAGATACCGAGCTGAAAACCAAGCTCAATGCAGCGATCGCCGCGATCCGTGCCAGCGGCAAGTACGACGAAATCACCAAGAAGTATTTCGACTTCGACATCTACGGCGCAAAGTAAGCGATCTCGACGATGGCGGCCGCTCCACAAGGTATCTTCGACCTGCTCTCTCCGTATCCGCCCGGGTGGGGTGGTGTGCTGCTCGTGGGTGCGGCCTCCACGATCGCCATCTCCGCCGGCGCGTTTATAATCGGCCTCCTGCTCGGGGTCGGAGGCGCGCTTGGCAAGCTTTCCGGCAACAGGCCGCTCGGCCTGTTGCTCAATATTTATACGACAGCGGTCCGCGCCATTCCGGAATTGATTCTGATCGTCGGGCTCTACTATGCCGGAATGGATGGGCTGAACCGGCTCCTGGCCGCGTTCAACCTGCCTGCGATCGAAGTGAACGGCTTCGTCGTCGCCGTCGTCGTGCTCGGCATCGTGCAGGGCGCCTACATGACGGAAGTGCTGCGCGGCGCGATCCTCGCAATCCCCGCCGGTCAGATTGATGCGGCGAAGGCCTTCGGCATGGGGCCGATGCTGCGTTTCCGCCGCGTCATGCTGCCGGCACTCCTGCCGAATGCACTGCCGGGCCTTGCCAATCTGTGGATGTCGATCACCAAGGACAGCGCGCTGGTCGCCGTCGTCGGCTACCAGGAACTGGCGCTCGCCACGCGCCTCGCCGGCGCGAGCACCAAGCATTATTTCATCTTCTTCCTAGCCTCCGCCTTTCTCTACCTCGCCCTCACGCTCGCCTCCAATGTCGTCTTCAACCTGATCGAGCGCCATGTGCGGCGTGGTCAGCCGAAACCTGCCTGAGGAGCGAACGGCATGACCTTCTCATGGATAGCCTCCTATTGGCCGCTTCTTCTGGCAGGCGCTACGCAGACGGTGGCGCTGCTGGTGATCTCGGTCGTCTTCGGCTTCATCATCGCTATCGGCCTTGCCTTTGCGCAGGTGAGCGGCGGTCCGCTGACGCAACTTCTCGCCCGAAGCTACTGCACCTTCTTCCGCGGCACGCCTCTGCTCATCCAGCTCTGGCTTCTCTATTATGGCGTCGGTTCGCTATTGCCGATGATCCCCGGCATCCGTCAGAGCTTGTTCTGGCCGATCCTACGCGAGGGCTTCTTCTTTGCCGCCCTGAGCTTTACGCTGAACTATGCCGCCTACGAGGCGGAAGTGTTGCGAGGCGCATTGCTCGCAGTGCCGAAGGGGGAGTTGGAAGCAGGCCGTGCATTTGGGATGCGGCCCTTCACGCTGACCCGGCGCATCTGGCTGCCGCGCGCCATTCGCATCGCCTTACCGACGATCGGCGGCGAAATCGTTATGCAGCTCAAGGCGACACCGCTCGCCTTCACCGTCACGGTGATGGATCTCTACGCTGTCGCCAGCAAGGTGCGTCAGGACACGCTGCTGGTCTACGAGCCGCTGATCGTCGTTACCGTCTTCTATCTCATTCTCACCGCCATTATCGCACGAGCCTTCCGCCACTTGGAGGCGCAGGTGCCGGTGCGGCGCTAGCACGCAGGAAGGGTCGTGCCTTCGCGCAGACCCGACGCATTTACGGAGACCCTACCCATGAGCAAACTTCATATTCTCGATGGCGGCATGAGCCGCGAACTCCTGCGCCTCGGGGCCGAACTGAAGCAGCCGGAATGGTCAGCTTTAGCGCTGATCAATTCCCCAGACATCGTTCGAAAGGTCCATGAGGAATTCATCGCTGCCGGCTCTGATGTCGTCACCACCAACAGCTATGCCTTGGTACCCTTTCACATCGGCGAGGAACGGTTTCAGAAGAACGGTGCGTCGCTGATGAGTCTCTCGGGCCAATTGGCGCGCGAAGCCGCCGATGCCGTCAGCAACCGGGAAATTCTGGTTGCCGGTTCGCTGCCGCCGATCTTTGGCTCCTACGAGCCGCAGAACTTCGATCCTTCGCAGGTCCAGACCTATCTCAAGGTGCTGGTTGAAAATCTAGCGCCCTATGTGGACGTATGGCTTGGCGAGACCCTCAGCCTGATCGCCGAGGGAGAAGCCGTACGCACCGCGGTTGCCGCAACGGGGAAGCCATTCTGGATCTCGTTCACGCTGGCCGATGACGAGGCACAGGTCAAAGGCGGCGAACCGAAGCTGCGCTCCGGCGAACGGGTGGAAGATGCGGCGATCTGGGCGGTCTCGTCCGGCGCGAAGGCTCTCTTGTTCAACTGCAGCAAGCCGGAAGTGATGCAGGCGGCGGTCGAAACAGCGGCTCGCGTGTTCAAAGATAAAGGCTCTGCGCTCGAGATCGGCGTCTATGCCAATGCCTTTGAAGGCGAACAAGGTGATTCGGCCGCCAATGAGGGCCTCCACGATACCCGCGAGGATATGACCAGCGACACCTATTCGCGCTTCGCCTGCTCATGGGCGGAAGCTGGTGCGACCATGATCGGCGGCTGCTGCGGCATCGGAGCAGAGCATATCCACCGGCTGACAAGGGCGCTCCTGCGCTGAAACTAGCTGCGCAATGACCAGAATCAGCTCGTCATGCTCTATGATCCGACCGCAAGCGGCGACAAATTCACGCGGCGATGGAACAATTCGCCCCTGCGGATGTTGAATTGTCAGTTGGCAGGCGCGCGCACTGACCAACTGTCTCCAAGCCGAGCCCGTCGTTGGTAGCGCCCCTGCCAGCGGCGGGTTTTCTCAGGGCGCCCCCAGGCATTACCCGGAGCTGGAACCTGCGGTAGCCGGACAAAAGCCGTCATTCAAACATCCTAACCGGACGACATGGATCAGCGTCCTTGAGATATCGGGAACAGTCGCTGTTAAAACCGGTCGGCGCGCTTAGGTTTAGCTGGATATTCAGCCTTGAGTAGTATAAAATTAGCAAGCGGACAAGTTTCCCCGACGCTTGGGCGCGCTCAGTGAGCCGTTATGCGGTCTCCCGGCTCTACCTTGCCCCACAAGGTAGAGCCGCTTCTCTATTCCACGAGCAAGAATGCTGATGGCAATGGGACGCTCAGGTGGCTTTCAGCCGAAATAGCCTTCCAGATCGAAAACTATTCGAAGAAGTGCCGCCGTCCCTCGTCATCATTTCGCGGAAACCGCAACGTTTCAGCAATCACAGACGTCATGGTCAGCTATAAGCAGCATAGGCCGCAATGATCGCCGCAATTTGCTCGGAATCCAAAGCCTGTGCCTGGGTTGTCGTGATAGCGTATAGCTGTTCGCTGGAGAGCACGGAAATATCAGAGGTTGATAGTCCTTTTATGCCTCGGGTGCTGATGGCTTCGATTTGCTCGGTCGACAGCGCCTCGATATCCTTCGACGTCAGAGCGCCAATCTCCGCGGAGGTCAGGGCGGCGATCTGCGTGCTCGACAATGCACCGATCTGCGCCGTCGATAGCACCGCGACCTGACTGGTGGTCAGAGCCGCGATCGAGGCTGACGCCAGCGCGGCAATCTGCGTTGTGGAGAGTGCAGCCACGGCGACGGTGCTCAGAGCCGCAACCTGCTTCAGACTCAAGGCGCCCATCTGCGTCGAACTCAAGACGTCGATCTGCTTGGTCGTGAGTGCAGCGATCTGGCTGGATGTCAGTGCCGCGATCTGCGCCGTCTTCAAGGCGGCGATCGTGCTGGTGGTGAGCAACGCGACATTATCGGTGGAGAGCTTCGAAAGAGCGACCGAGCTGAGGGCTCCAATTTGGCTGCTCGACAGCGCCGCTATATCCTCCGTCGAAAGGGCACCAACCTCAGCGGCAGAGAGAGCGGCAATCTGCGTCGTCGTCAACGCACCGATCTGTGTCGTCGATAGCGCGGCAATCTCATCGGTAGTCAGCCCCGCGATCGAGGCGGACTTCAGCGCGGCAATTTGCGTGGTCGAGAGCGCGGCCACAGCGGCGGTGCTCAGAGCCGCAACCTGCTTCAGGCTCAAGGCGCTGATCTGTGTCGAACTCAAAACCTCGACCTGACCGGTCGTAAGCGCCGCGATCTGGCTGGATGTCAGCGCAGCGATCTGGGCCGTCTTCAAACCAGCGATCGTGCTGGTGGTGAGCAATGCGACATTACTGGTAGAGAGTTTCGACAGAGCGACCGAGCTGAGGGCTCCGATTTGGCTGCTCGACAGCGCTGCAATATCCGCCGACGAAAGAGCACTGGCCTCTGTGGCAGAGAGAGCCGCGATCTGCGTCGTCGTCAACGCACCGATCTGTGTTGTCGACAGCGCCGCGATCTGACTGGTGGTCAGGGCCGCGATGGAGGCTGACTTCAGTGAAGCGATTTGCGTGGTCGACAGTGCAGCCACGGCGACGGTGCTCAGAGACGCGACCTGCCTCAGGCTCAAGGCGCCCATCTGTGTCGAACTCAAAACGTCGATCTGACTGGTTGTGAGCGCAGCGATCTGGCTGGACGTCAACGCCGCGATCTGTGCCGTCTTCAAGGCGGCGATCGCGCTGGTGGTGAGCAACGCGACATTACTCGTCGTGAGCTTCGACAGCGCGGATGAGCTGATTGCCCCGATCTGGCTGCTCGACAGCGCCGCAATATCCGCCGAGGAAAGGGCGCCGACCTCTGTCGCAGAGAGAGCTGCGATCTGCGTGGTGGAGAGTGCAGCGATCTGCGTTGTCGACAGCGCCGCGATCTCACTCGTGGTCAGACCCACGATCGCAGCAGTCTTCAGCGCGGCAATTTGCGTGGTAGAGAGTGCAGCAACGGCGGCGGTGCTCAGAGATGCAACCTGCTTCAGGCTCAAGGCGCCGATCTGCGTCGAACTCAAGACGTCGACCTGATTGGTCGTAAGCGCAGCGATTTGGCTGGACGTCAGGGCCGCGATCTGCGCCGTCTTCAACGCGGCGATCGTGCTGGTGGTGAGCAATGCGACATTATCGGTGGAAAGCTTCGAGAGGGCGACGGAGCTGATGGCGCCGATCTGGCTGCTCGACAGTGTCGCGATATCCTCGGTCGAAAGGGCACTGACCTCTGTGGCAGAGAGAGCCGCGATCTGCGTCGTCGTCAATGCAGCGATCTGCGTCGTCGACAGCGCCGCAATCTCACTGGTAGTCAGACCCGCAATCGAGGCAGACTTCAGTGAAGCGATTTGTTCGGTCGAGAGTGCGGCCACAGCCTCGGTGCTTAGAGCCGCAACCTGCTTCAGACTCAAGGCGCCGATCTGTGTAGAACTCAAAACGTCGATCTGCTTGGTCGTGAGCGCAGCGATCTGGCTGGATGTCAGTGCCGCGATCTGCGCCGTCTTCAAGGCGGCGATCGTGCCGGTGCTGAGCAACGCGACATTATCGGTGGAGAGCTTTGACAGAGAGGACGAGCTGATGGCCCCGATTTGGCTGCTCGACAGCGCCGCAATATCCTCCGTCGAAAGGGCGCCGACCTCTGTCGCAGAGAGAGCGGCGATCTGCGTCGTCGTCAATGAACTGATCTGCGTCGTCGACAGCCCTGCGACCTGAGCGGTGGTCAGCGCCCTCACTTCGACCGTGGAGAGGCCTCCAATTTGGACCGATGAAAGAACCGCCAGTTGATCCAGCCCCAAACCCACAATGGCGCTCGGCGATATGGCCTTCATTTGTTTCGTCGAGAGAACAGCAATATCTTCCGTACTCAACACAGCGATCTGGGTTGATGTAAGCGCGTTGATTTGGCTAGTACCCATCGCCGCGACGTCGTCTGTGGTCAGAGCAGCGATCGTGGCGGTGGAGAGAGACCGGATTGCACTGGCGGACAGAGAAGAAATGATTGAAGTCATAAACGAGCGTTCCAAATGTTAGCTTGATCACGCCTTGCTTGTCCGCCCCATCAAGCCGCCACAGCGGCTTTCGGATAGTAGGCTGCGACGCTGGCAGAGGCGCAGGAATAAACGCGACTGCGAACTAGCTGACTGCTTTTAATTTCATGGTGCCCGCGCTACTCGCTAGGATGTTTCTTACAAGTATCCGTAGCAGTGGCACCTGATCCGAAGCTTGCGCGAAGCGCGGTCATCGATTGCGTGGTTCTCATGGAAGAACGCGGCACCGGGATCGCCAGCCCAGATCGGGGCTGGCGTTTTATTTCGCGACAGAGACAGCAGCCCGAAGGCCCGTGGGCGCTTTAGCTGCCTGTTACGGCTGCTTGCGAACTGACCCAACGACCAGTCGACCGGCGCTTCCGTCGGACAGTTTCACCTTCCCCCATCCGGACATGAGGTCCGGCGCTCTCGTGACCTCGGCCTGGCCTGTGCGACCGTCCGAGCATTTGACCGGAAGAGTGACTGTCGGGCGCCGATCCTTGGGATCGTAGGTGCCGGAACATTTCACAGAATGGCGCGACGATTGAACCGAGAAACGTCCGCCTTCGCGCGAGGCTATCGTGGAGCCTTTGAACGTCTCGCCAGAGTCCATTTTCGCTGAAACCGGAAGAACTATGTCGCCTTGTCCATGGCTCTGCGGCTTCAGCGGGGCCGAACCGGCGATCCTCAAGGCCTTCATGATGCTTGGAGCCATGAGGTGACCCTGGACAAACTGAACGTAATCCTCGTAGGGGATGGCTCCCTTCGCGTAAGCGGTGAGGACGCGGCGACAGAACTCAAGACGGACATTGGCCTCTGAAACGCCCATCAGTTTCGCAAGTTTCTGTTGCGCGTCCGGGTTGATGCCACCGTGGCTGCATGCCTGGATGTTCCAGTTGAGAACAGTGGCATCGCTCAGTTGATTTCGATCATATTCATACCCGCCCTTGGTCGTGACCGGTCCGGCGCTGGCGGATGCAGAAAGAGTCGCCACAGTGATAGCCACCAGAATCATAAGCTTTTTCATTCCGAACCTTTTCTCAAAGTATGCCTAGCGCGCGCATCGCTCTCGGATGAGATTTCAACGACGGGCAAAAACAGATATTTTAGAATTCGACGTTCCGGCCCCGACTTTGACCGTGGCCGCCACTATTCCTTTAAGTTGTTTCCATTTCAACTTGTTCTACCCATTTTATCCCCTTATGCGGGCATTAATTTTCGAAGTTAGATCGAGTTTTTCGGCTCATCGGAGACCACCACCCGGTCCAACCGCTGCGTCTGAGACGCTTTGAGCATCCAGGAGAGATCGACGCGCCATCATGATAAACGGGTAGGAAAGTTTGCTGCAGAACCATCGGCGACTGGACAAGCCCGCCGGATATAGGCAAACCGATATCATGTTCGCCACATCCTGACGCCCTCGATCAGGCGAAGATCAGAGGCGTCATATTTCGCGGAGTGCAAAATGACAAAACCGACCTATTTCGCGCCGAAGGGCGGCTCTCCGGCGCAGACTGACCTTCTGACCGGCCGTGCGGTCTTTACCGAAGCCTATGCTGTGATCCCCAAGGGTGTGATGATGGACATCGTCACCAGCTATTTGCCTTTCTGGAACGGAACACGCCTTTGGGTGCTCTCCCGCCCGCTCTCCGGCTTCGCGGAAACCTTCTCGCAGTACATCATGGAGGTCGCCCCAGGCGGCGGTAGCGAGCAGCCGGAATCGGATCCGCACGCCGAAGGAGTAATCTTCGTTTTGGAAGGAGAGGTGACGATCGAGTTGGGGGGAGACGTTCATGTGCTCCATCCCGGCGGCTACGCCTTCTTGCCACCCTCGAGCGGTTGGCAACTTCGCAATCACGGATCGGTCGCCACGCGATTCCACTGGATTCGCAAGGCCTATGAGACCGTTCCGGGCCTGGACGCACCAGAGCCAATTTTCACCAATGAGCAGGAAATTGCACCAACGCCAATGCCTGGGACTGAAGGGAAATGGGCAACCACCCGCTTCGTCGATCCACTAGACCTGCGCCATGACATGCACGTCACAATCGTTACCTTCGAACCCGGTGCCGTCATCCCGTTTGCGGAAACCCATGTGATGGAGCATGGTCTCTATGTACTCGAGGGCAAAGCCGTTTATCGGCTGAACCAGGATTGGGTCGAAGTCGAGGCCGGCGATTTCATGTGGCTACGCGCCTTCTGCCCACAGGCCTGCTATGCCGGAGGTCCGGGGAAATTCCGCTACCTGCTTTACAAGGACGTCAATCGCCATATGAAGCTGTCCCGATAACAAGGCTGGCATGTGATATTTGGACCTTAAGGATCTGCGAGGAGGCCGTCATGCATTTGAAAGACGCAACATTGTTCCGGCAGGCCGCATTGGTCGGTGGCGACTGGATCGAGGTAGGGGACAACGCAATCAAGGTCGACAATCCGGCGACGGGTGAGATCATTGGCCGTGTTCCCAATCTGGGGGCTGCCGAGACCAGGAAGGCGATTGCCGCGGCCGAAGCCGCCCAGAAGGAATGGGCCGCCCGCACCGCCAAGGAACGCTCCGGCATCCTCAAGCGCTGGTTCGAGCTGATGATGGAAAACCAGGATGATCTCGGCCGCATCCTGACGGCCGAACAGGGCAAGCCGCTGCCCGAGGCCAAGGGCGAGATCGCCTATGGCGCCAGCTTCATCGAATGGTTTGCCGAAGAAGCCCGCCGCGTCTATGGCGACATCATTCCCGGCCACCAGAAAGACAAGCGCATTCTGGTGATGAAGCAGCCGATCGGCGTCGTCGCCGCGATCACCCCCTGGAACTTCCCGAATGCGATGATCACCCGCAAGGCGGGTCCTGCCTTTGCCGCCGGCTGCGCCATGGTGCTGAAGCCGGCCTCGCAGACGCCGTTTTCGGCAATCGCAATAGCTGTGCTTGCCGAACGTGCCGGTCTTCCCAAGGGCTTGTTCAGCGTGTTGACCGGCTCGGCCCGCGCCATCGGCGGCGAGATGACAGCAAGCCCGGTCGTGCGCAAGCTGACCTTCACCGGCTCGACGGAAGTCGGCGCCGAGCTTTACAGGCAGAGCGCGCCGACTATCAAGAAACTCGGCCTGGAGCTCGGCGGCAATGCACCCTTCATCGTCTTTGACGATGCCGATCTCGATGCCGCCGTCGAAGGTGCGTTGATCGCCAAGTTCCGCAACAATGGCCAGACCTGCGTCTGTGCCAACCGTCTCTATGTGCAGGACGGTGTCTATGATGCCTTTGCCGAAAAACTCTCTAAGGCGGTCGGCGCACTGAAGACCGGCAATGGTTTCGACGAAGGCATCAATCTCGGCCCGCTGATCGACGAAGCAGCCCTTGCCAAGGTCGAGGAGCATGTCGCCGATGCGCTTTCCAAGGGCGGCCGCGTCGTTGCCGGCGGTCATCGCCATCCGCTCGGCGGGCGCTTTTATGAGGCAACCGTACTTGCCAATGTCACACCGGCGATGGCTGTCGCCAAGGAAGAGACCTTCGGGCCGGTGGCTCCGCTCTTCCGCTTCAAGGATGAGGCCGATGTCATTGCCCAGGCCAACGACACCGAATTCGGTCTTGCCTCCTATTTCTATGCCAAGGACCTCGCCCGCGTCTTCCGCGTCGCAGAAGCGCTCGAATACGGCATGGTCGGCGTCAATACCGGCCTGATCTCGACGGCCGAAGCGCCTTTCGGCGGCGTCAAGCTTTCCGGTCTCGGCCGCGAGGGATCGCGCTACGGCATCGAGGAGTTCACCGAAATCAAATATGTCTGCCTCGGCGGCGTCGTCTGACGCCGACGCTACGCGAGGGTGATCGAGGCTTGTCGCCTCGTTCCCCTCGCCGTGACCGCAACGGCGTACAAGGACGGCGAGGCGGATAGCGCAAAACGGAGACGTTGCTTAATATCTTTAGGCGATCAGTCGTCCGCAATCCGCGCAAGAGAAAGTCCCTTGAACAAGAAATCACCGGTTTATCTGAATGCGCTGCGGGCTTTCGAAGCCAGTGCGCGTCATGGCAGCTTTTCCGGCGCCGCTGAAGAACTCAATGTGACCGCGGCGGCCGTCGGGCAAATGGTGCGCGGGCTCGAGGACTGGCTGGGAGCCCCAGTGTTTCATCGCAGCGCTATCGGGAAAACCAGATTGACCTTGACTGAAAGCGCCGAACGCGCGCTTCCGGATATCCGCGCGGGACTCGATCGCCTCGGGATTGGACTGGAACGGCTTCGGGACTCTGCGACCAGCCGCATCCTCAACGTTACGGTCAGTCCGGCCTTCGCCGCCAAGTGGCTGCTTCCGCGCATCGACCGCTTCCAGGCCAGATCGCCGGACACCGATATCCGCCTTGAGACGAGCCTGAAACTCGTCGACTACAAGGCACATGGCATAGACGTGGGGGTCCGATATGGCGACGGGAACTGGCCGGGACTGCTTGCGGAGAAATTGATGGATGAGGAGGTCTTTCCGGTCTGCTCACCCAGTTTCTGCGACAGGGGAAATTTGACCGCACCGCCCGATCTCACGCGAACCACGCTCATCCATGACCTCTCGGTCGATCCCGCGATAGGCTTCGTCACCTGGGACATCTGGCTGCGGGCGGCTGGTGTGCCCGAGAGCCAACCGCAAAGAGGCATGAGGATCGATAATTCCGCCGCCGTCCTTCAGGCCGCGATCGAGGGACATGGTATCGCGCTGGCGCGCAGTATTCTGGCGCATGATGATCTGGCCGCCGGGCGGCTCCGGCGCCTGTTTCCCGGGATAAGCGTACCTTCAAAGCTAGCCTACTACGTGGTCTATCGTTCGGAATACGCTTCGCTGCCGAAGTTGCAGGCGTTTCGTAGTTGGCTGATCGAGGAAGCATCCACGATCCGATCCTGACGGGGATGAGTCTTCTCCCAATCGGTTCCCCGCAAGCACGGCAAAGATTTCCTTTGTCGGACGCAAGAAACTCTCATTTGTCAGGGCGACTTTTCAGGGGCATCAAATGGCTCAAACCGCTTCTGGCCGCCGCGTAGGAGATCCGCTTCTACGCCGTGGCTTGAGCCACCCGTAACAGGAGGGCCGGAACGCCGACCCTTAGGCCGCTCCAATGATATCTTCCTTTTCAAACTCCATAATGATCATCGGCGGCGGGCTCGCCGGCCTGACGGCCGCCTATCGCCTTCATCGCGCGGGCATCAGTTTCAGCTTGATCGAGGCGCAGGATCGTCTGGGCGGACGTATCCTGACGGCAGATCCCGACAGCAAAACTTCAAACGATGGATTTGATCTTGGTCCATCCTGGTTCTGGCCGGATGTGCATCCCGCCATCAGCCGGTTCGCACACGAATTGGGCCTTGAGTTCTTTGCCCAGCACAGCCATGGCGCGACGGTGTTTCAGCGTGCGCAGGAAACGGCGACCGAGCACTATCGCACGCTCCGGCAAGACCCACCGTCCATGCGGTTGGTGGGCGGCAGTGGTTCGATCATTTCTGCGCTGGCAGCGCGTTTGCCGCCGGACAGCATACGTCTCGGAACCAAAGTGACCCGGGTCGAGCGAACAGACAGGGGCGTTACTATCCATGTCGTTGGGGCGGACGGTTTCGTCGAAGAAATCGCTGCCGGCCATGTCATCTTCGCGCTACCGCCGCGTTTGCTGGCCGAGACGGTCGAATTCGATCCGGCGCCGGGTGCATTGCTTCAGAAGCTTTGGCGCGAGACGCCGACCTGGATGGCGCCGCATGCAAAGTTCTTCGCTCTCTATGAGGCCCCCTTCTGGCGATCGGCCGGACTTTCCGGCGCGGCAAGGAGCATGGCCGGTCCACTCGTCGAGATCCATGACGCCACCACCGCGTCGGGGAAAGCAGCCCTCTTCGGCTTCGTCGGCGTTCCGGCACACTACAGAAGAGAAGTCGGTCGCGACGCCATCACCGACGCTTCGATCGCCCAACTCGGGCAATTGTTTGGACCGGATGCATTGAGGCCGACGGCAACGCTCTACAAGGACTGGGCCGAAGATTCCCTGACGGCCACCTTCCTGGACCAGATGGCGACGGGCTATCCCGACGGCCGCCGTCGAGAATGGACCGACAATAATTGGAGCGATCGGATCACCTTGGCGGGCAGCGAAACCGCAGTTCACGACCCCGGCTATCTGGCTGGCGCCGTCGAAGCCGGGGAACGTGCCGCTATCAGCCTGATCAACAGATCGGGTCCGCAAACAGCGATCCCGACAATGTCCAACGCATAAAGGAGCGGAAGTCATGAAGGCAACTTATCGGGCGATGCAGATTACCGCGCAACACGGTCTTGAACTCGTGGAGCGGCAAACCCCTGTACCCAAGGCGGGCGAAGTCCTGATCGCCATCGAAGCCTGCGGCATCTGCGGTGCCGATGCCAGCGACATCGACAATGCTGATCCCACATTGCAGCCGCCCCGTGTTCCCGGCCATGAGGTGATCGGCCGTATTGCCGCTGTTGGTCCGAATACGCCCTCGATCTGGAAGGTGGGACAGCGCGTCGGCGTCGGCCGTCTCGGCGGCCATTGCAACGAGTGCCGCGAGTGCCGTCGTGGCCGCTTCAATCTCTGCCGCAACCAGACCGTGGTCGGCGCCTCCAGCGATGGCGGCTATGCGGAAATGATGATCGTGCGGGCGACCGGGCTTGTCTCCATTCCGGACGAACTGTCGTCCGAGGAGGCCGCTCCCATTCTGTGCGCGGGGCTTGCCACATTCAACGCGCTGAAGAAATCGGGCGCCGAGGCTGGCGACACCGTCGCTATTCTCGGAATTGGCGGCCTCGGCCACATGGCGCTGCAATATGCCCGCAGGATCGGTTTTCGCGTCGTGGCGGTCGGGCGCGGCGAAGATATTGCCACAGATGCGATGAACCTTGGTGCCCATCGCTACATTGATACGAATAAGGAAAACGCCACCGACGTTCTCAACGAGATGGGCGGCGCGAAAGCGATCCTGACGACGACCGGCAATCCGGCGGCGGTCACGGCGCTGATGCCCGCGCTTGCACCGGAAGGTCGCCTTGTCGTGCTCGGCGTTGGCAAGGATCCGCTCCCTGTGTCGACGCGATACCTGGTCGGCGGCGAGCGAGGCCTCATCGGCTCGATGACGGGTACGCCGTTCGAGAATGAGAAAACGCTGGATTTCAGCGTCCTGGCGGGAGTGCGCCCGATGATCGAGACCATGCCGCTGGAACAAGCTGCGGAAGCCGTTCAAAGAATGAGATCCGGCGACGTGAAGTTCCGGATCGTCCTGACGATGGGAGATCAGTCCAATGCGCATCAATGAAGACCTGACAAAACCGGTCATCGTCCACGCGGCCGGGCTCGATTGGAAGCCGAGTCCTGCCGCCGGCGTGGATCGGCGGATGCTTTATCGCGTCGGCGGCGAAATCGCCCGGGCAACCTCGATCGTGCGCTACGCGCCGGGTAGCGCCTTTCCGCGCCACGTCCATGCCGGCGGCGAGGAAATACTCGTGCTCGAGGGGACCTTCCAGGACGAGCATGGGGATTATCCGGTGGGAAGTTATTTCCGCAATCCGCCCGGCACCTCGCATGTGCCCGCATCGGAAGAGGGCTGCACGATCTTCGTGCGTCTTTGGCAGTTCCGGAAGGGCGACGACGTGCAAATCGTCTGCCAGCCTGGCGAGGGCAAGGCGGCATCGTTGCGCGATGGAGCCGAAACAACACGTGTCCTTTTCGAAGACGAAAAAGAACAGGTTTCGCTTGAGAACTGGCAGCCGGATTTCACCATAACGGTTAAAAATCGCCGCGGCCTCGAATTCTTAGTGCTTTCGGGCAGCCTTACAGTTCGGGGCGAGCTACTGGAGCCACAGAGCTGGGGTCGCTTGCCTGCAGGCGAGCCACTTGAAGCAATGACGGGGCCGGAGGGTGCGCAGATTTGGATCAAGGATGCCCCTCTCCAGCACCCCGACGTGTTGCCGATGCCCGACTGAAACCAGCGGGAAGGACTCTTATCCGCGCGTGAGCCAGCGCCATCTGCTTGAGGTACGTCGAATCTCAGCATTATGAGCGCAGTTCATCGATACATGACGCAACGTCATTTCTGATTTGATAGGCCTCATGGTATGGCCGCGCGGATCAACGAATTCGTCCCGCCGGCCACCGGCCCTTGACCTAGCGGACCACTTGCCACTCCCTTATTGGCATATTCGCCGCCTTGAACGACGCAAGCGCCGCTGGGATCAACTTCCCGGAAAAGAGACAGATGAACACAGATGTTGCGATTATCGGCGGAGGTTTGGCGGGACTGAATGCGGCGCGCCTGTTGCATGCGGCAGGGATCGAATTCCTGCTCCTTGAGGCAAGAACAACGCTCGGCGGCCGGATCCAGACCGTCAACGAGACAGGCCAACCCGACGCAGATGGCTTCGACCTTGGGCCCTCCTGGTTCTGGCCCCGGATGCAGCCTGCGATCACCGCGCTCGTCGCGGAGCTCGATCTGCCAACCTTCGCGCAGAATAGTGATGGCGACATCGTCTTCGAACGGATGTCGCGGGAATCGGCAAAGCGCTATCCCGGACTGGATCAGGAACCCGAGACGATGCGGCTTGTCGGAGGGTCTGCCGCGCTGGTCCGGGCGCTGGCGCGGGACTTGCCGGAAGCGCGGCTCCGGTGCGGAGCGCAGGTCACCAAGATGCGCCTGACGGACGCCGGAGTGAAGCTGTCGATCCGGTTCGCAGACGGACAGAAAGAGAAATTGCAGGCATCACAGGTCATAGCGGCCCTGCCGCCGCGTATCCTGGAATCGACGATCCGGTTCGAGCCGCCCCAGGAACCCGCGACGATTGAGCTATGGCGACAAACCCCGACCTGGATGGCGCCGCATGCAAAGTTCTTTGCCGTCTATGATCGTCCCTTCTGGCGGGAGGCGGGCTTTTCGGGCACGGCGCAGAGCATGGTCGGGCCTCTGGCGGAGATCCATGATGCGACGACGTCCACCGGCAGTGCGGCGCTGTTCGGCTTCGTTGGAATGGGTGCGGAGCAACGCGCGGCGATAGGTGAGGAAGCGCTGACTATGGCCTGCGTCCAGCAGTTCGCTCGCATCTTCGGGCCGGAAGCTGCCCAGCCGCGGGCCACGCTCTACAAGGACTGGGCCGCCGATCCATTGACGGCAACATCCGCCGACTGGTTTTCCGCCGGCCATCCGCACGCCCCGGATGAAGGCTGGATCACCGGCCCGTGGAAGGATCGGCTTGTGCTGGCCGGGAGCGAGGCCAGCTCGGTAGAAGCCGGTTATCTGGCTGGCGCAGTGGAGGCATCCACTCGCGCGGCTACCGACCTTATCAACAAGCTCGCGACAAATAGGAATTGAAAGGACTTTTGCTCATGGGAATCGTCGATCGGACGTTCCGCGACACGACCGGTTTGTCGGAACAACAGAATGTCGCTTCCCGGAATGTCTGGGTGCTGACGGCTGCCCAATCTCTCGGAGGGGCGAGTTCCCCCATCATCATCTCCTTGGGCGGACTTGTCGGGCAACAATTGGCATCCAATCCCACCGCTGCCACTTTGCCGGTCAGCATGTTCAATCTGGGGCTTGCTCTCGGGACATTGCCGGCGGCGGCCATCATGCGGCGGTTCGGGCGTCGAACCGGCTATCTTCTCGGTGCAACGATCGGCATGACAGCGGGCCTTGTCGCCACCATCGGCATCCTCAACGCGAGCTTTATCGTCTTCTGCATCGGCACGTTCATGGCTGGCTTCTATTCGGCCTATGTGCAGAGCTACCGCTTCGCAGCGACCGACGGCCTGATTGGCGCAGCGCGCGACAAGGCGATCTCCCGCGTGATGGTCGGCGGATTGATTGCGGCGGTGATCGGACCACAGTTGGTCATTTGGACGCGTGAGGCGCTTCCGGGGCATTCTTTTGCCGGCAGCTTCCTCAGTCAAGCGGCACTGGCGATGCTCGCCCTTCCGATCCTGCTGGCACTCCGTCGTCCTGAGACACCCAAGGCGGGATCGACAGAAATGGCAGATTGCCGGCCACTGTCTCAAATCCTGTGTTCGCCGCGCTATCTCCTGGCGGTCGCAACCGGCGTCGTATCCTATGCGCTGATGACCTTCGTTATGACGGCTGCACCGATGGCTATGGTTGGCCACGGCCATTCCGTCGATTCCGCAGCGCTCGGCATTCAATGGCACGTTCTGTCGATGTTTGGACCAAGCTTCATCACCGGCCGGCTGATGGCGCGCTTTGGCAAAGAGCGTGTCGCCGCGGTAGGTCTCCTCCTGATCGGCGCTTCGGCGCTCATTGCACTGAGCGGCCTCGATGTCGCGCATTTCTGGGGGGCACTGGTGCTTTTGGGGATCGGTTGGAACTTCGGCTTCATCGGCGCCACCGCCATGGTTGCCGGTTGCCATTCTCCGTCCGAACGCGGCAAGGCGCAGGGCGCAAATGACTTCATGGTCTTCGGTACAGTCGCTTGCGCCTCATTCTTTTCGGGATCGCTGCTGCATAGCTCTGGCTGGAGCACTATCAATTGGCTAGTGCTGCCCGCGGTGGCCTTCATCCTTGTTCCGCTGGTTTGGCGTGCGGCGAGGCTGACAAAAAGCAGATGAAAGGTTGAGTGCAATGCCCGTTTCCAAACGCCGTATCGATCACATCGTACTCGCGGTTCATGATCTTGAGGCCGCAGCGGAGTTTTATGCGCGCCTCGGATTCAAGGTTGGAGCCCGCAATCGCCATCCCTGGGGCACCGAAAACCGGCTTGTCCAGTTCGGCTCTTCCTTCATCGAGCTGATTACGGTGGGCGACGAGCCCGGAGTGATCCCGCCGCATGAACCTCGGCGCTTCAGCTTCGGCGCTTTCGTGCGGGATTACCTCAGGAAGCGCGAAGGCTTTGCGATGTTGGTGCTCGACAGCCCGGACGCAAAGGCGGACGCGGCGGCGTTTTCGCAAAGGAAGATCGGCGAATTCGAACCGTTCTTTTTCGAACGCAAGGGGCGCCGTCCAGATGGCCGCGAGACGCATGTCGCCTTCACGCTGGCCTTTGCCATGAACCCTAAGCTTCCAAACGCTTCCTTCTTCGTTTGCCGGCAGCATTTTCCTGAGAACTTCTGGAACCCGGATTTTCAGAAGCACCCGAACGGCGCGACAAACATCCTGGCGGTCACGCTGGCGAGCGCGGACCCCATAGATCATGCCGGCTTCCTGGCAGACTTCACAGATGTCCAGCCGAACAGGCCCGACCACACCCAGGTGACTTATGAGCTGGCGAAAAATGGCAAACTCGTCGCGGAGAAGAGTGGAAGCGACGGCGGCTTCACGGGCTATACGGTCTCCGTTCCAGATTTGGCGCGACAGCAAGCTCTGCTATCGGAAGCGGGCATCGCATTCAGTATGGTCGGCGATTGCGTTGTCGTGAAGCCCGAGAACGCCTTCGGTGTAGCCATCAGCTTTGTCTCGGCCGACTGATGCATATCCGAGCTGCCCTTGTCCTTTTGCTAGTGCTCGTGACGGCAATGTCGGTTTCATTGCCTTCTTCAGCCTCTGAAACCAAATCGCTTTGTTCGAAAAGCGATTATCTGACGGTGCAATTGCCGGATCCTGTTTCGCGCCGCCGTTACGAGATCTATGTCAGCCTGCCTGCGGATTATTCCGAGAGTTCCGGAAAGACCTATCCTCTGGTGATCATCGCCGATGGCGGCCGGGCTTTTCCGACCTTAAGTTGCGACGCCCGAGCGCTTGCAAACAGCAATGCCATTGATCAAGCCGTTATCGTCGGCCTCTCCTACGCCCTTGGCGAGAACCTTGAGGATAGCCGGCGCCGTGATTATACGCCGGTCGCCCTTCCGAGCAGCGGAAAGCTCTATGGCGGCGCAGCCGCCTATCAGCGGTATCTTGGCGATGTCGTCCTGCCATATCTCCAACACAAGTTTGAAGAGCGTCTTCGCTCGCGCGGTTACAGCGGTCTGCGAATATCCTCGACCGTGATCCCCGGCAAGGACCATATCGGCTCCGCCAGGCCGGGCTTTGCATGGGCCATAAAGAACGCCCTTGGCAACTGATCACGGCAAAGCTGAGCGCCCCACCTCCAGAGCGAGCTTCAGGAAACCGTCGATGTAGGAGATGCTTTCCTCGCCGCGCCGTACGCCCAGATTGATGCTTTTCCGAATGCCGGCGTCTCCCAGGCTGAGCGCGCGGATTGGCAGTCCGGACCCATCCTCATGCAGCAGCCAATCCGGAAGAACCGTCACGCCCCTGCCCGCACAGACGAGTTGCAGCATCAGGTCGATGGTTTCGGCGGTGCGATGCTGGCGGGGCCGGCAGTGCGCCGGAACAAGAAATTGGGTGTAGATGTCCAGGCGCTCAAGGGTGACGGGAACCGTGATCAGCTCTTCATCCAGCAGGTCTTGCGGCTGTACACAAGTGCGGCTGGCAAGAGGGTGCGTCTCGTGCACCATCAGGACCAGTTCGTAATCAAACACAGGCGTAAAACGCAGCTCCGGCGCTTCCACGGGGTCCGGCGTTATCAGCAGGTCGATCTCGTAACCGAGGAGCGCCTCAACGCCGTCGAAACGAAAGGCTGTGCGCACGTCGAAATCCACATCGGGCCACTTTGTCAGATAGGGCGTCGCTATTCTCGTGAGCCAGCGCTGGCAGGGGTGGCATTCCATGCCGACACGAAGCGCTCCCCTTCTTCCCACCGCGAAGTCAGTCAGCACCCGTTCCGCATGCTCCATCTGCGGCAGGATACGTTCGGCAATGCTCAGCAGATATTCGCCCGTCTGCGTCAATCGCAGGCCCCGGCCAGTCTTCATCCAGATCTTGATGCCGTGCCGTTCTTCGAACTTGGCGATCGTATGGCTCAGAGCCGACTGAGTGACATTGAGCTTTTCGGCGGCCGCAGTAACGCTACCGCGGCGGCTGACTTCTCTCAGAATCGCAAGGTGCTGCCGATCGATCATTATGATACCAACTCATGAGTAGATGAAATCATACCATTTCCGTTCATAATGCAATGCAGCTAACTTTTCGTCAATCAGGCCTCAACGAGGCAGCCGAGACGAAAGGAAACCGCTGTGACGAAGCTGGCAACTGCGCAACATCACCCTGCAGATTATGCGCAGACATCATCGATTTTTGATGAGGTCATTGATCGCAAGAACAGCAACTCCATGAAATGGGCTTATGTCAGCAAACTGCTGGCGCCCGACGAAGCTGCGGCCGATCCCCTGCCGATGTGGGTGGCAGATACCGATTTCAAGGCTCCGCAAGCCGTCATCGACGCGCTCCACGCGGCGGTCGATCATGGCGTCTTCGGCTATCCCGGCGGGGGAACCGCATCCTATCTCGACGCTGTGATCGGTTGGCAGCAGCGGCGTTTCGGTTGGGAGGTCGCGAAGGAATGGGTTCTCCAGACGTCCGGCATCATCACCACGCTGAAGACGGCCGTTCAGGCTTTTTCGGCGCCGGGCGACAGCATCCTGATCCAACCGCCGGTCTACGCGCATTTTCACAACGACGTCCTTTTGAATGGCCGGCACCTCGCCTATGCACCGCTCGAATTCACCGGCGATGGCTATCGGTTCAACGAGAAGACTTTCGAAGCGGCGATCCGCGGCAATACGAAGATTTTCATCCTCAGCCACCCGCATAACCCGACCGGCAACGTCTGGTCGGAGGACGATCTGCGGACGATGGGCGAAATCTGCGCCCGCCACGGCGTCCTGGTCATCTCCGACGAAATCCACGAGGATCTGATCCTCAACCCGGCCAAGAAGCACATCCCGTTCGCGTCACTCGGCGAAGCGTTCGCGCAAAACAGCATCACCTGCACCGCGCCGAGCAAGACATTCAACCTGCCGGGTCTCCAGAGCGCCAATGTCTTCGTCCCGAACAAGAGGCTCCGCGACGAACTGCGCCGCCAGTACGAGCGCAATGTCTTCGAACTGGTCAACGTGCTGGGAATGGTTGCCGCCGAGGCGGCCTATGCGCATGGCGAGCCATGGCTTGAGGATATGCTGGCCTATCTCAGGGCAAATCACGCACATTTTGCTACCGCGATCCACAAAGCGGATCCGCGCCTGAAGGTCCTTCCGACGGACTCTCTTTACCTGGCCTGGATGGATTGCCGCGGCCTCGGAATGGATGCCGATGCCCTCAATAAATTCATGCTGACCAAGGCGCGCGTCTGGCTCGACAAGGGCCAGAAGTTCGGCATCGAGGGACATGGATTCATGCGCGTCAATCTCGGCTGCCCACGCGCAATCGTCGATGAATCGATCCGGCGCATCACCGCCGCCGTCGCCGAGCTTTGAGGAGTGGCCCGATGTTCCGCCGTCGGCGGCGCCGCGCTGCCGATGGACGCGCCTGTTCAGGTCGAAGCCATCATCGAGATCACTCAAGAACAAACAAGGTCTGACGAAGAATTCGGGAACTCAACCGATCTTAGCAGCGGAGAAATCGGCAAAAAGCCACCGCCGCCGGATCACAAACTGGGAGAATGCAAAATGAAAATGATGATTGCACTTGCCGCGATTGCCGCGGCAACGCTGACCACTGGTGTCGCTTCGGCCGGCACGATGGCCGACGTTCAGGCGCGCGGCAAGCTGAACTGCGGCGTGACCGGCGGTCAGGCCGGTTTCTCCGCGCCGGATGCATCCGGCGTTTGGCAAGGCATGGACGTCGCCTATTGCCGTGCCATTGCAGCCGCGGTCCTAAAAGACCCCAAAGCGGTAAACTTCGTTCCGACGACAGGCCAAACGCGCTTTACGGCGCTCGCCTCGGGCGAAATCGATATTTTGTCCCGCACGACGACCTGGACGTTTTCTCGGGACGTGGACCTAAAGTTCACCTTCGCCGGCATAAACTTCTATGACGGTCAGGGCTTCATGGTACCGAAGACGCTCGGTGCCAAGAGCGCCAAGGATCTGAACGGCGCAACGATCTGCATTCAGACCGGCACCACGACCGAGCTTAACCTCGCCGAGTATTTTCGCAAAAATGGCATGACGTACGAGCCGGTGCCGGTCGAGAACAACGCCGATATTGCGCAGAAGTATTTGGCGGGTGCCTGTGACGTCTACACCAGCGATGGTTCAGACCTTGCGTCCACGCGTTCCAGCTTCAAGAACCCGCAGGACCATATCATTCTTCCCGACGTCATCTCGAAAGAGCCTTTGGCCCCGCTGGTGCGCCAGGGCGATGATCAATGGGCCGATGTCGCCCGGTGGACACTGAATGCACTGATCGAAGCTGAAGAACTCGGCGTCACGGCCGAGAATGTCGAGAAGCTCTCCACCGGCACGGACAATCCGGAGATCAATCGCCTGCTGGGCAAGGAAGGCGATCTCGGCCAACAATTGGGCCTGGATGCCGCCTGGGCGAAGCGTGCGATCGCCGCCGAAGGCAATTACGGGGAAATTTTTGCCAAGAACATTGGCGAAAAGACGCCGATCGGTTTGGCCCGCGGCCAGAACGCTCTGTGGAACCAGGGCGGCCTGATGTACCCGCTGCCGTTCCGCTGAAAACGTCTTCCGGCGCGGGCTCGGCTCGCGCCATTCGTCTTTTTCCGTCCTCATTTGCCCACACCGCACTCATTGTGCGCCGAAGGTCGCGCAGCGAACCTTCAGGGAGATCACTCATGGCAATGAAAAGCGACGCTAGCCGCGAGCCGTTTCACCTGAGCATGCTCTTTAACGACACCCGCTACCGAGCCCGCACGATCCAGGTTCTCGCATTCATCATGCTTGTCCTTGCGGCTGCCTGGCTGGTCGACAATACGGTCCGCAACCTTGCCGCCCTCGGAAAGGACTTCTCCTTCGGCTTCCTGTGGGCCACGGCCGGTTACGACATCTCACCTCACGCCATCGACTATTCGAGCACCAGCACCCATGCTCGCGCCGCCCTGGTCGGACTGCTCAACACGGTGATTGTTGCCGCGCTCGCCTGCGTGACCGCAACGATCCTTGGCGTGTTGGCGGGTGTTCTGAGGCTCTCCGATAACTGGATCGTCGCCCGCCTGATGACCGCCTATGTCGAGAGCTTCCGCAACGTGCCCGCCCTGCTTTGGATCATCGTGGCGGCGGCGGTCATGTCGGAGGCCATGCCGGCGCCGAACGCTTTCCGCGGCGAAAACCCGACAACCTCCATGATCCTCTGGGACAGCATCGCCATCACGAACCGCGGCATCTACCTGCCGGTGCCCGAATTCTCCCTTAGCCTGGGCCAGATCAATATTGGCCTTAGCGTGCTCGACCTCAATTCTGTGGCGATCTTCGGCGTTCTCGCATTTTCGCTTCTCGTCCGCCGGGGACTGGTCAAACATGCTCAACGGCTCCAAAGCGCGACCGGCCGGCGACCGGCGACCTGGTGGAAGAGCTTGCTTGTTTGCACAGTGCCGATGATCGCCCTGTTCTATACGCTCGGATTTCATTTCGACTATCCCGCCTTGAAGGGGCTGAACTTCTCGGGCGGTCTGCAACTGCGCAATTCCTTCATCGCGCTCTGGATCGGGCTCAGCGTCTATACCGGCGCCTTCATTGCGGAGATCGTTCGCTCCGGCATCCTTGCGATTTCCCGAGGGCAGACGGAGGCCGCTCATGCGCTCGGGCTCTCGTCAGGTCGCACGATGCGTCTGGTGATCCTGCCGCAGGCCTTGCGGGTCATCGTGCCGCCGTTGATCTCGCAATATCTCAACATCACCAAGAACACGTCGCTGGGCCTTGCCGTCGGCTACATGGATCTTCGTTCGACGCTCGGCGGCATCACGATCAACCAGACCGGCCGCGAGCTCGAGGGCATGCTGCTGATGATGCTGATCTACGTCGGCATCAGCCTGATCATCTCCGGCGTCATGAACATCTACAACGACCGTGTCAGGCTGAAGGAGCGTTAAGATGAACATGCACAACGTCTCCTGGGTGCGCCAGGACTTGATTTCCCCCTCGGCCAGACCGGTCGGACAAAATGACCCGATGCGATGGGCGAGAAAGAACCTCTTCAACGGCTGGCTCAGTACATTTCTGACCGTCGCGTCGATGATGACGGTTGTGTGGATCACCGTGGCCATTGCACCTTGGCTTGGCAATTCCATCTGGAAAGCCAACTCGCTTGCCGAATGTCGGCAACTCCTGGGTGGAGCGCCCGGTGCATGCTGGGGCGTCATCCGTGACCGCTGGCCGCAGCTTCTGTTCGGCTTCTACCCGTCCAATCTCTATTGGCGGCCGGTTTTGGCTTTCGGGCTGCTATTCGTGGCATTGGCGCCGGTCCTGTTCCGCGCTGTGCCGGCGCGTGCGCTCTGGTTCAGCGCCGTCTATCCAGGCATCGCCTATTGGCTGATCTGGGGCGGAAGCCTGTGGTTTCCGATCTCCGTCTACCTCGGCTTTACCGTCGCCGCTGGGCTGTTCATGTTGACGGCACGTATCGGTCGAGGGCTTGGTGTCAGCATCGCCATCCTCGCCGCGAGCCTTTGGTGGATCTACGCCGTCCAACCTGTCACATCAGACGTAAACGGTCTCGTTCCGGTCGTTCTCGATGCTGTCGCATCGCGTGACGTGGGTGGGTTCCTGCTCTCGATCATCATCGGCGTGACGGGAATTGCATTGTCGTTGCCGCTCGGCATTCTGCTCGCGCTTGGCCGTCGTTCCAAGCTGCCGCTCATCCATATGCTAAGCGTCATGTTCATCGAATTCATCCGCGGCGTGCCGCTTATCACACTGCTGTTCACGGCTTCGCTGCTCCTGAACTACTTCCTGCCGCCCGGCACCAACTTCGACCTCATTCTGCGCGTCGTCATCATGGTGACGCTCTTTGCGAGCGCCTACATGGCCGAGGTCATCCGCGGTGGCTTGGCAGCTCTGCCGCGTGGGCAGTATGAGGCCGCAGAGGCACTCGGGCTCGATTACTGGAAGTCTCAGCGGCTCATCATCCTGCCGCAAGCACTCAAGATCTCCATTCCCGGCATCGTGAATTCCTTCATCGGTCTCTTCAAGGACACGACGCTCGTCATGTTCATCGGTCTTCTCGATCCGATCGCCCTTGCCGCGGCCATTCGCGCCAACACGAACTGGCAAGGGATTTACTGGGAACTCTTCATCTTCATCGGCGCCGTGTTTTTCGTCTTCTGCTTCAGCATGTCGCGCTACTCGATGTATCTCGAGCGCCGGCTAAAGACGGACCATCGTTAGGAGAAATGCGCATGACAGGCACTATGACGCAACGAGCTTTCCCGCAGGACGATCGCATCGGTCTTGCAGACGTCGCCATTGAGATCGCGGCCATGAACAAGTGGTATGGCGAGTTTCACGTTCTGCGCGACATCAATCTCACCGTGCGGCGCGGCGAGCGGATCGTCATTTGCGGACCCTCCGGCTCCGGCAAATCAACCATGATCCGCTGCATCAACAGGCTTGAGGAGCATCAGGCAGGCAAGATCGTCGTCGACGGCATCGAGTTGACCAACGACCTGAAGAAGATCGAGGAAGTGCGCCGCGAAGTCGGGATGGTATTCCAGCACTTCAATCTCTTTCCGCATCTGACCATTCTTCAGAACTGCACCCTCGCTCCGATCTGGGTCCGCAAGATGCCGCAAAAGGAGGCCAGGGAGCTCGCCATGCACTTCCTTGAGAAGGTCAGGATTCCGGATCAGGCGCATAAATATCCCGGCCAGCTCTCAGGCGGTCAGCAGCAGCGTGTTGCGATCGCACGATCGCTCTGCATGAAGCCGCGCGTCATGCTGTTCGATGAACCGACCTCGGCCCTCGATCCCGAAATGATCAAGGAAGTGCTCGATACGATGATCGCGCTCGCCGAAGAGGGCATGACCATGCTCTGCGTCACCCATGAAATGGGGTTTGCGCAGGCCGTGGCTAACAGGGTGATCTTCATGGATCAGGGTCAGATCGTGGAGCAGAACGAACCGAAAGCATTCTTCAGTGCGCCGCAATCGGAACGCACGCGCGCGTTCCTCAGTCAGATCCTGGGTCATTAGGCATCGTCGGAGCTCACGAGCGCTGCCGCGGCTCTGAGTGCGCATTGACCTCCTCGATGGCTGACTTGTGGAGAAGGACAGTATCTTGCCCTCCTCCCCTTTTCCTTCGTGATCAGCCGCCGACGGTGTCGAAAGCATCCAGAACACGCGACGAGTAAACCAAAGCCGCGCCTGCGTTCAGAGCAATCGCCACGCCGAGTGCCTCAGCGATTTCCTCGCGCGTTGCGCCAACTTTTGCGGCTTCGGCGGTATGGCTGGCAATGCAGCCATCGCAGCGCGTCGTCACCGCCACGGCAAGCGCGATCAGCTCGCGGGTCTTGGCATCCAGCCGGCCGGTCTTCTGGCAAGCGCCGCCGAGGGTGCGGACACCCTCGAGCGTCGCAGGCGATAGCTGGCCAAGTTCGGCAACGCGCGACGACAGTTCCTGCCGGTATTTTCCCCACTCGAGCATTTGAAGATTCTCCGTGAATTTGGGTTGATCCGATGTGACGGCAAGCCCGATCTCCCAGTTAAAACAGAGAGGTAGCGCCCACATCGGCCTCAGGAGTAGCGGATAAGATTCATGAGCAGAAGTGGTATGTTTTCACGTTGCCATGAGCATTGCTCATCGAAGGCGAAGGAAAGATAACGTCTCTTTTCCCTCCGCGCTTCGATTGACGATCGGGTGCTCAGGCGTGAACATCGACCGTGCCCATCATGCCGAGATCTTCATGCTCGAGGATGTGGCAGTGATACATGCGCGGCCCCGGCAAATTCTGTCGCAACAGGATGCGTACCGTCTCGCCGGCTACGACGTTCACGGTATCCTTCCAGGCCCGGTACGATGGCTTGGTGACCTGGCCGTCCTTTTCGTGCTCTACAATCTGGAACTGCGTCCCGTGCACGTGGAACGGATGATCCATGTCTGCTTGGTTGACGATTTCCCAGAGTTCGACTTGCCCGACCTTCGAGACTTCGTCGACGCGGGTCATGTCGAAGGTAGCGCCGTTGATCAGGAACTTCATCTCCATGCCCTTCATGGATTCCGTCAGCACCAAGCGACGCGTGACCGTCGGCTTTGCGAGGGATTTAATGGTCCGCAGCTTCACCGGAAGCGGGGGCATGGCAGGCGCCGGCTTCTCCGAAATATTCGCCGTCAGCAGGGTCATGCCGGCCTCGTCGGGCTTGCCCGGCCCCATCCACCCGCGCTCATAGTCGAGCGTGGTGAGCCTTGCCGTTCCCGGCTTGTCGAAGGAGACGATCAGCTCGACACGCTCGGCGGGCGCAAGCAGCAGCTCGTCGACGGCGACGGGAGCCTCGATAAGGCCTCCATCCGTTCCGACGAGCACTATGGCGGCATTCTCGAACTTCAGCCGGAGGAACCGCGCGTTTGTCGCGTTAAACAGGCGCAGGCGACGCTTCTCGCCTTTCGCCACGGCCAGGGCTGGGTTTTTCTGGCCATTGACCAGCACATGGTCGCCGACGCGCCCGTTCATCAGGTCCATCATGTTGCTCGCCGGCATGCTTCCATCTTCGGCGATCCGAAGATCGGTGAACATCAGGACCGTATCGCCATATTCGGCAGGGATCGGATCGCTCTTCGGTTTCACGAGGAAGATGCCCGCAAGGCCGCGATAAACCTGCGCGGCGGTGAGGCCGTGCGGATGGGGATGAAACCAATAGGATGCGGCGCTTCCTTCTGGGAGATCGAAAGTATAGATGCGCTCGCTGCTCGAAGCGACGGGCTCCATGGGACTGCCATCCTGATCGGCCGGCACAGGCATCCCATGCCAATGAACCGTCGTCGGTTCGCCGGGAATGCCGTTCTTGAAGCTAATCTCGATCCGGTCGCCCTCGTGCGCCTCGATTACGGGATTTCCGCCGTTATAGAGAAGCATGGGCGTGTCGAGCCCCTCGGCAAAACGAACGAGGCCCGGCTCTGCGGCAAGCCTCGCCTTGAACAAGCCGGCCTCGCTAGACTCGTTCATCAAGCGCGGCAACTCGCGCAAAGGCTGCCCTTCCGGCAAAACAGGCTTGTTGCCGGCCATGGACATCATGTTGTGAGCGCCGTGTCCGGTCATGTTGCCCATGTCGTGCATCATCTGGGCCGCGGCAGGCCCGGAGATCGCAAGGCCTGCCAGGCCCGTCAGAAAAGTACGTCGGTACATCGATTGCTTCCTTTTGGTCGTTTGGGAGCGATCCGCCCATAAGGCCGCTCACCGCAATATCGCGTTTCTTGTTTCTGAGCCGAAGGCAGCTTCGATAAGCCGCTCTCCAGTCATCACTTGCCGTGTTCGGCGAGCCATTTCTTCATCGTGGCAATCTCGTCTTCCTGGGCTTTGATCACATCTTCGGCGAGTTTGCGGACTTCGGGATCTCTGCCGTATTGCAGCGCAACCTTGGCCATATCGATCGCGCCCTGATGATGCGGGATCATGCCGCGCATGAAGTCGGTGTCGGCATCGCCGCTGTACTCGATCATCATGTCCTTGTGCATGCGGTCGTTTGCGGCCGCATATGCCTGCGTGGAAGGGGCGCCGGACGCCGGCGTCTCGGTGCCAGACATGTCCATTCCTGGCATGGAATGATCCGCAGGTGTTGCATCGTTCGTCTTCAACTGGCTCTGCGCGATCGCGAGGCCCGCGCTGATGGCGATCGCACCGGCGATGAAGATCGGGGTGAGCTTATTCATGATCTTGCTCCCTGATCAGCTCGCAGTTGCCGGATAGCCGGCCTTTTCGAGAATCTGCTGAAGTGCCGACTGAGAAGCGGTCGTCTCGATCTTGACCGTGCGTGCATCGGGATTGGTCTCGATCTTGGCGTCGGGATCGACGGACTGGATTGCCTTGGTAACGGACCTTGCGCAGCCGCCGCAGGTCATGTTTTCGATTCTGAGTTCCATGAGAATTCTCCTTGGTTTTGATCTCACGGCACTCAAAGTGGAGTTTCCAACCATGGTAAGGTCAAGTGTCGTCCGACGAAAAAAATGCTATTGACCTTCCCATGGTTGGAAGCCCCACCTTCCCTTCACATTCAAATTCCGGAGCGTGAAAGGACCTCCTATGAATAGTTCAGTCCGGCCAACGGATTTATCGACGGTCATATCTCTGCCGATCGACGGCATGACGTGCGCATCCTGTGTGGGCAGCGTTGAACGCGCCCTGAAGGAGGTGCCTGGCGTCGATTCCGTATCGGTCAATCTCGCCACCGAAAAGGCGAGCATAACGGCGCACGCAGCCATCGACCGAGCAAAACTCGTCCAGGCTGTCGAAAACGTCGGCTATTCCGTGCTGGGGAATTTCGCGCCTGCGGCCAGTTCCGTCGAGCTTTCGATCGAAGGCATGACCTGCGCATCCTGCGTGGGCAGCGTCGAACGCGCCTTGAAGGCCGTTCCGGGCGTCAGCGAGGCCGCCGTCAACCTTGCGACCGGGCGCGCGACGGTCAAAGGATCGGCGGATGCGGCAACCCTGATTGCGGCAGTCGAAAACGCCGGCTACGAGGCGAAGCTTATCGGCGCCGACCGAGAGGACGAAAACACCGAGCGCGCCGGGAAGAAGGACGCCGAACGGCGCGAACTCAGCCGCGACTTTACCATCGCCGCCGTGCTCACCGCGCCGGTCTTTCTCATGGAGATGGGATCGCACTTCATCCCGCGCGTTCACAGCCTCATCGAATCGACGATCGGCATGCAGTGGAGTTGGTACCTCCAGTTCGCGTTGACGACGCTCGTCCTCTTTCTCCCCGGCATCCGCTTCTATCATAAGGGACTTCCGGCACTTGGGCGACTTGCCCCAGATATGAACTCATTGGTCGCCATCGGCTCGTTCGCGGCCTATGGCTATTCGCTTGTCGCAACCTTCGCGCCCGGTTTCCTGCCCCCTGGTACGATCAACGTCTATTTCGAAGCCGCCGGCGTCATCGTGACGCTTATCCTGCTCGGCCGCCTGCTGGAGGCCCGCGCCAAGGGACGCACGTCTGAGGCGATCAAGCGCCTGGTCGACCTTCAGGTCAGAAGCGCTCGCGTTCGGCGGGACGGCAAGGCCGTCGATCTGCCGATCGGCTCGGTTGTTGCCGGTGATATCGTCGAAGTCAGGCCCGGCGAACGTGTTCCCGTCGATGGAGAAGTGATTGAAGGAACCAGCTATGTCGACGAGTCGATGATTACGGGCGAACCGATCCCGGCATCGAAAACCGCAGGCAGCGCGGTTGTCGGCGGCACGGTGAACCAGAAAGGTGCATTTGCCTTCCGTGCGACGGCCGTGGGTGGCGACACCGTGCTGTCGCAGATCATTCGCATGGTCGAAGAAGCGCAAGCCTCCAAGCTGCCCATCCAGGCTCAGGTCGATAAGGTAACCATGTGGTTCGTGCCGGCCGTCATGGCTGTGGCCGCAATTACCTTCGCGGCATGGCTCTACTTCGGCCCCTCGCCCGCCCTTACCTTTGCGCTCGTCAACGCCGTCGCGGTTCTGATTATCGCGTGCCCCTGCGCCATGGGTCTGGCAACGCCCACTTCGATCATGGTGGGCACGGGACGGGGCGCAGAGCTCGGCGTATTGTTCCGCAAGGGCGAGGCGTTGCAATTGCTCAAGGACGCCAAGGTCGTCGCCGTCGACAAGACCGGTACACTGACCGAGGGCAAGCCAACGCTGACGAACCTGGAACTGGCCACCGGGTTCGACAGGCCGACCATCCTCAGCCTCATTGCCGCCGTCGAGGCCAAATCCGAGCACCCGATCGCCCGCGCGATCGTCGACGCCGCCACCGGGGAAGGTCTCTCGCTATCGTCCGTGTCGGATTTTGAATCGGTTACCGGCTTCGGCGTGCAGGCGAAAGTCGACGGCAAGCTGGTTCAAATCGGCGCCGACCGGTACATGGCCGAACTTGGCCATGACGTCGCCGGCTTGGCCTCGGTCGCCGAACGCCTCGGCAACGAGGGCAAGTCACCCCTCTATGCCGCGATCGACGGCAAGCTCGCGGCGATCGTCGCCGTGGCGGACCGGATCAAGGACACGACGCCCGCGGCGATCAAGGCCCTGCACGATCTCGGCCTCAAGGTCGCGATGATTACCGGCGACAATGCCCGCACAGCGAATGCCGTTGCGGCGCGGCTGGGCATCGACGCGATCGTCGCCGAAGTCCTGCCGGATGGTAAGGTCGACGCGATCAGCGGCCTCAAGAGCCAGTACGGCAAGGTCGCCTTCGTCGGTGACGGCATCAACGACGCCCCGGCGCTTGCCGAAGCGGATGTGGGTCTCGCCATCGGCACGGGCACGGATATCGCCATCGAGGCGGCGGATGTGGTCCTGATGTCGGGCAGCCTGCAGGGCGTACCAAACGCCATTGCGCTCTCCAAGGCGACGATCGGCAACATCCGCCAGAATTTGTTCTGGGCCTTTGCCTACAATACGGCCCTGATCCCGGTCGCCGCGGGTGCTCTCTACCCGGCCTTCGGCATCCTGCTCTCGCCGGTCTTCGCGGCGGGTGCCATGGCCCTTTCGAGCGTCTTCGTGCTCGGTAATGCGTTGAGGCTCCGCCGATTCAAGGTCGCCAATTGATAAACCAGATACCGCCGGTCCCGCACGGGACCGGCTACCCTACGCAGGAGAAAACCCATGAATATCGGACAGGCGGCGAAGGCATCGGGCGTATCGGCCAAGATGATCCGCTATTACGAACAAACCGGCCTCATTCAGGCGGCCGATCGTACGGCTTCAGGTTATCGCGATTATTCGGAGGACGATGTCCACGTGTTGCGCTTTATCCGCCGCGCGCGGGATGTCGGCTTTCCGGTTGCGGAAATTCAGACGCTTCTGGATCTCTGGGTCAACCGCGAGCGGCAAAGTGCCGATGTCAAACGGATAGCACTTGCCCATATCGCCGAACTTCGGCTCAAAATCCAGGAATTGGAGCAGATGGCCGCAACCCTTGAGGAACTGGCGACGAAGTGCACGGGGGACGACCGTCCGGGCTGCCCTATTCTGGACGATTTGGAGACCCGCGATACGGATGATGCCCGCATCGCCAACCCCAAATATACTTCGAGAATTTCGCCGCGTGACAGGATGAAGCGCAAGTTTTGAGACTTGGGGAGGGCTTGCACCCCATTCCTCGAGTACGGCGCGGCGGAGTGGGAACACTCATGCGGGCAATCCTAAATCCATTCGGGAGCGCCGCTGCTGTATCTTTCGCCGAATGCGCCATGTGGCAGAATCTGCTTGATCCTATCAAGGTCTTCCTGCGTCAGGTTCAGGTCGACGGCACCGACATTCTCGATGAGGCGGTCTTGGCGGCGTGTACCAGGAATCGGCACAATGTCATCACCCTGAGCGAGCAACCAGGCAAGCGCGAGTTGCGAGACCGTCGCACCTTTTTGCTCCGCCAGCACCGTCAACTCGCGCACAGCTTCTCGGTTCTTCTCGAAGTTACCGGGTTGCCAACGCGGATCGAACCGCCGCATGTCCGTCTCTTCATACCCTGCGGCTGGTTTGACGGCGGCTGTCAGGAAGCCTCGCCCGAGGGGAGAATAGGCGACGAAGCCGATACCAAGTTCACGCGTGACGGGCAGGATGGCTTCAACGTCTCGCTCGAACACCGAATACTCGGTTTGGAGTGCCGTCACAGGTTGTACGGCGTGAGCCCTGCGAATGGTCTGCGGCCCAGCTTCGCTAAGACCGAAGTATTTTACCTTGCCCTGCTGGATCAGGTCCTTGACCGTTCCCGCGACATCTTCGATCGGAACGTTCGGATCTACACGATGCTGATATAGGATATCGATGTGGTCCACTCCGAGATAGCGCAGGCTGTTCTCGGTCACTTCACGGATATGCTCCGGGCGGCTATCCGTGGCATATTCACGGGTCAAGCCGAACTTGGTCGCAACAACGACGTTTTCGCGGATACCCTTCAGTGCGCGACCAACGAGCTTCTCGTTTTCGCCCCAGCCATAAACCTCGGCAGTGTCGAAAAAGGTGACGCCTAGATCATAGGCACGCCTGATCGTCTCGAAACCCTGCTGCTCGTCACTTGATCCGTACCACAAGGTAATGCCCATGGCACCATATCCGATTGCTGACACGTCCGGGCCGTTCACACCCAATCTACGCTTATGCATTTGAACCTCCATCTGTTGGTCCAAAGCATATGTGGCGGCAGGCCATTCCAGCGATGCCTGATGCTACCAAAAGCTTGCCTGATCCTGCCAATCTCTTGACCTTTTCAGGCAAAAAGTCTGAGGTGTTATTATGACGAGTTTGGAAGAAATCCACGCGATCGCGCTGCGCCATGCGGGACGCGATGAGCAGAAAGTGCCCCGCCTGAAGATCTATTCGTCGGATGCTCCGACGGAATTGATGGCCATGATCTACGAGCCAGTTGTCTGCCTCGTCCTTCAGGGAGCAAAAAGGACACTTATTGGCGACGAGACTCTGGAATATGGCCCTGGCGACTGCATGATCGTGGCTGCTGAAGTGGTTGCAATGGGGCAGATCACCGAGGCAAGCCCGGGCAAACCCTACCTTGCCGCGAACCTCTATCTGGACCCGGTGCTTATCTCCTCTCTTCTGGTGGACATGGCCAGGATACCAGAGCCATCTGTTCCCTCAGGCTTCAACGTGACGAAGGCGTCCCCGCCGCTGCTTGAAGCATGGCGGCGCATGGTGGAGCTTTTGGATCGGCCGCTCGAAATACCGGTCATGGCCTCACACTTTGAGCATGAATTACTCTTCAGGCTACTAATGGGACCGCAGGGTCGGATTCTCAGGCAGATAGCTGGCGTGGATTCCCGTCTCTCCCATATTCGCCGGGCAATGGAATGGATACGGGAGCACTACGCAAAGCGTCTGACCATTGAAGCCATGGCAGACATAGCGGGCATGAGCGTGTCTGTGTTCCATCGGCGCTTTAAGGCGGTCACCGGATTGAGCCCGCTTCAGTACCAGAAACATGTCCGGCTGCACGAAGCTCGCCGGCGAATTCTTGCCGCCAACGCCAAAGCCGCCTCTGTGGCCTTCGCCGTGGGCTACGAAAGTGCCTCTCAGTTCAGCCGGGAATATAAGCGCTTATTTGGGGAGCCACCTCGCCGAAGCGCGACGGTGATACAGTCCGCCATGGCGTTGAACCCCGTGTAAGACTTTAGGAACTTTGGCCTGCATCCGAAAGCCATGGCCATTCTTTAACCGAGCCGTTCGCCACTCGATGGGTCGAACAGGTGCGCCTTTGCGGTGTCGATTTTGAGCTGGATCGCCTGGCCTGTGGCTACGGGAGGGCGATCCCTCACGGCGGCGGCGATGGAATGGGTCCCGGCTTGCAATTGCAGATGCGTATCCGAGCCCGTGGGTTCGATGATGATCACCGTTGCCTGCACGCCGTCTGCGTCGACGGCGATATGTTCCGGCCGGATGCCAAGCTGGACGGATCGACCGAGATGGCGACGGGCGCTTTCCGGCAGCGGCCAATGCAGATTTTCCGCGGCCTGCAATTCCATGGCTCCGCCCCGTTCGACAACGAGGCCGTCTATGAAGTTCATCGATGGCGATCCGATAAAGCCGGCGACGAAGCTGTTGGCCGGTGTATCGTAGATTTCGAGCGGCGAGCCGATCTGCTCGATATGCCCGCCACGCATGACGACGATGCGGTCGGCCATGGTCATGGCCTCCATCTGGTCATGCGTCACGTAGACCATGGTGGTGCCGAGCCGCTGGTGCAACGTCTTGATCTCGGTGCGCATCTGCACGCGCAGTTTCGCATCGAGATTGGAAAGCGGCTCATCGAAGAGGAAGACCGCCGGGTTGCGGACGATGGCTCGGCCCATTGCCACGCGCTGGCGCTGCCCGCCAGACAATTGCCGGGGATAACGATCGAGGAGTGCGGCAAGGTCGAGGATCGCGGCGGCATCACTCACCTTCTGCTCGATCTCCTGCCTGCTGCGGCGCGCGAGCTTCAGCGAAAAGGCCATGTTGTCGCGTACGGTCATATGCGGATAGAGCGCGTAGGATTGGAACACCATGGCGATATCACGCTCATTGGGTTCGAGATCGTTGACAATGCGGTCGCCGATTTCGATCTCACCGTCGCTGATGCTTTCAAGCCCGGCGATCATGCGCAGCAAAGTGGATTTGCCGCAGCCCGAGGGGCCGACCAGAACGACGAATTCCCCGTCCTGTGCAGCGACGGAGACGCCATGCAGCACTTCGAGCGCGCCGTAGCGTTTGATGGCGTTGCGAATGGTCAGTTTCGCCATGGATCTCTCCCGATAATGTCGGCCGGTGCGTCAACGCCCGCCCATGCCCGCATTGAGTGCGATGCTGTTGTAGATGAGCTTCTGCAGGATGATCGCAAGGAAGATCCCGGGAAGCATGGAAAGGGCGGCGCCCGCCATCAGATAGTTCCATTGCGTGCCCTGCTGCGTCTGGAACAGGGTGAGACCGACGGGCAGCGTGGCATTGTCGGCACCGGTCATGACGATCAGCGGCCAGAGGAAATTGTTCCACTGCCCGATGAAGGTGAACAGTGACAGCAGCCCGATCGCCGGCATGGACAGGGGCACGATGATGCTGACGAGGATGCGCAGGCGCGATGCGCCGTCGATCCTTGCCGCCTCCTCAAGCTCCATGGGAATGGACAGGAAGAACTGCCGCATCAGGAATGCGCCGAAGGTGCCGAAGGAGATCGGCAGGATCACGCCGGGGAAAGTGTTGACCAGGCCAAGCTTGTTGACGATCAGAAACAGGGGAATGATGAGCATCAGCGGCGGCACCATCAGCGTGCCGATATAGCCCAGCAGCAAGGTTTCACGCCCTCTGAACTTCAGCCGTGCAAAAGCGTAGCCTGAAAGGCAGGAGACGACGACGGTGATCAAGGTCACGCAGACGGCGATGACGGCGCTGTTGAGGAAGAAGCGGCCGAAGGGCAGCCTAGTCCAGGCTGCAGCGAAATTACCCCATTCGAAGACCTCTGGCAGGATGCGCACCGGTATTGCCGTCACTTCGGCATTCGAGCGCACCGCGTTCGAGACCATCCAGAAAAAGGGAAACAGAAAGGCGATCGCCACGAGCGTAAGAGCAGCGTGATTGATGATGTCGAGCGCCAGCTTCCGGCGCGCTCTGGTCTTGGACTTAAGCGTCATAATGCACCCATTTGCGCTGGAACCAGAATTGCAGGGCGGTCAGTGCCATGATCAGGGCGAACATCACCCAGGCGATTGCCGAGGCATAGCCCATCTGGAAATTCTGAAAGCCGCGCTGGTAGATGGCGTAGCCGAGCGTTGCGGTCGACGATCCCGGCCCGCCCTTCGTCATGACGAAAATCTGGTCGAAGACCTGCAGCGACGTAATCGCCGTCATCACCGTGCCGAAGAACAAGGTCGGAGAGATTAGTGGCAGCCGGATTTTCCAGAAACGGTCCCAGGCCGTGGCGCCGTCGATCCGCGCCGCTTCCAGATAGGTCGCCGGCACCATGTCGAGAGCGGCGTTGAAGAGAACCGTATTGTAGCCGACGCCAGCCCAGATCGATGTGAGCACCACAGCCTGCATGGCGAGCGTGCGATCGTTGAGGACGCCTGAGAATGGCAATGACAACGCCGCCATCAGGCTGTCGAAAAGGCCGCCGCTGGTGAAGATCAGCATCCAGACCATGGCGACCGCGATGAGCGGGGTGAAGGTCGGAAGGAAGAAGATCACCCGGAACCAGCGCTGTCCGATCTTCAAGCTCGAAATCCACGTCGCAAGCCCGAGCGAAATGACGATATTCAGAACCAGATATTCGACCGTGAAGAAGATGGTGTTGCGCATGACCGTCCAGAATTGCGGATCGGTCGTAAACAGGCGCGTGTAATTGGAAATTCCGACGAAACGCGGCGTACCAAGCAATTGCCAATTGGTGAAGCTGAGCGCGATCGAAGCTAGGATCGGCAGGACGAGGAACAGGACAATGCCGATCAGGCCCGGCAGCAGAAAGAACAAGGCCGTCCATCCCTCGCCTCTGAACCATTTGCGCGAGCGTGGCCTTGGTCTTGCGATCATGTCGGTGTGTTTGCCCAGCATCATGGGCCTCTCCTTTCCGGCAAGGGCGCTGCGGTCGAGCCGGTGGCCCGGCCGCAGGCAGGCCAGATCCCTTGGGGGCTAGGGAAGCTGGCTCTGAATGTCGCTCAGCACGCCCTCGGGTTTCGAGTCTCCCGTCAGCGTCAGCGGCACATATTGCATCACCAGATTCTCGAACTGGTTCCATTTCTCATTGATACGGAACGGCGTGGTGTGGGCGAACATATATTGCAGCGTGTCGCGGGTGCCGCTGACATTTTTGGCCGCGCCGTCATACCAAGCGGTCTGTTGCGCCAGGCGGGCCGGCAGCGCGCGCCCGGCCGAGCCGAGGATTTCGGCCGCCTTCGGACCGCTCAGCACCTGCAGCGCTTTGAAAGCCGCATCCTTGTGCTGGCTGGTGGCGGAAATGCCCCAGCCCGAGCCGGCCGTGATGAAGCGCGACGGGCCGCTTCCGCGTGGCAGCGGCGCGATGCCGATCTTGAACTTGACGTTGGCCTGCGCGGTAATCAGCGTCCAGGGACCGTCGATATACATGGCGACATTGCCCGAGGCGAAGCGGCCGCTTGCTGCGGAGGCATCGGCTGCCGAGGCAAAGACGGGCGAGAGTTTGTCCTTGGCGGTGAGATCGGCATATTTGCTGAAGGCATCGACGAAGCCGGCATTGGTGAGGTCGAATTCATTATCGGAATTGAAGTATTCCGCACCGAGGGCAACGGGGCCGGCAATAAAATCGAAGCCTTGGGTGCCGTAACCGTAGGTTCCGTCCTTCGTCAGCGTCTTGGCATCCGCCTTGAAGTCATCGAAGGTCCAGTCCTTGGCAGGCTCCTTCAAGCCGGCGGCGGCAAACTTGTCGCGATTGTAGAAGACCATCCACGGCCCGACGTCATAGGGCAGCGCGTAGAGCTTGCCGTCATGGGAAAGCCCGGACATGATCGACGTCTCGAAATCCGCCACCTTGACATCGCTGTTCTTCACGTAGTCGTCGAGCGGCGTGAGGATCGAATAGAAATTGGGCATACGCATCGACTGCATCGAGACGATATCGGCGACCTGGCCCGATGCCGTCAGAACCGGCAGGCGCGTCCAATAATCCGTCCATCCCGAAAGCTGTAGCTGGACCTTGATATTGGGATATTGCTGGGTGACGAGATCGGCCAGTTGCTGCCAGAGCTGCGCATCGTTTGGCTCGCCCCACATCTGCCAGGTAAGGGTCACGGGAGCATCCTGCGCCTTAGCGCCGATGCCAGGTAGTGAACTCGCCGCAAGGGCGGCGGCAAAAATCAATGAACGCTTCATGATGGCTCCTCCTCCATAATGACTTTGGTTGCAGTGACGCTGATCACACTCCGGACGCTCCCCTCCGGCTTGGTCTTGCGGCTCGTTCACGCCGCGATCATAACCTCCAGGTCGGCGATCAGGCCGATCAGTTCCGTTCGCTGGCGCCGCCAGGGGTCCGAACCTTGTCCCGGCTCCAGAATGGCGGTCATCCGCTGCAGGAAGTCAGGCGGCAGCCGCTCGAGTTCGGCTGCCATGGGCAGATTCCAGCCGTCACCCGGGAAATAGACCCGGTTGAGGGCAAAGACCGTCTGCAGAATGGCGTTGGCAAGCTTGCCCGTCAGCCCCACGAGAAAAACGAGATCGCGGCGAGCGACCTTGCTTTCATAGTGATAATCCCTGGCCCAGTAGCGCAGAATATCCATGTACTGGCTGAGGACGGAGGCCCTGAGTGCTTCCGGATACTCCGCCAATTGCCGCTTCCAGCCGGTCAACAGACCGCGCGGATCGGCGATGATCTGCTGGCTGGCGAGATCTGTCGGCAGGTGATAGCCCCAGATCGTCCATTCGAAGGTTTTGGGCACGGGCATGCCGGCAAGCCAGGATTCCAGATCGCGCTGCACGCCTGCGTAACGGCGCATCCAGACCCCATCCATGCGGATACCTTCGGCCTGCCAGCTTTGCAGAGCGGCCTCAAAACGCCTCCATGCCTCGGTTTGCCGAACCTCCGGTCCGCGATAGGCATCGGCATAGACCCGGAAGTCGAAATCCGATTGCGCATCCGACCACCCCTTGCCGCGCGACCCGGCGAGCGCGACGGCGCCATTGCCGTCTTCGGCCAGATCAGCGATCAAGGGGGTCATCGCGGCAATGAGTTCGGCTTCGCGGCTCATGACGGCACCGGGCGGCTGGGTTTCGCTATCTCCTTCAGTCCTTGAGGATCAGTTCGATGACCGGCGTGACGACATCCGGCTTGAGCACCGGCAGCTCCAGGCTCAGCATGCCCTCGCCAACGGCGACGCCGATATTGGAATCGACATCGGCATCCGGATCGAGCCAATGGAGTTCGCTGGCGTCATGCAGGAACTGCGCATATTTGACCTTACGCCCCAGTCCTTCGATATGAATGTGGCGGAACGGCCAGGTCTGGATATGCAGATAGAGCCGATTGCCCTTCTGGGTGAAGCGGCAGCCGCTCGGAGCCTTGTAGGTGGAGGGGCCGGCGCCGTAGATCGCACGACCGTTCAGCCGCATCCATTCGCCATAGGTGTCGAGTGCCTTGATGGCGCGAGCGTCGAAAGTGCCGCGGCCGGTCGGGCCGACATTCATTAGCAGGTTGCCGCCGAGCGAAACCGTGTCGACCAGGATGTTGATGAGCTGACCGGCATCCTTCCAGCTCGTCTCGTCGCGATAGTAGCCCCAGGAACCGCTGAAGGTGTGGCAGGCCTCCCAGCGCACCGGCAATCCGGCAACCGTCGGAGCGACACGCGGCGTATATTGTTCCGGCGTCACCAGGTCGGGCATGTGATCTGCGTCGCGCGGAAGATCTAGGCGGTCGCCGACGATGATATCGGGCTGTAGTTGGCGCACCAGCTTCATGAGGTCTTCGCTCTCCCAATCGGCGCGGCCCTTGCCGGGCAGCCCCTTGTACACGCGGCGGGGATAGCTGAAATCGAACCAGATCACGTCGATCTTGCCGAAGTTCGTCAAAAGTTCGGTCACCTGATCGCGCATGTACTTGGCATAACGCTTGACGTCGCGGCCCTCATTGAGCTTGGCGGCGTCGGGATGGTTGCGCTGCGGGTGATGCCCGTCGATGGGGAAATCCGGATGATGCCAGTCGAGCAGCGAATAATAGAAGCCGACCTTCAGCCCCTCGGCGCGAAGCGCTTCGACATAAGGGCCGATCAGGTCCTTGCCATAGGGCGTGTTGGTGACCTTGTAGTCGGTGACCTTGCTATCCCACAGGCAAAAACCCTCGTGATGCTTGGCGGTCAGGACGACATATTTCATGCCGGCTTGGCGCGCGCGACGCGCCCATTCGCGGGCGTCGTAGAGGTCGGGATCGAAGTTGTCGAAATACTTCTGATAGGCCTCGGTGGTGAACTCCTCGCGGTTCTTCAGCCATTCATGCCGTGCGCCGAGGGCGTACAGCCCGAAGTGAATGAACATGCCGAAGCGGTCGCGTCCAAACCATGCTTTGCCATCGGCCACATCACGGCCGCTACTGATCGCTGCGTCGGTCACACTATCCTCCCAAGTGTTACGGCTTAATCGAACCGGTTCGATTTAATCATTGACCCTCCTGCCCTGCATGTCAAGCGCGCTGTTGAAATCTCTTTCTGCATATTGCTTCACGGCCTATAAATGTTAGATTTGTGACAGCGATTCATTGAGGGAAGTACCTTCGATCGGAAAGCAAAAGGCGATAGAAACGGTTCGAAAAATTCATGGCCACAATTCGTGATGTCGCCAAACTCGCTGACGTATCCGTCTCGACGGTGTCGCTGGCGCTCAGCAATCCGGCGCGGGTCAGCCAGAAAACGCTGGAAAAAATTCGCCAGGCGATTGCCGCGGTCGGCTTCGTTGCCGACCCGCTTGCCCAAAGCCTTGCGCGCGGACGCAGCCGCATGATCGGTTTCGTCGTCGGCAATGTCGGCAACCCGTTTTTCGGGGATATCCGGCGCGAGCTGGAAAACTATGCGCTCGACCACGAGCATTTCGTCGTCGTCACCGATTCCTCCGGCAAGACGGATCGCGAGAGGGCGATGGTCGAGCACCTGATCGGCCTTAAGACTGCCGGCCTGGCGCTTGCGCCGTCCGGTTATGACCAGAACTATATCGATTTCATCGCAGGCCTGAACGTGCCGATCGTCTGCTTCGACCAGAAGGTTGCCGGGATCGAGCGCGATTTCGTCGGGTCCGACAATTACCTCGCCGGCGCAATGCTGACCGAGCATCTTCTTCAACTCGGCCACAAGCGCATCGCCTTCATCACCGGCCCAAGCCATATGCACACGGCGACGGAGCGTTATCGCGGCTTTGCCGAGACCATGGCCAATGCCGGCGTTGAGGTGAACCCGAATTTCGTCGTCGACGGGCAGTTCACGCGCACCGCCGGCTACGAAGCGGCCATGCGCCTGCTGATCCAGCCCGAGCGGCCCACCGCAATCCTCGGCGCCAACAACACCGTGGCGCTTTCGGCATTACAGGCCATGCAGGAGCTGGGGTTCCGCTGTCCGGAAGACATTTCGCTCGCGATGATCGACAATGTGCAATGGAGCTCGGTCATCACGCCGCGCATTACCATGGTGGTTCAGGACACACTGGCGCTCGGCGGCATCATCGCCCGCCGCCTCATGCACCGCATCACCAACCCGGAAGGCGCCGTCGAGCCGGCCCGGGATTTTGTGCTGACGCCGAAATTCGTTCCGGGCAATTCCTGCCGAAGAATTTAGGGCATCGCACATCGAAGCGCGGCGATCTCATATCAAGGGCGCAGCAAAACCGCTCATGCGGCAGGGCTGCTCATGCGCGCAGCCCTCCATCTCCATCGCCGGTTCTGCCTCTTCCTACGTCCTGCGCGATTGCCTCGCCGTTCAGTGCTCCAGGAAGACGTAGTTCATCCAACTGCTCATGCGCAGAAGGACCTTTCGGAGGACGGCGACGTGATGCCAGTGCTCGGTATAGACCGCGACCTCCGCAACGACGCCTCCCGGCAATTGGTATTTGTCCGTATTTTCGAGCAGTTCGATACGCGCCAGCGTCTGTCCCGGTGCGGTACGCTCCGGCGACTGCGGATCGATTAGCGCTCCGCTAGGCTGAAGCTGTCCCTGGGCCATGACGTCGATGACTTCTTCGACGCGTGCCTTGAAAATTTTGCCAGGAACCGCCTTGAAAGCGACTTCGGCGTCGTCGCCGACACTCACGCGCTGTAGCGAATTCTGGATGAACGCTGCGGCGAGCATTCGGTCCTCACTGTTGATGAACACCATCACCGGACGCAATGGCAACGGGTTGGCCATCATGCCGGGGCGAAGGAAGACCTGGGTCACATAGCCATCGCTCGGCGCACGCACCGTCGTCTGGTCAAGCTCGTATTCCGCATTGCCCAGTTCCGCCGTCAACCGGGCGACGGTTGGGTTCGTACCGTTGATCTCGGATTCATAGGCGAGTTTTGCCTGGACAGCCTGGGCACGTGCCGTATCTGCGGCGGCTTCGGCGGTCAGATAGATACCACGCCGGTTTTCGACCTCCAGTTCGGAATAGATCGCGCCCTTGCCGCTGGACTTTGCATTCTCGTTTGCCTGCTGGAATTTTGTGAACGCCTGCAGGGAGCGGTCGCGCGATGCCTCAGCGCCGGTAACCCCAGCGTTGGCCGCATCAAGGGCAGCCTTCAACTGGAGGACCGTCTGCTTCGCCTCGGCAAGCGCTGCTTTC